>JAUSOU010000037.1 GCA_030656095.1 Thermovirgaceae bacterium | reverse complement strand
AGGCCGCGCTTCGGGGAGATGCTCCAGATCGACGCGTCACCTTTCGACTGGCTTTCTAACGGCTCAATGATCTCCCTGCATGGCGCCATCGATGATGCAACCGGAAAAGTCGTAGCCCTGTGGCTCGAACCGACCGAGCGTCTCAATGGGTATTTCAAAGTCCTCAAGCGAACGATCCTGACATACGGCGTTCCTCGGTCCATCTACTCGGACGCCCACTCGATCTTCTTTTCCCCAAAGTCGGGGAAACTGACCGTACAGGATGAACTCGAAGGAAAGTCCGTCGCCTTTACCCAGTTCGGCAAGGCCCTGGAAATTCTGGGCATAAACCCGATCAAGGCGTTATCCCCTCAAGCCAAGGGACGCATAGAACGGCTCTGGGGCACTCTGCAGCACCGCCTGGTCGTAGATATGCGTGTAGCGGGGATCAAAACCATCGATGAGGCCAATGCTTTCCTCGCATCATATGTTATCAAGCACGACGGCCTATTCGCTGTAGCGCCGGAAGAGGAAGAATCGGCCTTTTTGCCCGCGCCGTCGGAAGAGGACCTTGAGTACATCCTCTGTCGCAGGGAGAACCGAAAGGCCTCAGGCGATTCGACGATCTCCTGGAAAGGCAAAAAATGGATGGCCGTGGATGCCAAAAAGCGCCAGATCCTCCTGAAACGATCCGCTACTGTAGAGATCCTGACTCTTCTGGATGATTCCATAGCCCTTCAGCATGATGGAAACATATTCCGGCTTGAGAGATTTATCACTGCTCCCATGGAGGAGAAAAACCCAAGTGGAGCCAAAGACCTTGAAAAAGCAAGGGAAACCCCACACATACCAGCTCCTGATCACCCCTGGAGGAGGTGGAACGAAAAAAGAAAGAAAAAAGAAAAATCACCTTTGCATATCGTCACTGCGGGTACTGAGGGGTGACATTTTCCCTGTCCAAAATAGCACTCTTACCCATGACATTTTCCCTGTCCGTTGACACTTAAAAAGTAACAATAGTTGGTCTTGCGGTATGCCCACATTCGTAGACAATTACTCTATGGGGTACTTTGCATGGGGATAGTTGCTCTCAGGATTAGAGCTTTAAGGCAAAAGAAGGGAATAACTCAACAAGAGCTTGCGGAAGGCTTGCAGGTTTCTCGTAACACGGTAATCAACTGGGAGACCTCAAAAAGAACTCCGGATGCTAGTGCGCTGATGTCCCTTGCTGGCTTTTTCGGTATTGCTGTTGATCACATTTTGGGTATTGATTCTGCTATCACACCAGCAACATCTGCTTCCCCTACCACACTTCCCACGCAAACATCCGTTCCCGTGTTCGACGTTTCGGTAGGCTGTGGTCCTGAAGGGTATTCTCCCGATGACGTGCAGCCCATCGGCACGGAATACTTCGACGAAGACAAGGTCAAGCAGGGAAGCTATGCGCTAAAAACCGTTGGCAGTTCGCTTGAAGGGGATGGCATTCTGGAGGGCGATATAGTCCTCGTCAACCCCGACCAGGGAGACGACATAAAACCCGAGTGGATCATGTACGTCATCTTCGACGACTCGCCCATGCTCAAGCACGTCATCTACCACCGCTCCGGAGCCGTCGAGCTCCGCGGTGCGAATCCCAAGGAATCGCCCAGGCTCATCCCGCCCGAGATGGTCTCCGGCTACTTCACCATCTGCGGAAGAGTCGTCAGCCTGAAAAGGAACTTCTAACGGGGAGGCCAAGCGGCCTCCCCGTTTCATAGTGAATTCATTGTTTTTTAGAAAGAGAGGTCCCGTAGGGCCGGGAATAGGAGGGAGCAAGGTGAAAAGATTTTTCCTTTTGGTATTGCTCTTGATCATCAACATTTCCATTTCCCAACCCGCTGAAACTATGGCCTTCACTGAAGAAATCCAAGCTCCATTTTCTCAAAACATTGCCACCCCTATGTTTTGCCCTGTATTTTCCAATTCATTGAATTGCGTTCTCCCTTTAGATTCGACAACGATACCCTTCTTCTTAGTTACCCCCATGGCTTCAAACGACAACGTCACCGTCTACATAACGAAAACTGGAGAATGCTATTACTGTGACGGTTGTTCTTACCTGAGAAAAAGCAAAATTCCTATCACCTTGAAGGAAACCAAACAGCGAGGATAGCGGCCTTGCTCAAGATGTTATCCACCACAATAAAAGCATTTTCGAGTCTGTTGCACAAAACCCCGATAAAGCCTTGCAATAAGCGGGTTTTCGGCACTGCTTACCGGGTAAATATGAGATAATAAGGCTGGTTTCAGGAGCTCTCATTTCACCCGGGGAGGCGTTTTCCAAATGGCCTACAACTTCATATGCGGCGACAGAGATCAATTGCTTCTTTTGCCTCAGGACATGTGAGACTGGCTCCCCGGGAAGCATCTGGTCTTTTTCATGCTTGATATCGTCTCCCAGTTGAACCTTTCTGAATTCCGCAGGGTTTACAACCCGGACGGGGTTGGAAACGCTTTGAAAAAGAGCTTGCCGCCCTGTTCCTGCAGGTTCTCCCGTTCTGCTGCACCGCAGGTCTCTGCGACGTTGAAGCAGTCGCCGTAGACGGGACAAAGATAAAGTCGAATGCAGCCATGGCGAAGAACCGGACCGAGTCTGGATTGAAGAAGGATATAGAAAGATACCTTCGTGAAGCCGACATGATCGACGCCGAAGAAGACAGACTCTACGGACCGGACAAACCCGGAAAAGAGATCCCTCCCGAATACGCCACCCGCGAGCGGCGTATCAATGAGTTCAGAAAATACCAGAAGCAGCTGGCGCAGGAGAAGCAGAAGCTTGTAGAAGAGCACCAGGCCAGACTCGACAAGCGCAAGAAACAGGAAGCTGAAGCAGGTGGAAAAAAGCGCGGTCGCAAACCAAAGTCCATCGAAAAGGTCGAGAAAGATGCGGAAAAGAAGCTCAAGGTCAACCTTACTGACCCGGATAGCCGGATAATGAAGACGGCGTCAGGCTACCTGCAGGGCTTCAACTGCCAGGCTGCGGTCTCCTCCGATCAGATAGTAGTGGCGGCGGAGCTGACGCAGGATCAAAACGACGTGCTCCAACTCATTCCCATGCTTGAAAAGACCATTGAAAACCTGAAGACTCTTGATGAAAACATGGAGATAGGAACCTTTCTGGGCGATGCCGGCTACTTCAGCGAAAAGAATCTGCGGCAGCTTGGACCCGATGATCCTGACGTACTCCTGGCCGTGGCCAAAGAGTGGAAAACTCTGGAGGCCCAAAGGGGCGGTAACATAATCCCCCTGCCGGTGGATCTCAAGACAGCCATGGAGTACCGGCTTTTTACTCCAGAGGGACGGGAGCTCTATTCAAAGCGAAAGATAATGGTTGAACCGGTCTTCGGCCAGATGAAGGAAGTTTCCGGCTTCAGGGAATTCATGAGAAGAGGGAAGGAAGCCTGTGCCTGCAAGTGGAAGATGATCTGCACCGCACACAGTCTCCTCAAACTCTGGCGTTATGGAGTTGACAAGGTTCACCGCAAAACAGAAGCAGCGATCGCAATGACCAGGGAAATCGTCCCGAACACTCTTGTTTTTGCCGCTTGATCTTGAATTCGTAAATCAGTATAAAAAAATGCTGCAAGGAGTTGCGGATAACTTCAATCAAGAGGCTTTCACGCAACTGACTCTTTGGTCCCGTTTATGTCGTCAGCTGACCGATGCGAGGAGGTACCCCGTTACGATGGAGCAGGCCCAGAGGCTCGCGCCAAAGAGTATCCCCCCGATCCCTGCCTTTTTCACTATGGTGCGGTGCAGCCCGAAGCCCACCATGTAGAGGGCGATCGCCATGAATACTTTCCCGGCCGAGGCAAGCGTCCTGAAGAGAGAGTGAAAGGGCAGCACCGACGCTGTGATGGAAGCTAAAAGGAAAAGGAGAATGAACAGGGGGATGGACAGTTTTCCCTTTTCCCCCTGTCGAAGAGAGATAAGAAAAACGATGGGGGTTATCCACAAAGTTCGGGTGAGTTTCATGATCGTAGCCGTCTGGAGGGATGCGTCGCCAAGGATCGCTGCCGCCCCCACAACGGAGCTTGTGTCGTGGATGCTCAGCGCGCACCAGGTGCCGTACTGTTCCGGAGTCAGAGGCAACAATCCCGAGACAAGAGGAAAGGCAAAAAGCGCCACTGTGTTCAGCAGGAAAACCACGCCCATGGAGACTCCGATCTGTTCATCCCGCGCCTTCATCACAGAGGCCACGGCGGCGATGGCGCTTCCGCCGCAGATGGAGGTTCCGAAGATGATGAGTTCCATCGTTGCCTTTTCCAGGCGGAAAAACCTCAGCAGAAGATAGCCCAGGGAGATAATGATCACGAGATTCACGGCTGTTTGCCAGAAACCCGCCCCCCCACCGCGACAACCTGCCGGATGTTCATTCCGAAACCAAAAAGCACCACTGCTGTGTTCAGGGCAAGCTTTCGCATCTTGCCCAGCCCTGCTGGAGCGGCTGCGGGAACAAGGTTGCTAACCGCAGATCCGAGGAGGAGAGCGATGCCCACAGCCCATTTTTGCGTGAGGGGCAGAAGGGCAAAAACAGAAACGACTGCAAGAAAAAAGATAATGAGACTGTTCTTCCGTGCGAATCCCAAGGGCTCATACCTCATGTCCGGTTTTTGGGGAAAGATCTGTTTAAGGAGCCTCTGAACGAAAACATCCGAAAGCTGCAGCAGCGGTGCCTTGACAGCGGAATCCGTTTGCCGTGGACAATTTAAGGTCTTGTAGCCCTGTTTGGTGTTCTGGCCTCCAGATAATGCTTCGATGTCAGAGCCGTCGATCCGCTCTTTGTAGTCAAGCTTCATTGATGGCTGGAAGAAGTTGACGAAGTTGTTCATCCGGGAGTAGACCAGATTCATGATGTTAAGAGTCTGTTGCGTAATACCATTTTCAACACATATGATGTACTAAAAGTATAACCTCAATGCGTAAAGGATGGGCCCTGCAGTGAGATCTTTGTTAGTGAGGTAACTGAAGGTATGCGCTTGGAGCAATTATGCAACAGACTCGTAACAATCGGATATCTTTTGCGGGCTGCGGAGCGGATGTTTCCGCGGCCCCTTGTCCCATTGGGTCAGGTTCTGAATAGACCCTTGGATTTCCTGGTGCCTCTTGCCTGGAGCAGAGGCCTTCAACTCACAAAAAATCTTATTCGGTGCTCTCAAAAGGGCTTTCGCCTTCAACCAGCATCCGGTTTTCCTCTTCGAGAAACGAACCGATCAGCCGGTTAAAAGCCTCCAGATCTTCGAACGTCTCCAACTCCACCTGTTGGGCTGCCGCCTTTAGCTTTTCGCAAAACCGGAAATATTTCCCATTATCTTGAAAAACCTTTCTGTCAGCCGCTACTCTTCTTTCCGGAAAACTTACGCCCATACCTTCCAGACGCGCCAGCCTTCCAGCGAGCAGATGCCGCTTGACAAGCAGGGTCTCCTTTTGAGACTGCATCAGCCGCTCATAGACTATTTCCCTGACCTCGCACTCTCCATCTTCCATTCCATCCCTGATCATCTTCTCCGCCAGTGGTGTGCGGCAGATAACAAGAGAATTTCCCCGGGTGTCCCTTTCGTACTCCGGCAGCCATGCATCCATAAAGACGGCGTCAGCCGTTTCTCCAAAGACATCGTCACAGATCAGGCAGCCACTCTGAAGAAAAACTTCGTGCCTCCAAAGAAGATCGGGCAAACCCTTCACAGGGACTGGACGCCCCTGCTCCCCCTTGCGGGAAAAGGCCACGTGCCTGTAGTTGCTGCTGTCCGGTTCACCGGGGGGATATCTGAAGTTGATATAACTCATATCTTCAGGCAGAATGCCCGACTCAAGAGAAATATACTCGGAGTATCTTCGGTTCGGCATAAGCCCACAGGTTAGAGACACGAGCATGGCAACTTTTTCTTTAAGCCTCGGGATCCTCTTCATGGCCTTCCTGAGCCCATAGGCAAGACATGGTAGAGCGACCACAGCATAGCGGTCATGGCTGTTTTCCAGAAGGATCTCTCTGATCACCGCGTCGATAGGGACAGGATGGTAGACCGAACCCGCCTGGGAGATCACGTCCTCTGGTGTTTTTGCTTTGATGAAGGTCCAGAAACCCGGCCTTGACTCATCTGGCCCGGCAGAGAGAACCGCGTCGACAAGACCCTGCTCAAGAATTCTTGTCAAAAACCACGAGGCCATCCCGCCGGAGGCTCCTCTTTTACGAAAATCTTTCCTGCAGACATGCCCCTCCCATAGTGAAAGATAAAAGCCGGACACTGGATTCTGGGAGATGCCAGGTACATCGCCAAACAGTCCTTCCGCAGTATCATCGATGCCAGGATCCTCTCCCGAGAATGGACAGACATCAAGGCAGAGGCCGCACTCGGAGCACTCCCCTTTCAGGATCGGGACAACATCCTTGCTCGAGTTAAGCCCCATCTCCAAAGCTTCGGAAGGGCAAAGCCCCGCGCAAAGGCCGCACCCGGAACAGAAGCCGGGTTCTACAACTCTTTCAATGACACCCATGGCATACCTCTTCCCCTCCGGAACAAGAAAAGGAAATGGAGTTTATTTTTTCTGATCTACTTCTCTCCCCTTCACAAACGACTCCTGCATCGCCTCCCTCAGTAATTCATCCGTCATTACAAGATACGTCATGGCAGCCAGCGCTTTGGCCCCAACCACCAGGGCTTTGTGAGATTCCTCAAGAAACGTAGCTTCGGAGAATTCCCTCGTATGCAGAGTCAGGGGTCTGTGTGTGATGGCAAACATCGGCTGCAGTGCAGGGCACCGATAGCTGACATTTCCGATATCAGACGAGCCCTGGGATCCGGGAGATGGCGAAAGTTTCACGCCCAACTCTTCCATTATAGTAGCCATGGCTTCTTCTCCGGGACCATTGGGGAGCATGTCGTCAAAACTGGTCTCGAATTTTTCCCATGAAACCTCCGTCTCGGTAGCCATGGCCGCCCCCCGGGCGCAATTCAATGCCTTATCGACGACTTCATCAACGATGGCCCGCTTGGGGGCCCTGAAATAAAACTGCGCAGTTGCAAGTTCGGGAACGATATTCGGAGCCTCGCCGCCGACAGGTATGATCCCATGCATCCTGACATCAGGTATCACATGCTGCCGGAGCATATCGATGGCATGGAACAAAAGCTGGACACCGTTGAGTGCATTCCTCCCCGCCCAGGGTGAGGCGGCCGCATGTGAGGTTTTCCCCTTGTAGGTGAATTCAATGGCATCCATAGCAAGGCAATCATAATGAATGAAGGAAATTCCGCCGCTGGAGTGCAGCATCAGAGCCAGGTCGAGTCCGTCGAAAACACCTTCCTGAGACATTCTGACCTTCGCCCCGTTCGTTTCTTCAGCAGGAGTACCGATGACCTGGACCTGACCGCTCAGTTCGTCGGCGACCGCAGCAAGGGCTAGACCTGCAAGAGTGGACATGGCCCCGGAAACATTATGGCCGCAGGCGTGTCCGATACCGGGAAGGGCATCGTATTCGACAAGGAGGGCCACCTTGGGGTGGCCTGTTCCTTTCTTTGCAATGAAAGCTGTCGGGATACCCGCAAAAGGGTACTCGATTTCATAACCAGCCTCACGGAGCAGTTCTACATGTTTCCTGCTGGATTCGAACTCTTTTTCGCCAAGTTCCGGGTTCTTTCCAAGATCATCACTGAGAGCGACCGCCTTCGGGGCGAGATCATCCACTGCTTTAAAGAGTCTTTTCCTGATCGTTTCGCAAGTCTGGTCCATTATTTCACCTCTCTTTCGGGAGAATGGAGCGCCGCAGGAGAAATTCTCCCCCCGCTGGCTCCAGAATAGTTCCTTTTTCCACAGCGACTTGGCCACGGACGATGACCCACTCAATCCCGACGGGTGGAAGAAGAGGGTCTTTAAAGGTAGCCATGTCCGTAAACTTGTCGGGATCAAAAACAACCAAGTCCGCCGGCGCTCCCTGGGCCATCCGTCCCGATCTCAGCCACATGTTTTCTGCTGGGATTACAGTCGCGTGAGATAAGGCCTGTGGCCAGGATAATCCGTCCTCACGAAGCCACCTGATCCCCCTTGGGAAGGCTCCCGCAGCCCTTGGATGTCCGCCTTTGTTCTGAAGAATTGCATCGGAACCCAAAGCCGCCAGCGGATGCCTCATGCATGCACGTATCTC
>JAUSOU010000031.1 GCA_030656095.1 Thermovirgaceae bacterium | reverse complement strand
GGCTGTCGGGTTGGCGAGTTTCACGCCGTTCGACCAGATAGACAAGGCGCCGGAGGAGCGGGAGCGCGGTATCACGATCAACATAGCGCACGTGGAATACCAGACGGAGAAGCGTCACTACGCACACATCGACTGCCCGGGGCACGCCGACTACATCAAGAACATGATCACCGGAGCGGCTCAGATGGACGGAGCGATACTGGTGGTATCGGCGGCCGACGGCCCGATGCCGCAGACGAGGGAGCATGTGCTTCTGGCCCGTCAGGTCAACGTGCCTGCTCTGGTCGTATTCATGAACAAGGTGGACATGGTCGACGACGCGGAACTGCTCGACCTGGTGGAGATGGAAGTTCGCGACCTGCTGAACAAGTACAAATTCCCGGGCGACGACATACCCGTCGTGAGAGGATCCGCGCTGAAGGCGCTTGAGAGCGCCGATCAAAGCCGGGAGGGCGAATGGGCCAAGGGCATCTGGGAGCTCATGGACGCGTGCGACAACTACATTCCGCAGCCGGAGAGGGAAGTTGACAAGCCGTTTTTGATGCCGATCGAGGACGTATTCACGATCACCGGGCGCGGGACCGTTGTGACCGGCAGGGTGGAGCGCGGTATCGTCAAGGGCGGGGACGAAGTAGCGATCATAGGGATGCAGGAAGACATCAAGAAGACCGTAGCCACATCGCTTGAAATGTTCAGGAAGATACTCGATGACGCGCGAGCCGGAGACAACGTCGGCGTACTGCTCAGGGGAGTTGCCAAGGAAGACGTGGAGCGCGGTCAGGTACTTGCCAAGCCGGGAAGCATCAAGCCGCACAAGCACTTCAAGTCGGAGGTATACGTACTGAAGAAGGAAGAGGGCGGGCGCCACACGCCGTTCTTCACCGGCTACAAGCCGCAGTTCTACTTCAGGACAACTGACGTGACGGGAGACATCAAGCTTCCCGATGGCGTCGAGATGGTAATGCCCGGTGACAACGCGACGTTCGAGGTCAATCTGCTCCAGCCTATCGCCATGGACCAGGGACTCCGCTTCGCGGTACGCGAGGGCGGAAGAACGGTCGGCGCGGGCGTCGTGACGGAAATACTGGAAAACTAGGTCCAAAGGGAGGCAGTCTCAGTGGCAAAGAAGATCCGCATCAAGCTCAAGGCGTTCGACCACAGGGCGCTGGACTCATCCGCGTTTCAGATAGCGGATACGGCGCAGCGGACTGGGGCCAAGGTTTCCGGGCCTATACCCCTTCCGACGGAGATCAACAAGTTCACGGTCCTCAAGTCCCCTCACAAGGACAAGGATGCCAGGGAACAGTTCGAAATGAGGACTCATAAGAGACTCATAGACATAATCGACCCGACGCAGAAGACTATGGAGTCGCTTATGCAGCTGAATCTCCCCTCCGGAGTGGATATCCAGATCAAGCTTTAAACGGGGAGCAATGGGCTGAAAGGAGAGAGATGCGACAAATGAGTATGGGAATTCTTGGCCGGAAGCTGGGCATGACCCAGATCTTCGACGAAAATGGACTGTCGATACCGGTAACCGTGGTCGAGGCGGGTCCGTGCAGTGTTGTTGCCGTCCGCACAAAGGCAAGCAACGGTTATTCGTCTGTCAGTCTCGGGTTTGGAGATGTCAAACCCGGAAAGCTGAACAAGCCATACAGGGGAGTGTTCGAAAAGAACGCACTTGAACCGAAGAGGTGGATCCGCGAGTTCCGGATCGAGGAGACCGATGGGTTTGAGGTCGGAAGCGTGGTCTCGGTTGCCCTGTTCGAGACCGGAGAAACTGTTGACGTTATAGGAAAAAGTAAGGGCAAGGGATTTGCGGGAGTAATCAAACGCCATCATTTCCAGGGCGGCCCGGCAAGCCACGGTGCGTCTAAGTTCCACAGGGAGCCCGGTTCTGCCGGAGCAAGCAGCTATCCCGGACATATTTTCAAAGGAAAACCAATGCCAGGCAGAATGGGTAACGGGCGGGTCACCGTCAAGAACCTTTCGATCGCGGGCATTGATCCCGAAAACAACCTCCTGCTTATCAAGGGCGCTATTCCTGGCCCGAGGAACGGACTCATAATGGTCCGCAAGCAGGATGGGGCTCCAAAGTAAGGAGGCAGAGGTATTATGCCTACTGT
>JAUSOU010000030.1 GCA_030656095.1 Thermovirgaceae bacterium | reverse complement strand
GCAGCAAAGCCTTACGCTGCCGGCAAGAGCGTGCCCTGCAAGAGCAAACCCGCTGTCCAGGAAATTAAGTGCCTCCTTGAGGACCTCGCAGGGACCCCCCTCTACCGGAACAGCGTCAGGGAAACGATCGAATATCAGAGGGTTGTTCGAGATAATAACCTTTCCGGCGGAACGACTCATTCCTCTTCCTTCTCAATTCTCTCAGTATGCTCGCCTTTGCGGAAAATCGTCTGTTCCGCGATAGGGGTACAGATCGCCCGAAGCGCCCGTTCCAGAATCTCGGTCCGGATTTCCATCTCGGCCTCATAATTTTCTTCGACGGGCGATCCGACCGGGTGCGGTATGGCGACACCCTGAACGATCCGGTTTGCCCCTACAGTTATAGCAATGCTCGGGATTGCGGTGATAAGGGCCGCAGGGATCCCCGCCCGTTCTATCTCTCGTGCAAGCGTTGCGCCGCAACGCGTACCCGTGCCTCAGGTGGAGGACATGACAACCCCATCCACTCCAGCATCGTGCAGCATCGCCACAATTTCCCTGCCGTATCGCTCGGCCGACCTCACGGCCGTGACATTTCCTACGGTCACGAAGTATTTCTCCAGCAGCTTCCTGAATTTTCCCTGCTTCTCCAGACGGCGCATTCCGTCAAGGGGAAGAACCCTGTCAGGATCGCTGTTTGCATGTACGGGATCGTAGCCTCCGTGAGCCACCTCGAAATCTCCGCTCACAAGGTTATCCAGGCCCTCAAGAGAATAGGCGCGCCATTTCGAAGCATTGTGCGCCTCAATCCTGTCGGGGTTTCCCCGGGGCACTATTCCACCCTCGGTACCGATGGCAATCAGGGCGCTCTTCAGATCTTCCACAGGGAGCGCAGGCGGAACGTGATCGAAAACCGGCATCGGAAGTTCCGTCTCGAAAGGTTCTCCCCGGAGTTTCTTCAGCAGCATTGCGACAGCTCTTTTGGAACCTCTCTCTTCCCTACGGACGTTTATCCGGATCCCTCTCGGATGGTACTCCTCCTCGACAGGACCGCCGATCTCCTCTCCGGCAAGCAGGCGAAGGGCAAAGCTGACCATTCGGGGTATAACGGTACCGATCTTGCGTGCCGAATCTCCCGTTTCGAGAACGTAGGTGGTTCTTTTTGCAATGTCTACGCCGGGGCTGGCGGAGTGCATGCCAGCAATGGAAAGGATGCCTAATTTTGCCGAAACACTGTCACAGAGCGTACCGCAGGCAGCTCCGTACCTCCCGGCAGCAAAAGATGGCCCGGCAAAGAGAAGGTCGGCGTTCGCCTCCCTGATCCACGGCAATACGGTGTTTTCAAACTCTTC
>JAUSOU010000027.1 GCA_030656095.1 Thermovirgaceae bacterium | reverse complement strand
ATATCGTACCCGTCGTCCCTCAGCGGCGAAGGATAGAAGGGGAGCAGCCACAGGGTGTCCACGCCAAGATCCCGCAGGTAGCCGAGTTTATGGATCAGGCCCTGAATATCGCCTATCCCGTCGTCATTGCTGTCAAAAAAGGCTTTCACGTGGATCTGGTAGATAACTGCGTCCTTGTACCACTGCGGAGCTTTTTCCAAAACCCTTCACCGCCCCGTCTATAAAAAGTAGTCGAAATCCTGCTCGTGCCTAATTCGGCGTCGGACACTGAAGATCCTTGCAGGCAGCACGTTCGGGTCGAAACCCATTTTATTCCTCTGCCCCTGCCAGATGAACTTCTCGTCCCCCAGCAGGTCGTGCATCAGGTAGGGCTGATCAGAGCCGATCCCGAATTCCTCGAGCGGCAGGGTGACGCTGCACTCCTGGTAGGAGAAGGGGTCCTGGGTTATGCCCGCCACGATGAGGTTTTCGCCGTCAGCGCTCTCCTTGCTGAAAAAAAGGACCTTGTCGTTGTCCGTCTCAAGGAACCTGATGTTCCGTGTGGTCTGCAGCGCCGGGTTCTCCCTGCGGATCCTGTTCACCCTTACGATGAGATCCCGCAGGTTGCCCTGCTGGTCCCAGTTCCAGTCGCGGACCTCGAATTTTTCCGAATCAAGGTACTCCTCCCTGCCGGGGAGCGGGTCATTGACCCCGAGCTCGAACGCGGGCCCATAGATCCCGTAACTTGAGGAAAGTGTTGCCGCGAGAACAAGCCGGATCCGGAAGGCCGGGAGGCCTCCTATCTGGAGGAACTCCGGCAGGATGTCGGGAGTGTTGGGCCAGAAATGGGGCTGGAAATACTCCGCCAGCTCCGTCCCGGTCAATTCGCGCATGTACTCCATAAGTTCCTGCTTTGTGTTCCGCCACGTGAAATACGTATAGGACTGGGCGAACCCAGACCTTGCAAGCCTCCGCATCACCTTCGGGCGGGTGAACGCCTCGGAAAGGAAGATCACCTCGGGATACTTCTCCCGGATCGCTCTTATAAGCCATTGCCAGAAGGCCATCGGCTTTGTGTGTGGGTTGTCTACGCGGAAGATACGCACCCCGTGGCCGATCCAGAAGAGAACGATACTTTTCAGTTCCTCCCAGAGTTCCACCCAGTTGTCTGTCTCAAAGTTGAAGGGGACGATGTCCTGGTACTTCTTCGGAGGATTTTCCGCGTACTGGATGGAGCCGTCCGGGCGGTGCCGGAACCATTCCGGGTGCTGTCTTATGTAGGGGTGGTCGGGGGAGCATTGGAACGCAATGTCCAACGCGATTTCCAGGCCCAGGCCGTTCGCCTTTTTGATGAATGACCGGAGATCCTCGATCGTTCCAAGGCCCGGGTCCACGGCCTTGTGCCCGCCCAGGTCCGACCCTATGGCCCACGGACTGCCCGGGTCGGATGGCCCTGCCGGGAGCGTATTGTTCGGTCCCTTCCTGTCCGTCCGTCCTATCGGATGAATGGGGGGCAGGTAGACCACGTCGAAACCCATACGGGCGATCTCGGGAAGGCGCCCGCATGCCTCTTCCAGGGTTCCACCTATGCCTCCGCTGCAGGTGGAGCGGGGGAAGAATTCGTACCACGTGCTGAAACGGGCCTTGCCCCTCTCCACGACAACTTCAAGGGCAGGGTTGGGCCAGGTTGTGAAGTCTGCCCTGTCAGCGTACTTTGCCATAAGAAGGCCAAGAAGTTTCTCGGTCAGGATATCGGAGACGGCCCGTATATCGGAAGCCCGGGAAATTCGCTCCAGGAAACTTTCGAGCGACTCCGCGTCCTTCCCCCCTGCCCGGGGAATGGCACTACTGATCTCCCCGCTGATCAGTGAGACATCCACGTCTGTCGCCTCGTCCACCTCGAATTTCTTGCTGAAGTCCACGGCCAGCGTGGCGAAACGGTCGATCCCTGCGCTGACGGTGAAGAAACAGGACCCAAGGTCCGAGACGATGAACATTCCCCGCCAGCGGTCGTTCCCAAGATGCCGCATAGGGAACTCCTCCCATTCACCGCCCCTTTCCCAGCTCACGAGCAACCTTGCCGCAACGCAGTCATGGCCGTCGGTAAAAATATCCGCCTCCACGATGACGGTCTCTCCCTGCACACGCCTCGCCGGGAAGAGTCCGCCTTCTATCGAGGGGGACACATTTTCTAAAACGACACGGAGTTTTCCGTTAAGATCTTTCACGATCCCACTCCCTTTATGGATATCCGGAGACCTCCAAAAAGGCCTCCATGAAGAGAAAAACATAAATTTCACCTTTCCAATGTTAAGGGCACGCGCCTGTTCAGTCAAATAATCACCTAAATAAACGGATGAAGTGAATGAAGTTTTACCCTGCTGGTGGAATGGGTGGAGAAAATAAGTTTTAAGGGAAATTACTGCACCACATAGGGGAATACAAAACTTACCTGTTTTTGAGGCAAAAGCAAGGCCATTCATCACAGAGCCTCAAAGGGGTCAGACCTACACGGCCTGTTGCCCAAATGATGCAAATGAGGAAAAAAAGGGGTAATTTCCGGTAAAATGGATACTGCCAGGGGGTGTTCGCCGTGATGGGGATCCAGGAGCCGGATCAGGGCAAAATCTTTTACACCAACATCAACATTGCCGAAAGGATTCGCCGGGAAGGTTGATTTCGATTTCTCCTACCGGGAAGTAGTGGACAGATACGGAACCAAAGGCAATGTCTCGGTGCCTCCCCCGGTGGTTCTCAAGCTGATGCTCCTTCTGGTCTTCTACAATGTCCGCTCCGAGCGGGAACTGATGTCCACCCTGCCGGAACGTCTGGACTGG
>JAUSOU010000111.1 GCA_030656095.1 Thermovirgaceae bacterium | reverse complement strand
AGGACCCAGAAGAACTCCCGCGATTACGTTGATGGCGTGCTGAAAAGGAAAACAACGCGTCGGTCCCAGGGGAATAGAGAGACTCGAAAGCAGAACCCCGGCGGCGGACAGAAGAGCGGTCAGGACCAGTTTCCGAAGCGGGGGCATTTCAGGCTGCCTCATGGTGTTTTTTCCACCTCTTCGCTCCAAAGACAGGAATGAACATCCACCGGTTTGCGGATCAGCTTCCATTTAAGAGCGAAATCGGCCAGGGCTTCCCAGCGAGTGGGCTCCAGGCGCTGGTTCAGGGCATAAAAGGGGAGCGTCCTCAGGAAAAGCTCCTGTTCGGCATCCTTCTGTGCCTCCGGAACCGACTTCAAGTACATGGCAAACGAAGAGACGGGGTGTTCCCGCGTTTCCAGGATCCCTCTTTCCAGGGCCCTCCTGAAGGCACGGATAACCCCGGGTCGAGCCTTCGCCAACACGGGAGAACCGACAAGAACAAGCTCGTCGTAATCCGGTATGCCCCATTCTTCCAGGGGAAAGGCGCCGGGTTTCATGCCAAGGCGCTCCAGCTGGACGGCCTCGACGTTGCGGAACCCTCCCATGACGGCATCCACCTGGCCCGACGCAAGAGACTGGACGATGGAAAAACCGACGTTGACGAAAGAGGCATTCCGGACACCGTTGATGGCGAGAAATGCATCGAGAAGTACATCCATGACCCCGGGCACGGTGTAGCCGATTCGTTTGCCTTCCAGGTCTTTCGGGGAAGTTATTCCCTTGTCGCCCAAAAACAGGACAACGCTCAAGGGATGTTCGATGAGGCGTCCGACTACCGTAACGGGAAGCCCCTCCGCGACGGCGACGATGATCTGTGGCGCGTAACCGACGGCCAGATCGACCTTCCCCGAAGCTGCAAGTTTCAGGGCATCGGTGGTATCCGAAGGTGTCAGAAAACGGACGTCAAGACCTTCCGCCCGGAAAAACCCCTGATCGCGAGCGACGAAAAGAGGCACGTGATCTACGTTCGGAACCCAGTCGAGCATGACCGAGACGCTCTGGGAAGCCATGCAGGAGGAAGCGGAGAGGAACAGAAGGAAAAT
>JAUSOU010000026.1 GCA_030656095.1 Thermovirgaceae bacterium | reverse complement strand
AGAGAATAACCCGGATGTTTACATTGAGCCTTCCCTCACTGAACTGGTGGAGAAGACTGAAGATAAAGGAAGAAGAGGAAGATCGGCCAGGGACCTAGGGAATATGGTTCCTTCGTTCCGCCAGAAACGACGAGAACAAGGACCCGTTTCCAGGTTTATCCAGGCTTTGAAACATGCTTTCAAAGAGTTGTTTTAATTCCTGGTTTTTTTGCGGAGGTCACCCATATGCCCGAACTTTTCGAAATTGAAGGCTCACAGAGGCAGTTTCACGAGATCATCAAAGTCATCGGAATTGGCGGCGGCGGCGGCAACGCCCTGAACCACATCGTCAGAAGCGGTGTGCGGGGTGTTGAGTTCATTGCTGCTAATACGGATATTGCCCATTTGAGTCTTTCGGAAGCCGACCTGAAAATTGTGCTGGGGCGGGAGCTGACAAAAGGTCTTGGTGCAGGTGCTGATCCGGAAATCGGATTGAGGGCCGCGGAGGAGTCAATTGAAGAGATCCGGGAGATCCTCAAAGATGCCGACATGGTTTTCCTTACCGCCGGCATGGGCGGGGGAACAGGGACGGGATCGACACCGATAATTGCCCAGATAGCGAAAGAGAACGGAGCCCTTGTGGTTGCTGTCGCGACAAGGCCTTTCATGTTCGAAGGCAAGATAAGGAACTCCCAGGCGTATGAAGGGATAGAAAACCTAAGGAGTCATGTTGATGCACTGATCGTTATCCCCAACGACCGCCTATTGGAAATCACCCAAAAGGGAACGACTCTTTCCGAGGCATTCAAACTTGCCGACGAGGTTCTCCGGCAGGCAGTCCAGGGAGTTACTGATCTTATCCTGCGGCCCGGACTGGTAAACGTTGATTTCGCAGATGTCCGAACAATAATGAAGGATGCAGGAACAGCGATCATGGGAATTGGAGAGGTCAAGGGGGAAGACAGAGCATCAAAGGCGGCCCATTCCGCCATCAGCAGCCCCCTGATGGACGGTCCCATAACCGGGGCCCGGGGAGTTCTTTTCAATGTTACCGGCGGACCAAATGTAGGGATCCACGAAATTCAGGAAGCAGCCCAGGTAGTTACCGAGGCAGCCGATCCCCAGGCGACCATTCTCTGGGGTCATGTGCTTGACCCGGACATGGACGAAAAAATTCAGATAACTGTTATTGCTACAGGTTTTTCTACCGATAAAACCCTTTCAGGATCGCGCCAGCAGGCGAGAAATCGCGGAAGCGGCCTGGTTGAGATTAATATACAACCCGGGGTAAAGGAGACAGATATTCCTGCAGTCGCCAGCGTCATTTCGCATGGCACCACAAAAAAAGACATTTATGAGCCTGCAATTATAAGAAGAAGACCCCGGCGGTCGCAATGAAAACAACCGGCCTGGAAAATACGGGGTTTTGAGCAATTTCCCAAAGAACCCAAGGTACAGGCATTGGGATGATCCAACACGCCGGGAGACAGTTCTTGAGCGTATCCCCTCGGGTAGTTCTCCTCCTTGGGCCATGTTTTTCCCGGCAGAGTATGAAGTCGGAATGGCGAGCCTTGGTTTTCATTCCATCATCGCGGAATTGCGAAAGCTTGGGGTAGGCGTTGAAAGGTTTTTCAACGGGAAATTTGCAGGTGTATCATTGGAAAGCGGCAGAAGGATCGAAAACTTCCCGATCATTTCTGCTTCGGTGGCTTATGAACCGGATCTGATCTCTATTCTGTCGGTATTTAAAAGATGGAAGATGTCTCACAGTTGGCAGGACAGATTTGAGTCTGAAGAACCTGTTTTCGGGGTAGGAGGGGCTCTTTCCTATATTAACCCCCTTATCTTTTCAGGGATCGCCGATTGGGTCGTGCTTGGGGATGGGGAACCCGTAGTTGAATACCTCGTGAGAGAGTGCCGTAACTACGTCTCTCACGGCGATCGCCGGAGACTTTGGGAAAAACTCGCTGAACATGAATCGATCTACGTTCCGCCCATTCACCGGGATCAGATATTGTCGGGAAATCAAGTGCCACGAAAGAAGTCTGTTTTAACTGATATGGACAAAGCCTACGGTAAAAGCCTATGGGTGACCTCCGGCGCGGCATTCGGGAGGACGGTTCTGGTCGAGCTTCAAAGGGGATGTCGGAGAAGGTGCAATTATTGTACGATACCCATGTCATTCGGCCCTGTAAGGGTACGTTCCCTGGACAGGGTTCTTGAAGATATCTCGAACGTCAGCCATATCGGTGATATACAGATCGGTTTGGTGACACCCGAAGCAGGAGACTATCCCGGTCTCCCCGAACTTCTGGCATACCTGAAAAAGACAGAACAGGCGGTTTCATTCGCCTCGCTCCGGGTGGATAATATGACTGAAGACATGGTGGAGGCCGTGGTCCGAAGCAAAAGATTCGGATTGACTGTGGCTCCGGAAACGGGAACCGACCGCCTTAGAGCGCTGTGCGGAAAGCCATTCGACAATTCGCTGATTGTTGATAAGCTGATGATGGCTCGCTTCATAGGGGTAAAACAGGTTAAACTGTATTTTATGGTGGGGCTTCCTGGAGAGGAAAATTCGGATATAGATTCAATTCCGGAATTATGCCGTGAAATTCGGGGAAAGACGGGGTTGAGGATCAGGGCTTCGGTTGGGATTTTCGTCCCCAAGCCGTTAAGCCACTGGGAAATGGCTTCGATGATCGGAGTGGAGGAAGCTTTCTCTAAAATAAAAAGACTCAAGGCATCCTTTGCGGAGAAGACGCTTAAAGGCTGTTCAATCAGCGTTCAGGAACCTCGAGAGGCACTTCTTGAATATGCTCTCTCCTGGAGTGGTGCAGAATCCATTGATCTTCCGGATGAAACCAGCCGAAGAAGCCTTATGCAGATTATCAACAGAGAATGGCCAGATAAAAGACTCGTGCGGGAACAGCTCGAACTTATCGGTTTCGGAAGAGCATCCTGCCAGTGAGGTGATATTCGTTGAGTATCCGAAAAACCCGTAGATTCAAGGAAAAGCCTACTATATTTGCTTTCGGCCATATTATGCTACCACTCGTTGGCGTTCTGGCCCTGGGTCTTCTGGTTCTTGGCGTCAGGCTTCTTTTCGTCACCCCCGGGAACCAGGTGACCTATCCGGAATCGCCTGGGCAAACCGAACCGGAACAGACAGACAATAACCCCGCACCCGCGTTGCCGCAGGAACAGGCAGACCCCGCTCAAATCGTGGCAGTTCCTGTAGATGAAAATCAGGAACCCGGCGGAGGCTCCTCTCCAGCAGTTCAGAAGGAACCCAAAGCTGCTGCGAAGACGGAACCCGCGATCAGCCCACAGTCCACCGTCCAGAAGTCATTACCCTCAGCACCGGTCTCATCAGGTGCCTGGGTAGTACAGATTGGGGCCTTCACCACCAAAGACTCCGCTGAGATTCTTGCTCGCGAGGCCAGAGGGAAGAGCTACGAGGCGTTTGTCTTTAAGGCCGAAGTCGGCGGGAAAACCTACTACAGGGTAAGAATAGGTGCTGGATCCCAGCGGAGTGACGCGGAAAAACTCGCCGGAGATCTTGCCTCCAAGGGTTATCCGACTCTTGTTGCCCACCAGGAATAGCGGTTTCGGGATTCTTTTGACACAGAGATGACCGGGTAATAGTTGATGACAGGGTTTGTGATGCGAACGCTTTCCCGCGAAGAAGCCATTGGAAAGCTTGCGGAAGACCTTGGTTTTCCATGGGTATTGAAGGTCAAAAGGAATATCCCCCTTGAGGAAGCCATCGGATTTCCCATAGCGAAAGACCTGGTTGCGCAAACCGCCAGTCCGCCTTTCAGTAGAAGTCTCCGTGACGGTTATGCGGTGCGGTCGGGGGACCTTGTCGGGGCCAGTGAATCCTCCCCTGTTTTCCTTTCAGTCTGCGGAGAAGTTCCCATGGGCATGATGCCGGATGTTTCCGTCCCGCAGGAAAACGCGGCCCTTGTTCACACGGGTGGAGCTATCCCATTCGGAGCGGACGCGGTTATTATGCTGGAAGATATATCCGACAGCGGAAAGATGATAGAGGTTCGCAAGTCTGTTCAGGTTGCAGACAACATTCTTCTCGAAGGCGAGGAGTTTGAAAGGGGGCATTTGATACTCCGGACCGGTGAGATCGTGAACTTCCGGAATATTGGTTCAATTGCGGCCTGCGGGTTTCATGCTGTAGACCTTATAGACCTGAGGGTTGCCATAATCAGCACAGGAGACGAAATTGTCCCGGCTGGAACAGTTGACCTTCCCCCTGGAAAGATCCGCGATTCCAATTCTGCTGTAATTATGGCTCAGCTGTACCGCGCCGGGATAAGAGGAAACTTCCTGGGAATAGCAGGCGATGATCCCCACGAGCTTGGACTTGCTTTCAATGGAGCTCTTGAATCTCATGATGTTGTGCTTCTCAGCGGAGGTTCCTCCGTGAGCGTAAGGGATCATTCGGTATCGCTCCTAAAAACACTTGGGAATAATCCAGATTATGATCTTCCCGTGAGGGGGCTAAATATCTCACCGGGCAAGCCCACGATAGCATCGGGAGATGCCGCAAGAAAAAAACTTGCGGTCTGTCTCCCCGGACATCCGCACTCCTGTTCGGTAGTTACTGCTGTTTTTTTGATCCCGCTCCTTCGGACAATGTATTCCGGAAAACCTGATGACCTTTTTCGGAAGGTCTTTCTTCCCGCTTCATCTGACATTATCGGGAAGAACGGTGTTGAGGAGTTCATACCCGTTCGTATTGACCGCCAGGGCGAGGCCTTTCCCCTTTGGGGCAAATCAGGGTATGTCCTTGCTCTTGACTCCTCGGACGGCTTCATCAGACTTCCCGAGGAAGCCGAAACAGTTCGCAGGGGCAAAAATGTCGAGGTGTGGCTTTGGTAGAATTCCTTGAACACGTTTCTCTTGAAAAGGCATGGTCTCTTATCCTGGAGAGAGTTTCTCCCGTCTCCAGGGGGGAATGGGTAGATATTCTTTCCTCTGGTCCCGTTCTTCGAAGGGTGCTGGCTGAAGACATCGTTTCGCTTGAGAATCTTCCGCACTATCCGGCTTCAGCAGTCGATGGTTACGCGCTTCGCTCAGCCGATACCAGCAGGGCATCCTCAACGAACCCGCGAGTTTTTTCGGAAGGGCATTACCTTTGGGCCAATACCGGATCGATGGTGGGGCGACCCTTTGACTCCGTGGTCATGGTTGAAGACACATCCCTTGAAGGAGATACCCTTAAAGTGGCCAGACCTCTTGCTCAGGGGGAGAACATCCGCCCAGAAGGGGAGGACGTTGCCAGGGGGCAGGTTGTCGCCAGGAAGGGCGACCCGCTTTCTTCCTTCAATATTCCTCTTCTGATAGCCTCGGGAAATCCCAGGGTTTTGGTACTTAGCCTGCCAAGGTCGATATTTATACCTACGGGCGACGAGATAATCCCTGCCCTGAAATGGGTTGAGGAAAAAATCAGAACGGGGGACCAGGTACCAGAAACAAACTCCCACATGCTTAAGGGAATATTCAGTGAGTGGGGCTATCCTCTGGATATTCACGATCTGCTTCCAGATGATGGAAAGCTGATAAAAGAGGCCCTCGAAAGAGCGATATGCTCTTATGATCTTGTCATGATTGGTGCAGGAACCGCAAAGGGAAAGCGTGATCACAGCGCCGAGGTGATCAGATCGGTTGCGGATCCGATCTTCAGGGGAGTCAGGATGAAACCGGGAAGACCTGTAATTGCCGGAATCTCCGGGAATATTCCTGTTGTGGCACTTCCCGGTTTCCCGATGTCCGCCCTTGTTGCCGCATGGACCGTTGTCTTTCCCATGCTGAGCCGCCTTTGCGGTGAAAAGGATGCAACCGACCTTTCAAAAGCCATTGGAGGTTGCAAAAAAATCGAAACCAGGCTTCTGAAGCATTATTCATCCCAGCAGGGCGTTTGTGAATGGTTACGGCTGAAATGCGGAGAGATAGACGGTACAAGATTCTCCTGGCCTCTGTCATCCGGCGCCAGTTCAATGTTCTCGATAGCCGATGCCGACGGTTTTGCCCTTGTTGATGATTCAACACTTGAAATTCCCAAGGGAAGTTCGCTTCAGGTATGGATGAAGCGTAACCTGGACTGGGAAAAAAGGCTTGTCTACCAGGGCTCCAACGACCCCGCGATAGATCGCCTGGTCTCTTTCGTAAGAGATCACGGCGGCGACCTGGCAATAAGATCCGTGGGGAGCCTTGGGGGGCTGGCGGCAATCTCCAGGGGAGAGGGGCACATGGCTTCGTGCCATCTTCTGGATCCGGAAACCGGAACCTACAACGACAGCTACATCATGAAATTTCCAGATTCCTCCGACTGGAGAAGAATAAAGCTCTTTAAAAGAGAACAGGGCTTTCTGGTTCAAAAGGGAAACCCGAGAGGAATACGGTCCGCGAAGGATCTTTCAAAGGGCGGAGTTTTTTTTATAAACCGCCAACCGGGCGCAGGGACGAGAGTCCTGTTTGACCACCTCCTGAAGGAAGCCGGGATCGAACCGGCGGCAATTAACGGTTACAATAATGTTGCGGTTACCCATCTGGAAGCGTCGGCAAGGATTTCGAACGGTTCGGCTGACGCAACGCTCGGGATCAGGGCCGCCGCGGAGGCTTTCGGAAACGATTTCGTGCCGGTAACCGAGGAGCAGTTCGAGATTGTAATACCCGGCCGTTTTCACTCACACCCGGGAGTTGCGCTTTTTCTGGAAGCCCTGGTTGATAAAAAATGGCGTTCCGTGGTTCAGGGACTTGGGGGATATACGTGGACGAATTAAGAGACAAATTCGGGAGACGGTTAAATTACATCAGAATATCCATAACCGACCGTTGCAATTTCCGCTGTGTCTATTGCATGCCTGAAGAAGGTATCGAATGGATATGTCATGAAAGAATAATCACTTACGAGGAGATAATCCTTCTTGCCCGCGTACTGAACGGCCTTGGAGTAGAAAAGATAA
>JAUSOU010000013.1 GCA_030656095.1 Thermovirgaceae bacterium | reverse complement strand
AGAGGTGCTCGACCTTATGGACGGCTCGGTAGCCGCTCAATATGATGGAGATATCTTCAAGTTGGTGGAAGCACCTGCCTCAACCGGAAAGACTAATTCATCATGTCAGAAAAAACATAGCGGCAAACAAACGAAACAAACACATAAACCCGCCCCTGACCACCCATGGAGAGATGGGTATAAAAAGAACATCAAGAGAATACCTGAGTATTGTCTGGATGAAATGCCCTTAGGGGGATGACATTTTCGCTGTCCCAAATAACCGCTTTACCCATGACATTTTCGCTGTCCGTTGACAAGGGGAAATGTCATATTTCCTCGAAGGAGACACCGCTTTTTATCTGCACCTCAAGGGGCACGGACAGCGAGGCGGCTCCTTCCATGGAACTCACCAGCAGAGCGGACACCTCATCACGAATGCTGGGTGAACACTCGCAGACGAGGGAGTCGTGCACCTGAAGAACAAGCGGCGCGTCGAGGCCCGCCTCGCGGACGGCACGAGAGTAGCGGATCATTGCGACCCTTGCGATGTCGGCGGCGCTCCCCTGCAGCGGGGTGTTGACAGCTACCCTTCCGATGGCCCCGCCCCCCCGCCCCTCAACCGTGGAGACCTCGGCCAGAGGTCGCCTCCTGCCGAAGATGGTGAGGGTGTATCCGCGCTCCTTGGCCTCGCGAGCGGAATCCTCCATGTAACCCTTTACCCTTGGGAAGGCCCTGAAGTAGCGGCTGATCAAGGAGGCGGCCTCTTCGCGTCTGATGCCCATTCGCTGGGAGAGGCCGTGGGCGCTCATTCCGTACAGCAGCCCGAAATTGACCACCTTGGCCATGCGGCGCTGCTCAGGAGTGACGCTCCCCGCGTCGCCGCCGAAGATCCAGTAAGCCGTCTCGGTGTGGATGTCCCTGCCTTGGGCGAAGGCGTTCTTGAGCCGATCCTCTCCGCAGATGTGCGCAAGGATCCGCAGCTCCACCTGTGAGTAGTCTCCCGCGATGAAGATGTCGCCTTCTTTCCGGGGGATGAGGGCCTTTCTGAGCCTTCCCGCCCATGTGCCGAAGGCGGGGAGGTTCTGCAGGTTCGGGTCCCTGCTGCTGAGGCGCCCCGTGCCCGTGAAGGCGTGCTCCAGTGTGGTGTGAACGCACCCGGTATCGGGATCGGTTCCCTTGATGAGCGGGTGGATGAATCCCGTGATCACTTTTGTGATCTCGCGGTACTCCAGAAGCACCTTCGGGACGGAGGCATCGCCCAAGGGGAGGGATGCGAGTTCCTCGAGGACTGATACGTCCGTCGACAGGCCCGTCTTGATCTTTCTGATCGGGGGGAACTTGAGTTTTTCGAAGAGCAGCCACGCTACCTGCTTCGGGGAGTTGAGGTTGACGTGCGAGCCGACAAGGGCGTCAATTTTAGTGGATATTTCGCCGGTGCGCAGGTCCAGCTCCTCTTCCAGTTCGCGCAGAAGCGGCTGGTCCACCCTGATGCCGTGGGCCTCCATAGCCGCCAGGACCGGGCAGAGAGGCGTGTCTATATCCATCATGACGCTCTCAAGATCCGCCGAGCTTATGAGAGGTTCCAACTCTTCCTTGAGACTCCAGAGGCGGGCGCAGTTTTCGGGCGACGGCTCTCTTTTTTCACCGTTGGAGACCTCCGGGTGCAGGGCGTAATGCGCCAGACCGGCGTCCCAGATCTTTTGCGGATCGGGAAGCACAGCCGGTTCGGCGGCGCATATCTCTTTGTACCCCAGGGTTATTACTTTCCCTGTTTTCCCCCACTCCGAAACCCTGCCCAGCACTACTGGTGAAGCGCTTCCGCTCCAGAAACTCCCTTCCCTGGAGCCGAGACAGATCTCGTCCAGGACAGATCTCTGCGGGTATTTGCCTTTTCCGGACCAACTGAGCGCGAGTTCGTCCTCCTTCAGCAGCTCTTCGAGCGGTTCTTCCTTAAAAACAACGGGCGGGCGCGGAGGTTGAGGCGCGGCCTTCGCTTCGGCCGGAGGAGCGTCTTCTCTGCCCAGGATGCGTTCTCCGAGTTTCTTCAGGGCAAAGCGCTCAAAGAGGGCCGCAAGGTTCTCTCTCTGCATTTTGCCGATGGCAAGTTGCTCAGGTTCCAGCGGATCGTCAAAACGGAGCCTGGTCAGTTCACGGCTCTGGAAGGCCGTCTCTTTCCCATCCTCGAGTTTCTCCCTCAAGCTCGGCTTCATGCCGTCGAGGTGTTCGTATATGCTCTCCAGCGACCCATGTTCGACCAGGAGGGCCCGTGCGGTCTTGTCCCCCACTCCCTTGACCCCTGGTACATTGTCGACGGTGTCGCCGACCAGGGCGAGGTAGTCGGCCATGGCTGCAGGGGCAAAACCGTAATCCTCAGTGAAGCTCTGGGGGTCGTAAAGGCGGAACTCGCTGACCCCCTTGACTGGGCGCATAATTGAGAGATCCGGCGCCAGTACCTGGAGTATGTCCTTGTCGGCGGTGAGTATAACTACCCGGAAACCGCTCTCCGCCGCGAACCGCGCGGTGGATGCGATAACGTCGTCGGCCTCGATGCCTGGTTTTTCGATCACCGGGAAACCCATGTCCCTGGAAAAGTCCTTTATGAACGGCATCTGGACCTTGAACTCCTCCGGGGTGGGTCGACGCCCTTCCTTGTAGGCCTCGAAGGCCTCGTGCCTGAAAGTGGGGCCCGGGGCGTCGAAGATGACCGCCGCCAGGTCGGGTTTGACATCATCCATCGTTTTGAGAAGCATGTTCGCGAAACCCAGGAGCGCGTTGGTGGGAGTGCCGTCCGGGGCGTTCAGTTCGGGGAGCGCATAAAAGGCGCGAAAGGCGAGCCCGTGTCCATCCACAAGGAGAACGGTCTTTTCCGGCAATGGCGCCATCTCCTTTGACCGGCAGTTTGGGAGTATACTGCGTTCGGTATTTTTTTACTCCCGAATAGCATACCACCAGAGAAGGGTGAACAAAATGACAGACAAGACTCGCGTGCGTTTCGCGCCCAGCCCCACGGGAGCCCTTCATATAGGAGGAGCCCACACCGCGCTCTTCAACTGGCTTTGGGCACGCAGGAACGGGGGCTCTTTCGTCCTCCGCATAGAGGACACGGATCTTGTCCGGTCGACCGGAGAATACGAGCAGACCATCCTGCAGGGGATGCGCTGGCTCGGGCTGGACTGGGACGAGGGACCGGATGTGGGAGGCGGGCACGGACCCTACAGGCAGTCGGAGAGGATCGGGATATATCTGGAACACGCCAACAGGCTTCTGGATTCCGGCCAGGCCTACCGTGAGGGCGAGGCGATCATCTTCCAGGTGCCTCCGGGCCGGACGCTGGCGTTCGACGACGTGGTCTACGGGCACATTGAGATGGCCAGCGAGACGCTTAAGAATATCGTCCTGATAAAGAGCGACGGCTTCCCCACCTACAACTACGCGGTGGTCATCGACGACCACACGATGGAGATCACCCACGTCGTGCGCGGGGAGGACCACATCTCCAACACCCCGAAGCAGATCCTTCTTTACGAGGCCCTGGGCTGGGATGTTCCGGTTTTCGCCCACCTGCCGATGATACTGGGCAAGGACAAGAAGAAACTCTCCAAGCGGGACGGGGCCACCAGCGTCTACGAGTTCCGGGACATGGGGTATCACCCGGACGGGCTCTTCAACTATTTCGCACTGCTTGGCTGGAACCCGGGCGACGACAGGGAGATATTCACCCGCGAAGAGGCCGTCGGGATGTTCGACCTAGCCAGGGTCACGAAGAAGGCCGCCGTGTTCGACACGGACAAACTCAACTTCGTGAACCAGGCCCATATTGCCAGAATTTCCCCGGTGGAACGCGCAAAACTGACACTCCCATTCTGGAATGAGGCCGGGCTGAAGCCCTGCGACAGGAGCGACGAATGGCTCGCACAGGCTCTGGAACTTCTGGAGGGGCGTGGGCAGACCTTCAGGGAGCTCGCCGAATACACCGATTACCTGCTGTCTTTCGATTCGGTAAAGGCGCGCTACGATGCCTCCGACCTCGACGAAGCGAACCGCGGGCTGCTGCGGCGATTCTTCGCGGCGCTGCTTGAGATCCCCTCATGGGACGCGGATGCCATGGAGGCATTGGCGAAAACATGGTGCGAAGATAACGGGGCAAAACTCAAGGATGTGGCGATGCCGCTCCGGTGGACCCTGACGGGGCGGAAGGTGAGCCCGGGGATCTTCCACGTGGCGGTATTTCTGGGCCGCGAAGAGACAAAACAGCGCCTTTGTCACTACGGGCTGGCTTAGGGCCCGGTTCCCCGGCAGGAAGCCGGATCGACTTAAAGGGCGCCCCCTAACGGGTGCGCCCTTTTTTAGTATTTTTTGAGGAATTTGCCCAGGATCTGTCCCGGATCCGAGGGGAAGGCCATCAGGGCATAGCAACAGAGCGCGTGGATGAACTCCACGGGGTAATCCATCTGCCCCCAGACCTGGAAACCCTTGGACGAAAGCCCCGCGATGCCCACGTCGTGATATGCCGCCGGGTTTTTTACGTCTCCCTCGGCCTGGCTGCAGGCTAGTATCTGGGGCATCTTTGATGGCGGGTACGTGCCCGCTATTTTTTCGAGGATGGCCGTTGGAGCGTTTCCCGCGCCGAAGCCTACGATCCCGAGTATCTTTTCGTCCCCGGAAAGAAGCGGATCGGTCCCCGGAGAACAGAAGAGCCAGCGGATATTTTTACCGGCCACGCGAGCCTCATCGGGGGTTGTATCAAGTATCTTTTTCAGGGAGTGAGGCGTCCGTCCCCTGGGGTGTGATATGTCCGCGATCTCGCCGTCCCTGGCCCATTCGGGGCTGAAGTAAAGAGGCAAACCTCCCACGGGGATGAAAGCGTCTGGATGCTGGGCCCTGGATTTGTGAGCACGGTTGCCCTGGACAAGTTTCCAGTTGCAGTATATCCAGACTCCCGTGAGGTCGGAACATACGACCTGGGCGGCTCCGCGCAGATTCACCGTGACGTCCTCCGGAGTGTAGTCGAGAGTCAACTGGCTTCCGGTGAGGATTATAGGTATCCCGACACCGGAAAAACAGAGGCTGAGCCACGCCGCCGAGTGCGCCATGGTGTCGGTGCCGTGAAGGATCAAAACCCCGTCGACGCCTTCGGCGACCGCCTCGTAAATGGCATTGGTCATTTCGATCCAGTGGCCGGGGTCAAGGTTCGAACTGTCCAGTCCGGGGATGCCCCACGGCTCCAGACATATCACATCCATTTTCTTCTCCGCGAAGAAGGCAGCGACATAATTCTGGAGCGTCTTCGATACCGCGGAGTCTGGTCCCTTGCGCTCTCCAAGGAATCCGCTGGCGATCGTTCCTCCGGTAAAGATGACAAGAGCCTTTCCCATTTGCCACCTCCGTAAAAAAGGGCGGGGCTGCTCAGGAGGCTGCCCCGCCATCGTCAGAACCAGAGCTTCGGATCCGTTATTTCGTGTGGATGGCCTTGACCGGACATGCCGCGGCGCAGGCTCCGCACCCGACGCATTTTTTCCAGTCTATGCTGTGCGGGTGCTTGATCTTGCCGGAAATGGCCTCGACAGGACACTCGCTCACACACTTCGTGCAGCCTATGCATTTTTTGTGGTCTATCTCGTACCTGGTTGTCTTTGCAGGCTCCGGTTCTTCCGTCTTTTTGGGTTCTTCTGCCTTTTCGGGCTCTACTGCTTTTTGGGGCTTTACTGCCTTCATGGGTTCTGCTGTTTTTCCGGGTCCTTCTGTTATTCTGGGTTCTTCGGATTTCTTCAGCTCCACGGCCTTGCCGGGTTTCTCTGATTTTCCGGGTTCTTCCGCCTTTTCAGGCTCTTGGGGCTTCTGCGCTTCTTCCGCGCTCTTTGTCTCAACGGTCTCGACCGGAGCGGAAGCCTGCGGAAGCGGCTTTTTCCCCGAATCGGTGACTATCTCCGCCTTCCGGTCATAGGAAGAGAAGGCGAATTCGTGAGTCATCCATATGCAGGACACGGGACATATCTCCGTGCACTGTGCGCAGAAGCAGCAGCGATCCATGTGGAACTGAACCTTCTTCTCCTCTTCAAGCGCCTCGATGGCGTTGGCGGGGCAGACCTTGATGCACGTATTGCATCCGATGCAGGCGCCCTTGTCGTAGCCCACCTTGCCGCGAAATCCTTCCGGCGTGGCAACAGGGTCATTAAGCTTGATCACGCCCGCGGCCGCTGCTTTCAACGCCTCGGTGAGGTTGTCGGGCATATGCGCCACCGGGAAGGGGTTGGTGGCGGTTTTTTCGCCCCACTGCCTGAGGATCTGTATCATCATTCTGTTGAGCATTTCCAACCCCCCTTAGAGGACAACGTCCAGGGACAGCAGGATCATCCCGGCCAGTGAAAGCCCGGCGATGTGGAACCAGTAGAATTGGGATGCCTGCCATATCTTGTACCGGCCAAATGCCGTCCGGATCAGTGTCACACCTATAACCTGTACGAAGAAAACCTTGATCCAGAAGAAGATGAAATCCAACAGAAAGAAAACGGGGCCCTCTATCTGGATCATCTTCCCGAGCGACCATGGAAGGAAGAGCGATACGACCACCGTGCACATGGCCAACGTGCGGATCGAAAAGGCCACCTTCATCATGGCAAGGTTGCGTCCGGAGTATTCACAGATGAGTCCCTCAAGGATCTCCGTCTTGGCCTCGGCTATGTCCATCGGGGACTTCCCCACTTCGGCAGGAACGACAGCCATAAGGGATACCATGAGACATAGAAGCCCGAAGATGCCCGTAAAGCCCGCGACGCTCCAGACCGGCATTCCCACGAATGTTTCGAGGCTGAACGGTTCGCCCGGCATGCCGGAGCGATAGGAGAACCATGCCATGGAGACGATGACGACAGCTAGAGGAAGCTCGTAGCTCATCATCAGAACCATCTCTCGCTGAGCCCCTATGTTGGCGTAGGTGGAGCCGCTGGCAAAACCTCCGATGGCCATTGCCACCGATGAAAGCCCCAGCAGGTAGAGTATCAGGATCAGGTCGCCGCTTCCGCTGAGGATCGGCGGGAGAGAACCCATCGGAACATACAGAAAGATCATCATGGCCGCAACGGCGGATACCCAAGGGGCTCCGTTGAACGCCCATGGAATGGCCCTGCGGGGGACTATGTTCTCCTTACCCAGAAGTTTGAGAAGGTCCAGAAAGGGCTGGAAGAGCGGCGGGCCAATCCTGAGCTGCATGCGGGCATTGAAGATCCTGTCCACTCCTTCGAAGACGAACGAAAGAAGAGAGGAAAACACCAGGAGGGCGACTCCCGCGATGATCTTGAACATAAGAAGAATCATGCTCCCATCACCCTCCCTGTTTTTTCGCGGCAAAGTCTGAGAAGATCGTTTTTTGTGACTATCTGTTCGGAGCCGCTCGAGCGGTCGGTCACGACCATGCGCTCCATGCAGGAGATGCACGGGTCGATGCTGTTGATGATAAGCGGCGCGTCGGCCAGCTCGTTGTCCTTGAACATTATCGGCCATGAAACTGCGTTTGCGTATGTCGGGGCCCGAACCTTCCACCAGGTTATGTTCTCCTTCTCGGCGGTGAGTCTGAGAATGTGCGAGTCATCTCCCCGCGGGCCCTCGACGATCCCCCATCCGGTTCCCTCTGCCTGTTTGAGGTGCCTCAACAGCTTCGGCAGTTTAGACTCCCACATGAGAGCTCCCGTGGGCAACCCGGCGAGGACGTTTTCGATGATCTTTATTGACTGGTAGACCTCCAGGACTCTCACGAGGAATCTGTCAAAGACGTCGCCGTGGACTTCTCCCACATGATCCTGCGGCACAACTGGCTTTATGTCCATGTCGCAGTAGGCTTCGTAGGGAGCCGACCACCGCAGGTCCACCCTGAGCCCGCTCCCCCTGGCCGTGGGGCCGAGGGCGCAGTTGGTTACGGCATCCTCTCTGGAGAGTACCCCCACATTGCGCATCCTGGCCTTCGCTATGGGGTCCTCCATGACGACGTCGTAGAAGACGCCGAACTCGCTCTTGTAGAAAACGATCATGTCGCGAAGAGCCTTGTCCACGGAGGGCGTTATGTCCCTGCGGACACCTCCGACCGTGCCGGTGCCGTAGTTTACCCGGTTTCCAGAGAGCGCCTCGAGCACGTCCATGACCTTTTCCCTGAGGATCATCCCGAGGTGGAAGGCGGAATCGTACCCGAAGGTGTAGCAGGCGACACCGGCCCAGAGTATGTGCGAGTGGATACGCTCGAGTTCCAGCACCAGGGTCCGGATGTACTGCGCCCTTGCCGGAACCTCGATCTTTGCTGCGTCTTCGACCGCGCGTACAAACGCCACAATATGCGTAAAAGAGCATATTCCGCAGATGCGTTCGGCAAGGTAGATGATCTGGATCGGGTTTCTGTCCCGGGCCATGAACTCTATTCCGCGGTGGATGGCCCCCGGGCGTATCGTGGCTTTGACTATCCGCTCGCCGTCGACATCCAGCCAGGCCGTTATCGGTTCCTTGAGGCCGACATGGACGGGGCCGATAGGCACTTTATAGGTTTTGTTTACTTCTTCAGCCATTTCGGCACCTCCTAGGAAAGTTCCCTGATGTCTTCAGGCTTCGGACCGGTTTCGTCACGCCGCCACGGTTTGATCTCCTCGTTCCAGTCCTCCGGAAGGAAGATCAGGTTCTTGTTTGGGAGTCCGTCGAAATCGACTCCGAGCATCTCGCGGATCTCCCTCTCACTGTATTCGGTGCCGGGGATCCTCCCCCACAGTGACGGCATAACGAGGTCGGTTTTGGGGACATCGACTGTAACCGTTATGCCAAGGCGCTTGCCCCGTCCGGCGCATCTGAAAAGAGAAAAGTGATAGTTGAGCTGGACATACTTGCCTGTATCGTCTCCGGACATGATGTGAAAGTGCAGGAAATCAAGCTCCCTGAGGGCGTCGACCAGATCGAGAAAACGAGACTTGTCGACGGAAATCCAGAGGTCCCGATAGGAGACTTCGTTGTTTTTGCCGCCATTTCTCTCCCTCAGTTCGAGGGAGAGCACGGATTCTCCGAACTTGTCGCGGATGCAATGCTCTACCTGTTCGGGGTCCATGCTTTCCTTTACGTATTCGGGACAGCGTGGCTTCATTTCGCGGCACCTGCCTTCTGGATTTCCTCTTTCTGCTTTTCCAGCTTGAGGACCGCCTTGGCGACACCCTCAATGATGGCCTCAGGTCTTGGGGGGCATCCGTGGATATAGACATCCACCGGAATTATGTTGTCCACCGGGCCGTCGAGGCTATAGGACTTGTAGAAGACGTTTCCTGAGCAGGCGCAGTTGCCTATCGCGATGACGACCTTGGGATTCGGCATCTGAGCATAGATTCGGCGCAGCCTTCCCGTCATGTACTTGGTGACGGGCCCGGTTACGAGAAGAGCGTCGGCGTGACGAGGAGTGCCGACAAGCTTCATTCCGAAGCGCTCGATATCGTACCTTGGCGTTATGGTGGCCACGATCTCGATGTCACATCCATTGCAGGATCCGCTATTGCAGTGAAAGACCCATATCGACTTTGTGAGTATGTCGAGGTAGCGTTCAAGTTTCATCGTCCCACCCCCTTTACAGAAGCACCAGCACGGCGAGAACCGCGACCGTGAGCACGAAGTAGCCCACGTAGTCGCTCGCGATGCCGCTGTGGATTTCGATCAGACTGTCGTAGTACGGTTTGAGCGCCTTGACGAAGCCCCAGTAGGCGGAAGCGGCTGGAACTCCCATGTCGTCTCCGTCTTCGGGAACCTCGTTGCTTCCGTAAAAGATCTCGTCCTGTTCGGTCCCCTCTTTGTAATCATCCCTTCCGAGAGATCTGACCCAGAGGACAAGAGCTGAGGTTATGCCGAAAAAGAGCAGCCATATGTAGACATCCCAGTATCCGAAGCCCGAATAGACCTTGGCCCACATTAGAGACCACCTCCCATAACCGCGGATATGTAGCCGGCCTGGTCGACGAGGGCCTTGGCCGCGGGTTCAACGAGGTGCGCGAGCGTCCAGGTCGGGAAAAGCGTCAGGACGATTATCACTACCGTCAGGATGGACATGCCGATGAGCATGGATCCGGGAACTTCGGTGACTTTCGCGAATTTACTCTTCGCGGGACCGAGGAAAGCGGTCTGGAAGACCTTGACGAAGGAAGCCAGCGTCAGCACCGAAGTGACAAGGGCCACCACCGCAAGCAACGGATATACGGCAAAGGTTGACTGGTAGATGAGCAGTTTGGAGACGAACCCGTTGAAGGGCGGGATCCCAGCGATGGCCGCGGCCGCTATAACAAACATCAGCGTGGTGTACGGCATAACCCGCGCAAGCCCTCCCAGTTCGTTAAGGTTGCGGGAACCTGCGGAGTAGTAAAGAGCCCCGGCCGTAAGGAAGAGCAGGCCCTTGTACATGGTGTAGTTGATGATGTGGAATATTCCGCCCTTCATGGCGGTGAAGCCGTAGTCGGCCATGGCCTGCGGATCCCGGAGGGCCAGAAGGCCAACCCCGAGAGCGAGAAGGATGTAGCCTATCTGCGAGACCGAATGATACGCCATGAGGCGCTTGATCTCTTTCTGTATGACGGCCATCGTGACACCAATGAACATGGAGAGCACGCCCATCACAATGATGGTCCAGGGGATCACGGGGCTTCCGAGGCTGGAGCCGTAGAGCGAGAAGCAAACTCTGAAAAGGCCGTAGAGCGAGGCCTGGCTTACTCCGACAAGAAGGCAGGTGACTCCCGCAGGAGCCTCGGCATAGGCGTCGGGGGTCCACATGTGCATCGGTACGGCACCGGACTTCATGGTGAGCGAAACCACCAGGAATACCAGCGCGATCTTCTCCGCGTAGCCCATGTGGAGCATCCTCGCAACCGCGGCGATGTTGACGGCATTGTATCGCCCGTAAAGGAAGCCAATGGCTATGAGTATGAACATCGCCGACAGGGTCGAAATGATCATGTATTTGAACGAGGCCTCCACCGCCTCGGGACGGTCCCTCCAGAAGGCTATAAGACCGAAGGAAGCGACGGACGCGATCTCTAGAAAGACGAAGAAGTTGAAGAGGTCACCGGTCAGCTGCATGCCCAGCATCCCCGTCACAAGGAGGAAATAGAGGGCGGAGAATTTTTCAAGCCCGGTGAACTTGTCCATGTAACTCAGTGAGAAGAACGCCCCCGCAAGGGCGGCTATGGAGCCTACAGCAGCCATGAAGGCACTGAATGCGTCCACCTGGAGAATTATTCTTATCGGCCAGCTGAGGCCCGAAGGGAGAGTGAAATTCCAGTTCTCGGCCCCCATGACGTAAACGGCAGTTCCATCGACAAGAACCTTTTGCAGGAGCAGCAGGCACACTGCCGTGGTGGTGATGGATATGAAGGCCATCCATCCGTTGCGGACAGTACGTCCGCCGAGGCCCGCTATGGGCGAGGCAAAGGCGCCGAGGAGGGGAATGGCGAGCACAAGCGCAGGAAGATGTATTTGCCAGTTCATCCCCTCAACCTCCTGATCTCACGGACATCGAGTGTCCCGTAATGACGATACAGCAGCATGATCAGCGACAGCAGCAGAGCGGATGTGGCAAGACCGATGACTATGGCCGTGAGGGTGAGGGCCTGCGGTGTGGGCAGGACCATTGTCCTGACCTCACCGGCAAGCGTGAAGATAGGGATGCTTCCGCCGCTGCGGTATCCAAGCACAATCAGGAGAAGGTTGGCCGACGCCTCCAGAAGAGAAATCCCGATCGCGATCTTGATCAGGTTTCTCTCGAAGAGTATCGCGTACAGCCCCAGAAAAAAGATTATCCCGACAACGAGAAACGGCGCGTTACCTGTCATGGCCGGTCTCCCCGCTTTCTGCAGCGTTATCGAAGAGCCGGATCCCCTTGAACATGTAAAGGATGATCAGGGAGAGCCCCCCGATCACCTCGAGACCCACCGCCATGTTCATGATAGAGATGGTCCCGGCGCTGTTGAGAACTCCACTGTTGGGACCAATGGGAACCGTGGCTCCGAAAACCCCCCCTTGGCCCGCGAGGAAGTTGAAAAAAAACGTCGTGGTGATGCCAAAAAGCCCCGCGCCGATAAAGACCAGAAGACCGATCGTCTCCATGGCGGTATATAAACCAGGTTTTGCGAAGGAGAGTGTCTTCTTTCCGCCGTGGGATACCAGCAGAAAGGCCATCATCGTAGCGACGACTGCGCCGCCCTGGAAACCGCCTCCGGGCGTCATGTGCCCGTGGATTATGATGTAGATCCCGAAGATCCCGATGAACCAGGTGAAGATGTCACAGATGGTTCTTACGACGACTGAAAGAGGATTCATTGTCCTTCCCTCCCCTTCCGGAAGAGCGCCAGCACGGAACAGACCGCGGTGAAGAGGACCGCCGCCTCGCCCAAAGTGTCGAATCCCCTGTAATCGAAGACTACCGCGGTGACAACATTGTTCACCGAGCGTTCCTGCTGGGCGTTTTCAATGTAGTAATCATCCATCGGAGCGACGGGTACATCTCCGAACGGATGGATATTGTCGAGGGCCCCCCAGAATGTCCCTGCCACCACAAGAATGGCGATCATGAAAAGAACGCGCTTTTTCATATCTGGTCACCCCCGTTGCTCCTCCTCAGAGCTTTGCAGGCCCGGAGTGCGATGATGTAGATAGTGGTGCTGAGGGCCGCCCCGATGGCCGCTTCCGCGATGGCCACGTCGGGAGCCTGGAGGATGAAGAACTCCAGAGAAAGCAGCAGGCTGAAAACGGCCAGTGATACCACCGACGAAAGGAGGTCGCGGAACCAGACGGCATAAAACCCGGAAAGCGCGATCAGCGTCAGGACCACGATATGGCCTAAGTCGTTCATGCCGAAGCACCGCCTTTCTTTTTTTCGTCTTCGGCAAGCCTGTCCACGACCGCAAACTTGGGAAGTACTCCGCTCCTGTGGGCGGCACGAGCGATCGCGTGCGCTCCGGTGGGGTTGGATACCAGGAGCGCGACGATAGCGATGACGGTATGAACGGCAAGTGTGCTGAAACGCCCATCACCCGTCGCGGAACGCATCGAAATCGCATAGACCACAACGGCAGCGGATGTGAAGATGGACCCGAAGGTTGTGCACTTGGTCGTGCCGTGAAGGCGGGTGTAGACGTCCGGGAAACGGTAAAGGGCCACAGTGCCCAGGAAATTGAAGAAGATCCCTATTCCCAGCAATACTGCTGTGAGAGTGGCCACGGCTACACGCCCCCCTCTAGATGACGGGCAATGAACATGGTTCCCACAAACGAAAGGGCGGCATAGACTATCGCCACATCAACCATGACGACGGAGTCGTAAACAACCGACAGCAGGATCATCAGCGCGATGACCAGGGTGTTGATGGAGTCCAGGGCAACCACCCTGTCGGGTATCGTCGGCCCGGCCACGAGCCTTCCGAACATCACAAGGGCACAGAGCCCCGTGACAAAGGCGGCCCAGGCGAAAATGGTCACTGTCATTCGGCAACCCTCCCTGCCCATTTCCCGAAGGAACCGTAGATCTTGCGCTCCGGGGGGTTTTCGTCGGTAACATTGATCCAGTGGATATAATAAATCCCGGTCTC
>JAUSOU010000012.1 GCA_030656095.1 Thermovirgaceae bacterium | reverse complement strand
AGAGGTGGCCGAATTCACCGTGCCGCTGGCCGAGTTGAACCGGGACCGGTGGCCGAGTTCGCCGAAACCGGCACGCAAACAATGTGCAAAGGTTTTGCTTTAACACACATAAGGTCTGGTTTTGTTCTTCTCTCTTCTCTGCGTCCTCTGTGGTGAAAAGGTTTGGTTTAAGGTTTTTCTGACTCCTGACGCCTCATCCTTCGCCCTTCCTGCCTGTCTCCCCCTCCTTGACCCATTCCCATCGGGGTATTATAGTAATTCATGCTTTTTGATAACAAGTATCAAATAGGAGGCATGTCATGAAGATCGCAATAGCATCTGAAGGTCAGACTCTCGAAAGCATGGTGGCGGAACGTTTCGGGCGGTGCCCGTTTTTTTTGATCCTGAATGAAGACGGGACACTTGAGGAAACTTTCTCCAACGAGGCAACACAGGCTGCTCACGGAGCAGGCGGAATGGCTGTCCAGAGTCTCGCCGCGAAAGGCGCGGGTGCGCTGATCGCCCCGCGGCTCGGTCCCAATGCTACAATGGCCCTGAAGGCCTCCGGGATGCGTGCTTATGAAGCAAATGGATGCACATGCAAAGAGGCATGCGAAAACTACCTGAAAGGCTCTCTTAAAGAGATCCCTCTCGGATAAAAAGAGGTGGCGCGTGTGAGTGAGAACAAGTGCAGCGGGTGTCCCAGTGAGGGCTCCTGCAGCACGGACCCGAGTGACTGTTCCATGCCTGTCCCCACAAGGGGAAATTTCAGACACATCATAGCTGTAGGCAGCGGCAAGGGGGGAGTGGGCAAGAGCAGCGTATCGGCTCTTCTCGCCATCGGTCTTGCCCGCCAGGGCAACCGGGTGGCGCTTCTGGACGCCGACATTACCGGCCCTTCGATCCCTTTGATGATGGGCGTATCAGGGATGCCGCAAGGAACCCCGAAGGGGATAATCCCGCTCTCTTCTCCAGGTCTGGGTATTCGTATCATTTCGATGAACCTCTTCATGGAGGATACGTCAAGACCTGTAGTCTGGCGCGGGCCGCTCATCGGAAACGTAATAAGCCAGTTCTGGAACGATACCGACTGGGGAGATGCGGAGATCCTCGTCATTGACCTTCCCCCCGGTACTTCCGATGCCCCCCTGACTGTCATGCAGACCATTGCCCTTGACGGGATAGTCATGGTAACTACTCCGCAGGACCTGTCCACCCGGATCGTCGAGAAGATGATGCACATGACGAGCATGATGAAGGTACCGCTCATAGGGATCGTCGAGAACATGAGTTACGCCCTCTGTCCGCACTGCGGAGAGAGGTGGGACCTCTTTGGCCCCAGTCATCTTGAAGAGGTTCGGGCCAGATGGGATATTCCCGTCCTGTCCAGCCTCCCGATCGACAACAGGATAACCCTGTTCGGGGATACTGGAAGGCTGGAGGAGTACGAGAACGGGAGCCAGCCCGAGGAGATGGCGGAGCGGGTTCTCTCCGCGCTTGAAACGCTGGTTACAACTTCATAAGTTTCTCCCAGATCGGTCCGATGTAGCTTTTCAGCTCCTCAGACGGGATACGCGCCTGTGCTACGGCATGGACCACATCGAGGAGAAAAGGGATCGAAGCCAGAAGAGGCAGGCCATTTTCGCGGCAGGCCTCTTCTATTTTTACTGCGCCCTCATTACTGAGATCCGCCTTGTTGAGGATAACGGCCGCTTTTGCGCCGAAACGTTCGCAAAGCTCGGCTATCCTGAGCATGTCGTGTCTGCCCGACATGGTCGGTTCAGTCACGATTAGCGCAATATCCGCACCTGTAACGGCAGAGATGGCGGGGCAGGCGATGCCCGGAGGGCCGTCGGTCAGTATTATTCCTGCTCCTGTCTTTTTGGCTGTAAGACGCGCCTCTTTGCGCACGAGCTGCACCAGCATGCCCGAGTTCTCTCCGCCGGGATTCAGCCGTGCGTGGACCATCGGGCCGAAATCGGTCTGGCCGAAGAACCAGGTTCCCTGACGGGTATCCTCCATCAGAATGCATTCCTGTGGGCAGACAAGCGTGCAGGCGGAACACCCCTCGCAGAAAGTCTTGTCTACAACTGCCTTGCCGGAGGACATGTCAATTGCCTCGAAGCGGCAGACGCTTTCGCACTTGCCGCACCCTATACACCTTTCGGCATCAACCGCAGCGGTGCGCATGCCCATGAAGGGGTGCTCGCTTACCTTTACGGGGTGGAGAAGTATCTCAAGATCCGGAGCGTCTACGTCCGCTTCGCAAAGGACTGTCCTTTGAGGAGCGAAGGAGACCAGAGCCGCGGTAAGGGAAGTCTTGCCAGTGCCGCCTTTTCCGCTGACGATAGTTATCTCTTTTGGCTTCAATTTCCAGACATCCTCTCGGTGCTCTCCCATATCGAGAGCATTGCTTCTTTCCACTGTGGGTCCATGGACGCGGGAGGGTTTCCCCTGGCGTAGGATTCGGCTATGGAGCGCGAAAATGGGAGTCTTGCGGCAACCGGAACAGAGTACCTTCGCCCTAGAGAGTCAATATCTGCCCCGCCGAGATCTGCCCTGTTGATTACGATCATCGCGGGCTTGTTCAGGTTCCGGATCACTTGCAGGGCCAGGTCGAGATCCGCTGCCCCGAAAGGCGTCGGTTCAGTGACCAGCACCACCATATCGGCTCTTCTTACTGCTGCTACCATAGGACATGAAGTTCCGGGGGGGCAGTCGATCACAAGATTTCTCTTCTCGGCCATGGCCGCCTCGACCGTCGCATGAATGACGGGCACCGGGTTTGGCATACCCACATGCAGCCGCCCCTCGAAAATATTCAGGCCGTTACCACGGCAGAGACGTATCTCTCCTATGGGTTTTCCGGTCTCCGTAATCGCGTTTTTCGGACAGACCATGGAGCATACGCCGCATCCGTGACAGAGATCGTTGGGGGCGGGGAAGCTGTCCCCGAACATATTCAGCGCCCCGAAGCGGCACGCCTTGACGCACTCTCCGCAGCGGTCGCACCGATCCTGGTCAATTATGGGCAGAGGCGTCTCAACGAGCGAGGATTCGTACGGCTCCGCCCCGAGCAGAATGGAAAGATTCGGCTCCTCGACGTCAGCGTCGGCTCCGATCAGCCCCGGAACGGTAACAAGCAGGGAGGCCGCAACACAGGTCTTCCCTGTTCCCCCCTTGCCGCTCGCCACGGCAATGGCGAGAGGTCTGTCGGACATCAGTGCTGAAGCCCTTCGTGCCCTTCGCCGGTTACGTGACCACAGGAGCTTTTGCCGCAGGTCAGGGTCCCACTTAAAAATGCCTCCACTACCTTATCCGCAGGTCCCTCTACGCCGATAACGACCTGAATGCCGGCAGCATCAAAGAGTTCCTCTGCCTTTGGTCCCATTCCGCCAGCGATAACAACATTGGCCTTAAGCTCCGCCAGCCACTTGGGAAGAGCTCCCGGAGTGTGTCCCGGAGTCTGGTGATCGCTGCTCCCGGTGATAGCCTTGTCCGAAGTTTCAAATATCCTGTAGAAGGGCGCGTGCCCGAAGTGTGGGCAGACATTTCCGTTCTCGATAGCGACTGCTATCCTCATAAACCATTCCTCCTGAAGTGTTGGATAGTGTTAATGATGCCACAAAACCCAAAAAAAAGGGGACCCGGCTCATTTGAACCGGGTCCTGAAAAAGGGGTGATGCAGAGCGGATCAGGAGTTCTTCTCGATCCTGTCAAGCCGGTCTCTGGCTTCCTTCATCCGGGATTCCAGAGCGCTCATTTCACCCTCAAGGGCCGCTTTTTCATCGATGGGATCCATAGAAGGATACATCCCGGGATACTGTCCCGCGAATGGAGCTGTTCCCCATGCGGCTCCGAAACCTCTTCCGAAACCGAATCCTCCCCTGCGAAAACCGCATCCACGGCGCATTCCAGCCCCGCATGGACCCATACCCCAACCGGTTCCGGGTCCCGTTCCACCTCGAGGGCCTCTGCCATCAAAACCAGGCATGAAAATCGCCTCCTTTATTGATATTTATTATCAATAGAATATCACTTTGTATCTCGGTGTCAAGCGTGCGGCTGTGATCGGCAAGGAGCAGGGGGGACGTCCAGCTAACAAAAACAGCCCCGGCCTGGCCGGGGCTGTCAAATATTATGGAATATCTCCTGAAAAGAAGAATATTAGAGGTAGTTGACCATAAGCTGGGCGATGCCGAAGGTCGTTCCGGTTATTGCTGATGCCGCTATTGCAAAGATGCCCATTACATCGTTGCTCTCTTTCTGTGCTTTTGCCATGTTTCCACCTCCCCCAGGTTCGCACTGATCAATTTGCCCAAGTGACTCTGGAAATAATAGTAGCAAATTTTATATAATTGTCAACGTTTTTAGAAAATTCAGGCCAAATGAGTACAAATCAGATTTCTTGCGAATCTCCTATCTCATGTGTTTTCCTCTCTCCCCCCCTCCGCACTCGGGTTCTTCCGTTCAGCATTCATGATCCACGCTCCAGTTTTTGATGTATATTATTTCCAATGGATAACTTATTTCCCGGAGGTGAATGCCAATGAACGCTCTCTGGATTCTTCTAGGTATTGTTGCCGTATTAGGCATGTACGTAATGAGGACTTACAACACGATGGTCCGTTCCCGCAACCTCGTGGACGAAGGCTGGAGCGGCATCGATGTCCAGCTCAAGCGCAGAACCGACCTCATCGGCAACCTTGTCGAGACCGTCAAGGGTTACGCGAAGCACGAACGCGAACTTTTCGAAAGAGTTACCGAGGCACGGGCCGCGGCCGTCAGCGCCGGATCTGTGACCGAAAGGGCGCAGGCCGAAAATGCCCTCACGGGAACTCTCCGTTCCCTCTTCGCTGTCGCGGAGAACTACCCGGAACTCAAGGCCAACACGAACTTCCTTGATCTCCAGCAGAACCTGGGAACGCTCGAGAGCGAGATCCAGATGGCCCGAAGGTACTACAACGGAGCCGCCAGGGGATACAACTCCCTCATCCAGGTATTCCCCAACAACATGCTCGCCGGGCCGTTCGGGTTCACAAAGCGCGACTACTTCGAGGCTGCCGAGGAGGACCGCGCAGTACCAAAGGTGTCTTTCTAGGCATACAGCACTTGATGGAGGGGGATCCCATGCGAATCTTGAGGCGTCTTTCGGCAATCCTGCTGGTACTTTTTACCCTTGTGACCATGGCGGCAGGAGCGGAGAGGATCATCTCCTTCGACAGCTCCATACGCGTGGAGCGTGACGGCAGACTAAGCGTCCGTGAGGACATAACTGTCCGGATCGAGCACAACCGCATCAACAGGGGCATCTTCAGGGATTTCCCCACCCGCTACAAGAATACTCAGGGGCGAACCGTGGAGGTGGGCTTCTCCGTTGGTACGGTCCTGCTAGATGGCGGCCCCGTCCCCTGGAAGACCGAAGGGATGAGCAACGGGGTTCGCATCCGGGTAGGCGACCCGAACTCTTATGCCCCGCGCGGTGATCACACCTACACCATCGTTTACGCCACCACCGGGCAGGTCGGATTCTTCGAGGAGCACGACGAGCTCTACTGGAACGTCACCGGCACAGGCTGGGAGTTCCCCATAGACAGGGCAACTGCTCTTGTGACCCTCCCCGAGGGTGCCTCTGTCGAAAAGATCGCCTGGTACACCGGTCCTCAGGGCTCACGCTCTCAAAACGCCTCCGGCCGCATAACCGGGAACAAAGCCTGGTTCGAGACCACGGCACCGCTCGTGGCAAACGAGGGGCTTACGATAGTCGCAGGCTTCCCCAAGGGGGTTGTCACTCCCTCGGAGTCGTACCTCAAACGGCAGGCCCGTGCCGCCTTGGCGGAGCGCTATGGCAAGACAGTCCCGCCCCTGGTGGTCATCCTTCTGCTCGTGTACTACCTCGTGGTATGGACCCGCTACGGCAAGGATCTGCGCCCCGGTCACATCATTCCGCTCTTTTACCCCCCCGAGGGAGTAACGCCCGCAATGGCATCGTTCGTCTATCAACAGAAATTTCGAGACGATTCCTTCACGGCCACTCTTATCGACCTCGCGGTCCGGGGTTACCTGCGTATAGAGGAGCACGACGTCCCGAAAGGTCTCTTCCGCAAAAGCAAAAACCGGTTCACGCTTCACACGGGCGACCAGAAGACCAGCAACCTTCAAGTTGTGGAAAAGGTCTTCCTCGCTGCCCTTTTCCCCGGCGGGGCTTCTCTTCCGGTTGACAAAGAGAGCCACCAGGAGCTTTTGTCCGCAAAAAGTGCGATAAAAGATCACATCTCGACACGCGGCAAGGACTACTTTCTTCGTAACTGGGGGTGGGTGGCGCTCGGCGTCATCATCACTGTGCTTCTAACAGGTGGAAGCGGTCTGTTCCTTGGTTCGCAGAGCGGCGATTTCGGAGTTCTTCTGGTATCGATGGCACTCTTCACGGGCTGGACGATAGGCGTGGCCGCCTTCGTGTATATCGCCTTCAGCTCTCTGAGGGAGGGTATCAGGCGCCGCAAGTTCACCCAGATAGTCAGAGGATTATTCTTTTCAGCCTTCGCAGTTCCCTTCATGGGAGGAGAGATCGTTGTAATAGCAATGCTGGCCGAGGTCGCATCGTTGCCCTTCGCGATGTCTTTCATGGCCGCACTTGTCATCAACGTACTCTTCTTCTATCTGATGAAGAACTACACTCCGGTGGGGCGAAAGATGCTTGATGACCTGGAGGGTTTCCGGATGTACATGATGACCGCCGAGAAGGAGCGCATACGCTCTCTCGCCAGGGTCGAGATGCCCGAGGATACCCCGGAACATTTTGAAAAACTTCTTCCCTATGCTATAGCGCTGGGAGTCGAAAAGGAGTGGGCGGCGCGTTTCGAGAACGTTCTTAAGGCGGCGGAATACAACCCCACCTGGTACGCGGGAACCTACCCCTGGTACCATATGGGAGCGTCCTCCTTCATGACCGACCTCAGCGGCGGCCTGGGGAGCGCCATTGCCTCTTCGGCGGTAGCACCCGGATCAGGTTCCGGTTTCTCCGGGGGCGGCGGTTTCTCCGGGGGGGGCGGCGGCGGAGGCGGCGGAGGCGGATGGTAGCAGAATACCAGGGAGCCGGGAGACGGGCGTCAGAAGGAAGAAAACCTTAAGGGCTTTATTATTAAGGATAAGCTGGATTCAAAGTACTGTTATCCCTCCCCGGTCGAATGACGGGGGAGGGATTTTTTGATCTTGCCCTTGTGGTTACTTTTCACGTCATACGGATGGTTTTCCCCAACCCTGCCGCCCCTATCAGTGCGGCATCGTCGCCGAGGAGTGAGAGGCGCAGATCCAGGGTTTCGCGGAACGGTGGGGCGGTGTGGCGGAGGACGAGCGGACGGAGGGTTTCAAGAAGGCCGCTGCTGCGGCTCAGACCGCCGCCGAGAATGACGGCCTGCGGGTCGAGAATATGGACTGCTGCGGCGATGGCGCGAGCCAGGGCGTCGAGGGCAAGGTCCCACACCTTAGTGACCCCGGGCTCGCCGCGCCTGAGCCACAGGTCCGGGATGCCGCCTTTGATGCCCGCTTCGGCGAAGGCCTTTTTGAGCGCGTCGGCTCCGAAGAGCGCCTCGGCATGGCCAGGTGCGCCGCATGCGCAGAGCGCTTCTTCGCCCACGGGAACGTGCCCCATCTCCCCGGCTTTTCCGTGTGCGCCGGTGAAAAGGTGGCCCCCGGAAACGATGCCGCCGCCTATCCCCGTGCCGAGGGTTAGCATGATGAAATCGGAAAGTCCCCGGGCGCCGCCGCAGGCCAATTCGCCGAGCGCCGCGCAGTTTGCGTCGTTCTCGATGAGGACCTTTCGCCTGCAGGTCTCCTGCGTGCGGGTGCGGAAGGGGTAGTTTTCAAGGAGTGGGAAGTTTGGTGCCTGGAGGACCGTTTCACGCGTGCGGTCCAGCATGCCTGGAAAGCCGATGCCGACTGAAACCGCCGAGCCCTCGGCATCAAGCTTCTGGATCATGGCCGATATCGCGGCTACAATCTCTTCCGGATCCCTGCCCCGGGGGGTGGAAATTTTTTGTCTCTTTGCTATTGCGCCCTCTTCTACGAGGGCGCCCTTCAGGAAGTGCCCTCCCAGGTCTATTCCCAGGCTTTTCATTCCTGTTCTTTCCAGGTCCGCACCAGGTTCGGATCGCTTTTTAGAGCCCTGCCTACCCCCACGAGATCGCACTCTCCCCTGTCGAGCAGCCGAAGGGCTGTTTCGGCTGTTTTGATGCCGCCGGCGCATATCACGGGTATGCTGCCTGCGGCGTCCTTTACCGTCCGGCAGTATGGAGCGAACCAGGCCTCGCCATGGCCGTCGTACCCGCACATGTTCCCTGAGAGGTCCAGCAGATCCAGCCCTCGTGAAGAGAATTCGCCCGCCACCCAGCGGGCGTCGTCTATAGTCTGCCCGCAAGGATCCCTGTCGGGCAGAGTGTCGGCCATTCCCAGCCGGACTGCGATGACGGTTTCGTCCCCTACGACATGGCGCACGGCGTCGTGGACCTCGAATATGAGCCGTGCGCGGTTTTTGACTTCGCCGCCGTAGGAGTCGGATCGCAGGTTTGTCATGGGGCTCAGGAACTGCCCCAGCAGGTAGCCGTGGCAGGCGTGGATCTCTACTCCTGAATATCCGGCGCCAACGGCCCTGCGTGCCGCATCGGCGAAGAGCTGGGGGAGTGAGGAGATCTCATCGGATGAAAGACCCATGGGCATTACGTACAGGTTTGATCGAGGGTGCCGGATGGGGGAAGGTCCCTTGGGGGCCCATCCGTTCTCGAGAAGATCCTCATCCATAATGAGCGACCCTGCGTGGTTGAGCTGCACCAGCGCGGGGGTACCGCACGATGAGAATAGGCTCGCGAGCCCCTTCTGGTATGGGAGGACATCGTCCCGGTCCATCATCAGCTGCCTTACCCGCACTCTGCCGTCAGGGTGAACAGCGTGGTGTTCGATCACGGCCAGGCCGACTCCGCTTTCAGCAATGGGCATGTAGTTTTCCAGCGTGTCGGCAGTGGGAAGACCCGTTTTTGTGCAGGTCATCGAGGCTATGGGGGCCGCTACTATCCTGTTTTTCAAGCGGATCCCCTTGATTTCGAGAGGTTCAAACAGCAGTGACATAGTGGTCGATCCTCCTGTCGTTCAGACGTTGAATCTTATCTCGATTATATCCCCGTCTTTAACGAGGTACTCCTTGCCCTCAAGGCGAAGGAGTCCTTTTTCCCTGCATTTGGCGTTCGAGAAGCCGTTGCCCTCGAAGTCGACGTAGTGGACGACCTGCGCCCTTATGAATCCCCTTGCAAGGTCCGAGTGAATGGCCCCTGCCGCTTCGACCGCCGTATTCTTTTCCCGGATCGTCCAGGCCTTGACCTCCTCCTTGCCGACGGTAAAGAAGTATATGAGCCCGAGCAGGCTGTAGGCCTCGCGAATGAGGCGCTCCCTCCCGGGTTCGCTTATGCCGAGTTCGGACAGAAACTCGGCCTGTTCATCCGGTGCAAGGTCGGCGATCTCCATCTCCATGCGCCCGAACAGGCGCACCAGGCCTAGGCCGCGGTTCGAGGCGAGTTTTTCCATGCCGGCAAGCCACGGGAGGAGTGAGGCGTCCGCCTGTGTCTCGTCGAGATTGAGCACGACGAGTTCCGGCTTTAGCGTTAGAAACGTGAAGCCCCGGATGACCCTGGTCTCGTCGGGCGAAAAGGTCATCTCCCTGAGGGGGAGTTCCTCGAAGAGGTGGTCCCGGCAGCGCTCGAGCAGTGTGTTTTCCGCCTGCTCCTCCGGCGAGGGTTTTTTCTTGTCGTGGAGCTTCTTGAGGCGGTTTTCTATTACGGAAAGATCCCTGAGGATGAGTTCCGTCTCGACGATGTTCCAGTCGCGCAACGGGTCGACGGTGTCCTCCGGGTGGGGGACATCGGGGTTGTCGAAGCATCGCACCACATGGATGAGCGCTTCGGATTCGGCCACGAACGAGAGGAAGGAGTTGCCCAGCCCCGCGCCCTTGCTGGCATCGCGCGATAGTCCCGCCAGGTCGACGAACTCCACCGGTGCGGGGGTGATCTTTTTGGGCTGATAGATCTCGACCAGCTTGTCAAAACGTGCATCCGGGACAGAGACGACAGCCCGGTTAGGGTCGGTCTTTCCTCCAGCGTACGGTTTAACCTCTGCCCCCGCCCGCGTTATTACATTGAAGACAGTGCTTTTGCCACTTAACGTCAAACCTACTATCCCGCAATTGAGCATTATTTTCACCTCGTGGGAACAAGTTTATCACCCGGATGCGGGAAGTGTATGATAGTGAAGTGTGAAACTTCGCGTCAGTTTGCTAAACCGGGGAGAACATAGCCTCGATCATTAGGGGGTAGAGTCATGGATCGTATTTCCAGGCTGACATTTTCGTTTGTGGTTTTTGCCGTCATGGTTTTTTACGGGGCAGTGCGAGAGGCAGAAGCTGCGCCCATGGCAGGGGTTGTCGATGTCTATCCGCAAGGAGCTCTCATGACGATGAGGTTCGAGGCAGCGGCAAAGATGGAGATTGAACTGCCTCTGACGCTGGACCGGGATTTCATCCGCGTTGAGGGCGGAGACGGCGTGAAAGTGCTGAATTTTGACATCAGGGAGATCACCAGGCCCGGATGGGTCCCTCCCGCGCTGACGGCGCTTGCCCAGGAGGTTGACAGGGCGCGCACCCAGGCGGACATGCTCGCTTCCCGCGCTGCGGCGCTTGCCCAGGCGATAAAGCAACTCGGGGAAGCTGTTCCTGCGGGGCTCAAAGGTGCTGAACTTGAGACCTATATCGATACTGCGGTAAAAAAACGGGAATCGATCGGGATCAAGGCCGCCGAAACAGGTGTTCTTCTTGAGAAGGCAACAAAAAAGTACGATCTTCTGAGAGGAGAATACGAAAAACTTTTCCCCGGAGACCCTGACAGGATGCTCCTGCTGTCGGTTGCGACAGAGGGGAAGGGGGGCGTGACGGTGACGGCCTGGACAAACAGCGCCTCTTGGCGCCCCGTCTACCGCATGGAACTTGACAGTTCCACGGGTGCGATCAAGGGTACGGCAGGAGCCGAGGTCAACCAGAAGAGCGGGATCACCTGGAAGGGTGACATCCTGCTGCACACGGTCAGGCCGCGCGGAGGGCTCCATATCCCGGAGATGCGTCCCCTCGTGGTCGATTTCCTCGAGATCGCACCTTCTGTCAAGGCTTTGCGCATGGAAGAAGCCACCGAGATGGCGGCTGCACCTATGAATGATCTGCAGGAAGAGCCGTTCATGGAAGAAGGGCTGACAGACGTAACAATGAAGACCAGGGGAACCGTCCCCGGCTTCGGAGAGAGTGTGAGGCTTGATGCCGGTCGCTTCACCGAAAAGGGCGAGGTGTCTCTGGTCTGCATCCCCGAGTTTTCGGCCGAGGCGTGGACCGTTGCGACCGTGAAGTCAGCAGGGAGAGCCTTTCTCCCCGGCGAGGCCAGACTATCCGTCGACGGCAAGGAGACCGGAACCACGATGATCCCGCCTCGCAGTATGGGCCAGGAGCTCAGCCTGCCATTTGGCACCACCCCGCTTGTTACAGCCAAACGCGAGGAACTGCTCCCCAAGACCGGAAGCAGCTGGATAATAAAGGGGAAACATCAGCGCGGTTATCTCATAACGGTCAGCAACGGCCTGTCCAAGGCTGTGAAGCTCAAGGTGATGGACCGTGTTCCGGTCCCGGCACGTGACACTATAAAGGTGCAGGGCCTTGTTCTTGTGCCCGAACCTATGGAAAAGGACGATAAAGGTTTCCTCATCTGGGAAGTGGATCTTGAGAAAGGGAAGAGCAAGGAGATCAGCGTAAAGTATACGATCACTTACCCCTCAGACAAAGAACTCATGTTCCGGTGACCCTTGAGGAAGGAGCTTTTAAATGCAGGAAGGACGCATAAGCGAGAGCATCGAGGACTACCTGGGAAGGCTCAAATCCCGGGGTTTCAGGCTTACGAACCAGCGACGGGTCATTGTTGAGACGCTTTTGCGAAACCTGGGAACCCACCTCAACGCGCGTGAACTTCTGGAACTTGCGCAGCAGGAGGACCCTTCGATAGGGATCGCCACGATATACAGGACTATAGAGCTTATGAACAGCCTCGGTATGCTCAATATGGTGAACCTGGAGGAGGGCTTCCTCCGTTTCGAGGTGCCGGACGAGCGTATGCACTTCCATGTCTTCTGCAGGTCGTGCGGGAAGACTGTGCACCTTCCGGACGAGGATACCAAGATGGCCGATGTCAGGAAATGGGCCGGGGCTGAAGGTTTCGAGCTACTGCCCCAGACCTTCGAGATGGCCGGGCTGTGCCGGGAGTGCCGGGAGGATGGCGTTCTGGAGGAGCCCCTCCTGGTTGGGGGCGGCAGGCGCCGCTGCAGACGGGGGCGCTGCGGCCGGATGAAGCAGTGATGGAGAGCCGGCAGGATGTTATAATCATTGAATCTGCAGCCTTTAGGGAAAGGAAGTGAAGAGGATGTTCGCGAGGGGAAAATCATGGCCGCTTGCCCTTGCAGCGGTGCTTGTTTTTGCCGGTGCGTCTTTTGCCGCCGCTTATAGCAGCCCTACAGGGAACTACAGGGGCACTTTCATTGGCGACGACTACGGGTCGTTTCTGGTTGACGTGAACCCTGACGGGTCTATCACCGGTGTGGTTCACTCGAACGTCTCTTTCATGGACATGGAAGTGACGGGAACATGTGCTCCTGACGGCGACTGCGATTTCACCACAGTAGGCAATGAGGCGATCCATTTCTACTTCCTCGGAAAGATCGATTTTATGAACAGATTTATCGGCAAATGGGCCTACTTGGACAACTCTGCCCGGGGATCGTTCTACGGGATGATCCAGAAGGACTAGCGAGACTTGAACTGGGGGAAGCCCGTGCGGTATGACTCATCGCTTTTGACGGGGCATGACGTTTATCTTTTCAGAGAAGGGCGCCACTGCAGGCTGTACGAGGGCCTGGGCGCCCATTTTCTTGACCTGCCGCAAGGTTCTGGAACCCAGTTTGCAGTCTGGGCTCCCGGCGCGGAGAGAGTCTCCGTTATGGGAGACTTCAACGGTTGGGATAGGCGGTCGCGCCCTCTCAAGCCTCGGTGGGATTCGTCGGGAATATGGGAAGGTTTTGTGCCGGAAGCATCTCAGGGAGCAAAATACAAGTATTTTATCGAGTCCCCCAAAGTCGGCTGGAGCGGCGAGAAGGGTGACCCGTTCGCCTTTTTCTGGGAGACGGCGCCGAAGACCGCTTCCGTGGTGTGGAAGACGTCGTACGGCTGGAACGACGAAGAGTGGATGAAGCGGCGAGGGGAGGCAAGCGCCCTGGACAGGCCCATTTCTGTCTACGAGGCGCACCCTGGGTCCTGGCGGCGGGACGCGAACGGCAACTTCCTTTCGTGGCGCGAGATGGCCCCGATGCTCGCAGAATACGCGGCTGAGATGGGTTTCACACACGTGGAACTGCTTCCGGTGATGGAACACCCATTCTACGGCTCCTGGGGTTACCAGACTCTGGGGTACTTTGCCCCGACGAGCCGGTACGGAACGCCCGAAGATCTTATGTTCCTCGTGGATACCCTTCACGAAGCCGGAATAGGGGTCATCCTCGACTGGGTCCCTTCGCACTTCCCCGACGATCCACATGGCCTTGCCCGTTTCGACGGAACATCCCTCTACGAGCACGCCGATCCCCGAAAGGGTTTTCACCCCGACTGGAAGAGCTGCATATTCAACTACGGCCGTAACGAGGTCAGATCTTTTCTGCTGAGCAGTGCCTCGTTCTGGGCGGAGAGATTCCATGCGGACGGCATACGGGTGGACGCCGTTGCTTCGATGCTCTACCTGGACTACTCCCGAAAGCAGGGGGAGTGGATCCCGAATGTGCACGGCGGCAGGGAGAACCTGGAGGCCATCGAGTTTCTGAGAGACCTCAACGTTGCGCTGTACAGGGATTTTCCCGGCATTCAGACCTTCGCCGAGGAGTCGACCGCCTGGCCCATGGTGACCCGGCCTGTGCATACCGGGGGGCTGGGTTTCGGCCTGAAGTGGAACATGGGGTGGATGCACGATACGCTGGCCTATTTTTCCAGGGACCCGGTTTACAGGAAGTTCGAGCACGACTCTCTGACGTTCTCTGCCTTGTATGCTTTCTCGGAGAACTTTGTCCTTCCGCTTTCGCACGACGAGTCCGTCCATGGCAAGGGCTCGCTGCTGGGAAAGATGCCGGGCGATGAATGGCAGAAATTCGCCAACCTCCGCCTGCTCTACGGATACATGTTCATGCATCCGGGTAAGAAACTGCTTTTCATGGGTGGAGAGTTCGCCCAGGGGCGGGAGTGGGACCATGACTCCTCCCTTGACTGGCACCTGGCGGAGTTGGAGCCTAACACCGGGATAATGCGCTGGGTGGCGGACCTTAACAAAGCCTACAGAAGCGAGCCCGCGCTTCACGAACTGGACTGCCTGCAAGACGGGTTCCACTGGGTTGACGCCAGGGATAAGGATTCGAGCGTGATCTCCTTCCTTCGCTCCGGAAAGGATCCCGGTGATGTGGTGATGGTGGTTTGCAACTTAACCCCCATCCCCCGGTACGGATACGTGTTGGGAGCCTCACGCGGGGGGCGCTGGACAGAGATCCTTAACAGCGACGCGGGCTGCTACGGTGGGAGCGGCACGGGCAACCTCGGCGGCGTAGATGCGATTGATGAACCTTCTCACGGCTTCCCTCACCGGGTAATATTGACGCTGCCACCGCTTGGGGTTGTGCTTCTCAAGAACGTGAGTCGAGAATCGTGAATCGTGAATCGTACCCTTACCCTTACCCTTCTCTTCGTTCGGGCACCTCGTCGCTACGCTCGGGCACATTGTCACCCTTTGGGATTCGGAATGACAAGAACTAGCGGTCCACACAACTAACGACTAACGACTCTCGTTCCCTACATTACGGAGGTTCTTCACGTATGACGAAAAACGAAAAGTATGTCTGCATCCACGGGCACTTTTATCAGCCGCCGAGGGAGAATCCCTGGACCGGGACCGTTGACCTGCAGGAGAGCGCCGCCCCCTTCCACGACTGGAATGAGCGGGTGACCGCCGAATGCTACGAACCAAATGCCGCTGCCCGCATCCTCGATGGAGCCGGAAACGTCCGCAGCATCCGGAACAACTATTCCATGATAAGTTTTAACTTCGGTCCAACCCTGCTGTCGTGGATGGAACGTGAACGACCGGATGTCTACGCCTCTATTCTTCGGGCCGACGCCGAAAGCAGAGGGCGTTTTTTGGGGCATGGAGGCGCTATTGCACAAGGTTACAACCACGTCATCATGCCCCTTGCGAATTCACGCGACAAAAAAACACAGGTGATCTGGGGGATCAGGGATTTTCGATTCCGGTTCGGGAGGGACCCGGAGGGCATGTGGCTCCCGGAGATGGCTGTCGATATTGAGACGCTGGAGATAATGGCGGCAGAAGGAATTGACTTCACTATCCTTGCCTCTCACCAGGCATTGAGTTATCGTGAAACCTGCGGAGACTGGATCGATTTACCTGGCGGTGTTATCGACACCACGGTCCCGTACTGGTGCATGCTCCCGTCAGGAAGCAGGATCGCCATATTCTTTTACGATGGTCGAATTGCGCACGATTTAGCCTTCGGGAATCTATTGGACGACGGAGCAGGATTCGCAAAAAGGATGATCGACGCGGCGCCAGTTACAGGGAACAAAGAGAATTTTTCCCATGCGGCTGTCGACGGAGAGACATTCGGCCATCATCATCGCTTTGGCGACATGGCTCTTGCGTACTGTCTTGAGACTATCGAAAAAAATCAGGAAGCCCGCCTCACGGTCTACGGAGAGTTTCTCGAAAAATATCCTCCGGAGAGAGATGTGGAGATCGTGGTCAACACATCGTGGAGCTGTTCGCACGGCGTGGAGAGATGGCGTTCCGACTGCGGTTGCCGGGCGGGAGAGCACCGGGAGTGGAACCAGAAGTGGAGAGGTCCGTTGCGCGAGGCCTTTGATGGTCTTAGAGAGGTTCTGGATCCCCTGTTCGAAAGAGAGGGGGCAAAATTCTTTGCGGATCCTTGGGAAGCGAGGGACAACTACATCGGTGTTCTGTTGGAAGGCAGGGCTCCGGATATGGAAGAAAGGGCTCTGGAGCTTCTTGAGATGCAAAGGAACGCTATGCTCATGTACACCAGCTGCGGCTGGTTTTTTGACGATATCTCCAGGATAGAGACGATCCAGGTACTGCGATACTCCGCTCGCGCTGTGGAGCTTGCCGAAAAGATCTCGGGTCTGCAGATCGAAATCCCATTCCTAAAAGCCCTCGAAAAAGTCCCCGGCAATACCCTGGAAATCCCTGACGCTGGGGAGGTTTTCAAAAGTATTACCCATAACTTATAACCTGTAACTCGAAAAAGCAAAGGACTGCAGATCTTTCACCCCTGGTTCAAATTCGGGGGCTGCCTCCGAATTACTAAAATATAAACAATAACAAGTTCAGGAAATCCAGAAAAACACGGAGGCCTTTTGGGAAACACCCGGAAGGCCTTCGTGTTTTGACGGCTCATCCCTCCCACAGCAGACCAACGATCTAATGCAGGAAGCAAAGGAAAAGCCGTATCAAACGGCCTCGAACATCTGTATGTGTTTTTATCAGGCTTTTGTGGAATGGATATTTCAACCAGTCGGTCCTTTGCCTTGTTTTCATAACATGCAGGACCGAGCGTCCAGGTAACTGAATTCTGGGGTGACCTTCAGGTTGAGAATGACACCCTTGCGCATGATGGTAAAGGTGTTTCCGACGGCAACCATAGGAGATCCTCGTTTCTTGTTTAGGCAGGGGCAGCGATATGCATTATGTAATATGGTGCATATACCCATGAAGTCTTATGAAACAAGAGTGCAATAAATTCATATTTTCACTTATTCAACAACTATTGACATGGCGCAATGAATGACCCTATACTTTCATGAAAGAAATAATGCAGATAAAAAAATTATGCAATAAAATAATCATTTTATTTTTTGGGGGCCGCGCATGAAAGAGTTTCTTCTCTCGAAAATCTCGGATATGTCGCCAAGCCAGCTCAAGATTGCCCGCTTTATCCTCGATTCTCCTCAAGAAGTGGCTTTCCTGACCGCTTCCAGACTGGCATCACTGGTCGGGGTGAGCGAGGCCACGGTTGTTCGGTTTGCTTCCTTTCTCGGTTTTGACGGCTACGGAAAGATGAAGGACTCGATCAGCCACATGGTGCTTGATGAGCTTTCCACCGTAGAAAGGATTAGAGATTACAGGAAGGAAGCGGAAGGAAGCTATCTTGAAATGATAGTGGGGAAAGACGTCGAAGCACTCTCAAGGGTGCAGGGCCATATTCCGGAAAATCAGGTAGAGGAACTGTCGAAGGCTATCGTGGAAGCAAAAGCTGTTTTCGTCGCCGGGTCGAGAAGCTCCTACGCGCTGGCCTATTACCTCCATTACTACCTTTCATGGATCCGCCCAGCCGTGACTCTACTGTCGGAAAACACCGCTTTTGAAACACTCGAAAATGTGGGTAAAGGATCCCTTGTCATTGGGATCAGCTTTCCCCGCTACACACGATGGACCGTTGAAATCCTGCAGTACGCGAGGGAAAAGGGGTTGGAAAGGGGCTCCATAACCGACAGCCTGGTCAGTCCTCTAGCGATGGAGTCGTCTTTCGTGGTGACCGTTCCCTATACCCCCGTTTCATTTATCGATTCCTTCACTGCGCCGATCTGCCTCATTAACTGCATTATCCTCTCCGTCTCGCGCAAGCTGGGGGATTCCATTCCGGAGATGTTTGCAGCGCTTGAGAGCCTGTGGGCCAGGAATCGGACATACCTTTTCCCCGGAAAGCTGCCGACGAGCCTTCCGGGTCCCGGCTTCCAGGGCTGACACGTTCGTGGCGCAAGTTAGAAGGAAGGCCTATATTCCAGAGAAAAGGACTTGACGCAAGGGAGTAGCGATTTGAAAAAGGAGGGGTTTTCTTGCATGATTTCAATTATCTGATCCCCCGCAGTTACAGGACCGACTTCAAGGTCGCCTCCCGCGGGGAGGGTATCTACATCTTCGATGAAAAAGGAACTCCCTATATCGACGGGTGTTCGGGAGCCCTGCTTTCAAACATCGGGCACGGAAACCGTGCCGTTATCGACGCTATGACCCGCCAGCTCGAAAACATCGAGTTTGCTCATCCTTCCCGGTGGATGTGCCCCGTGGTCCTGGAGGCGGCCGAAGAGATCGCCGCGATCACTCCCGGAGACATCAAGAACGTATGGCTCGTGAGCGGTGGAAGTGAAGCGGTAGAATCGGCGATCAAGTTTTCCCGCCAGTACTTCGTGGAACGGGACGGCGTGCAATCGTCGAAATACATCGTGATCGGCCGCTGGAACTCCTACCACGGGAGCACGCTCGGAACGATGGCGGTGGGGGGCTCGATGCCGCGCCGCCGAATATTCTCACCCCTGTTCAAGGAGTTTCCAAAGATACAGCCCCATTACTGCTACCGGTGCTCCTACGGCCAGACTTACCCGTCATGCGGTGTGATGTGTGCTCGGGAACTTGAAACCTCGATAAAGCGAATCGGCCCGCAATACGTGGCGGCTTTCATCGCCGAACCGGTCGTCGGGTCCACCGTCGGGGCACTGAACCCCCCGACGGAATACTGGCCGATCATCAGGGAGATCTGCACCCGCTACGATGTCCTCCTGATCGCCGACGAGATCATGACCGGCATCGGGCGCACCGGGAAAGCCTTCGGCGTCGACAACTGGGGGGTTGTGCCGGACATCATTTGTTCAGCCAAGGCCATGTCCGGGGGATATTCCCCAGTCGGCGGGATGTTCGTACGAAAGCCCCTGGCCGAGACCCTGAAAAACGGATCGGGTTCCTTCACCCACGGGCACACCTACAACGGCAACCCGGTCACGGCCGCGGCTGTCAGTGCCACGCTACGGTTCATCAGGGAAAACAACCTCTTCGAAAAGGCCGCGATCCTGGGAAGTCATCTTGGAAACAGGATGGAGGCGCTGCTGGAGAACCCCATCGTGGGCGAGGTTCGCGGCATCGGTTTGATGAGGGGCATCGAGCTTGTCCGCGACAAGAAAACCCGGGAGCCATTCGAACCGTCAATGAAAGCCGCGCAAAAGTTGACCCAGGAATGTATGACCCGCGGACTCGTCGTTTACCCGGGAACAGGCCAGGCCGACGGAATTTCCGGTGACCAGTTCATGGTGGCTCCGCCTCTCGTCATTGAAAGGGGGGAAATCGACGAACTGGTTTCCCGTCTTGATGAAGCTTTGAAGGCAACTGCAAAAATCTTGTTGCCTCAATAACCCAGCTCAAAGCTGGAGAAAGAGAAAGGGGAGTGTTGTAAAATGAAAAAAGCACTTGTTGCCGTAGTTCTCATCACATCCATCCTTTTTGCCGGAGCAGCTTTAGCGGCCACCATCTTCATCACGATTGGCTCGGGCGGCGTTGGGGGGACTTATTACCCCCTGGGAGGAGCGATGGCGGAGGTCCTGAGCAAGGCGAACATCGACGTGAAGGCAACTTCCCGCGCGACGGCTGCCTCCAAGGAAAATTGCCGTCTCGTTGCGACCGACAAGTCCCAGATCGGGATGTCCATGGGATCTACCCTCTACCAGGCCGTGACGGGAACGGAAGCCTTCGAGCCGGACGGGAAACTTCCTCTCGAGATCCTGATGAACATGTACCCGGCTCCGCAGCATCTTGTGACCACGAACCGCACGGGGATCAAGACCCTTTCCGACCTCAAGGGTAAAAAGGTTTCCGTCGGGGCGGCGGGTGGTGGGGACCAGCTTTTGACCCTCATGATCCTGAAGGAAGCCGGAATCGACCCGGACAAGGACTTCACGAAGCTGCAGCTCACACAATCAGAAGGAGTCATGGCCCTGAAAGATGGCAATATCGATGCCGTTTTCTGGAATTTTGCTGCACCGGGTTCGGCAGTGCTGGAACTTGCCGCCCAGCGTGAAGTCGTCCTTGTGCCAATTCCTGTCGACGTCGTGAATAAAGTCACGGCAAAGTATCCCTATCTCCTTTCCTACACGATCAAGGCTGGGACCTATCCCAAGGTCGACACGGATGTCCTGACGATCGCTGACGCGAACTACCTGGTCGTCAAGAAGGGAATGGACGAAAAGCTTTCCTACAACCTCATAAAAACAATCCTGGAGAACCAGAATAAGTTCATGAATGTCACTCCCCAGGCTGTCCATTTCAACCCGCAGGAATCAAGCCTTGGCAAGGTTGCCCCCTTCTCGCCTGGAGCTGTTAAGTATTTCAAGGAGAAAGGCGTCCAGATGTAGGTTACCTCTTTTTTAGCCAGTGGCAGCGTTCCTATGCGCTGCCACTGGCATGAAATGACCTTACCCTGAAAGGTTTTGAAAACCGATGAACGATTACGACAAGATTGAGGAACTGATCGAAGAAGTAGAGGGAAAAAAACGGAAACCCGCAGGTTTGCCTGGCCTCATCATCGCAGCCATTGCCATAGCCGCTTCGATTTTCCACCTCTATACTGCCGCTTTAGGGCTTCTCCCTGCAATGCAGCAGAGGGCCATACACTGGATGTTCATGGGATCCCTTATCTTTCTTCTGTACCCTATTTCCAAGAAAAGGTCGCTTAAAAAGATCGATCCCTGGGATTGGGCATTAGCGGGCCTAATTGTTGCAGGATGCCTTTACATCCTCCTCAACTGGAATGCCATCTGCGATCGCGAGGGCATGGCTATTACTTCCGATATCATCATGGGGACGATCATGACGCTGCTGGTCATTGAAGCGACACGGCGTTCCATGGGATGGCCCCTTCCCATAGTGGCCATGATGGCCATCCTCTATGCCCTTGGAGGGCGGTATATGCCCGGGATGCTGGCCCACGCCGGTTTTCCGGTTTCCGACCTTGCACCTTTCTTTTACCTCAGGACCGACGGAATATTCGGCATTCCCCTGGGTGTTTCTGCAACGTTCATTTTCCTGTTCGTGCTTTTCGGGACCGTCCTTAACATTTCCGGGGCAGGGCAATTCTTCATCGACATCGCTCTTGCCCTGACCGGGAGGAGTGTCGGAGGTCCCGCCAAAGCTGGTGTCGTGGCCTGTGCCCTCATGGGGACCGTCTCAGGCAGTTCGGTGGCCAATGCCGTTACGACGGGTTCCTTCACGATCCCATTGATGCGCCGTGCGGGTTATGCGGACACCACGGCAGGGGGGATCGTCGCGGCTTCCTCGACAGGGGGACAGATAATGCCTCCGGTCATGGGGGCTGCTGCCTTCATCATGGCGCAGTTCCTGGGTGTTTCCTACTGGGAGATCGTTATTGCAGCTGCGCTTCCTGCAACTTTGTATTTCGCGTCGATCTTCGCGATGGTTCATTTCAGGGCAGGAAAACTGGGGATAAAAGGGATGTCCAGGGAGGAACTACCACATCTGGTTCAGGTGTTTAAAAGAGGCTGGCATCTTCTCGTGCCCATCATAACCCTGGTCGTATTTCTTGCACTGGGCTATTCACCCTCCAAGGCTGTTTTCTGGTCTCTCGCGGTCTTGATCGTTGTAACCTGGATCGGAGCTCCGGAATACCGCATCACTCCTGAAAAATTGCTGAAATCGCTTATCGTAGGCGGGACTTCGGCGATCGAGGTAGCGGCAGCATGCGCCTGTGCCGGTATCATCATCGGGGTTGTTGGGATCACGGGTCTTGGCCTGACCTTTTCGTCATTTCTCCTGGACCTTTCCCACGGCATCCTTCCGTTGACACTGGCCTTGACGATGGTGGCTTCCCTCATTCTTGGAATGGGACTCCCGACGACGGCGAACTACGTCGTATGCAGCACGATCCTTGCTCCAGCGCTCATGGGGATGAACGTTACAGCCATGTCCGCTCACCTGTTCATCTTCTACTTCGGAATTCTTGCCGACGTCACGCCGCCGGTAGCACTGGCAGCTTATGCGGCATCGGGTGTTGCCGGTTCGAATCCGATGAAGACTGGATTCTCGGCTTGCATCATGGCCCTCGGGGGATTTCTCATTCCATACATGTTTGTCTATAACGGGGCCCTTCTCTGCAACGGGTCGCTTCTAAATATCCTCCTTGGGCTTATTCCGGCCCTGATAGGGATCATCGGGCTTGCAGCAGCAGTGCAAGGTTATTTCCTGCGCTCCATGAGCCTCCCCGCGAGGCTTGTTTTTGGGGCCATCCCCTTCCTGCTGATTTATCCCAGTCGCGTAGCGGACCTGCTTGCGGCAGGC
>JAUSOU010000006.1 GCA_030656095.1 Thermovirgaceae bacterium | reverse complement strand
GCAGCCGGATGCACGAGAGCAGGGAGGCTATGGACCTGGGCCTTGCTGTCACGAGGTACATGGACCTCAAGTGCCGCCAGCTCTCCGAACGGCTCGGCCTGAAGATAGTCCTTGAACAGACTCCTGCGGAGAGTACGGCCTACAGGTTTGCCAGGCTTGACCTCAAGTTCTTTCCCGAGAGCGCCGTCCGCTTTGTAAAGGGTGATCCCGAGAGCGGCGAGGTCTACTACACCAACAGCACGCACCTTGCGTACGACGCCGGGCTTGACCCTGTATCCCGGGTAAGGCTCGAGGGGCAGTTTCACCCGATGATCAACGCCGGAGCGATAACCCACGTCTGGATGGGGGAACACCGCCCCGATCCGGCCGCACTGGCCTCGTTCGTAAGGAAGGCGTTCGAGCACTCGGAGAGCGCGCAGATAGCCTTCAGCCCCGAATTCACGATCTGCAATGAATGCGGAAGGGTCGAGAGAGGGCTTCTTGATTCCTGCCCGGGTTGCCAGAGCCGCAACGTCGACGGTATCACGAGAATTACCGGTTATTTCACCAGAACCTCCTCATGGAACGCAGGCAAGAGGGCGGAACTCCGCGACAGGGTAAGGACCGCGGTAGGAAGATGAGCGGACTTGTCCCCGTAGGAGGTTACCTTCCTGTCTCCTTTATCGACTGGACCGGGCATGTCGCACCGGTCCTTTTTCTTTGCGGCTGCAATTTCCGATGCCCCTACTGCCACAACGCCGATCTTGTCCTGAAAACCGAAGGGGATCTCTGCCTGGAGCAGATCCTTGAGGATATCAAAAGCCGGAACCCGTTTCTCGACGGAGTAGTCGTAAGCGGAGGAGAACCTGCGATACATGAGGGGCTCCCGGCGTTTTTGTCGGAGATAAGGGGTGTTACAGGGCTGGATACAAAGCTGGATACCAATGGAAGCCGCCCTTCCATGCTTCGTTCGCTTATAGGGGAAGGCCTTGTCGATGCAGTATCTCTGGACGTCAAGGCGCCATGGAGGGACTATCCGCGACTTGTGAAGGGGGACGGCATGAAGGTGATGGAGTCCCTTGAGCTCCTGAAAAGTTCCGGCATCTCCTTCGAAACACGGACCACCTATGTCCCAGACCTCATGGACATGGCCGACCTCAGGGAGATAAGAAACCAGATAGGGGCTGAAGCAATCTGGGTCATCCAGCCGTTCAGACCCGGAAAGACCCTCGATGGATCACTTGTCAACGGAACCGCCCCGGATCCGGGAGATCTCAGGATCCTTTTTCCCGATTCCATTGTACGCTGACGGGGGTATAATAATCCTGCTTCAATTTATGCCAGACAGCCATTCCCGGCAACTTCTTCAAAATCGGGGGAAGAGGGGTGGGGATAGTATAGACCATGACATGAGCTGGAATGCTCTTTTGGGGCTATTTGGAGTAAAATTATAAGCACGTTGTAAATTCATCTGGAGGTGAGCGTACGTGAAGAAAGGTCTTTTGTTAGGTCTGATCGTTGTAATTGCGGTTATCGGGTTCATGATGATGAGGGGCGAGAAGGCCCCCGAGGCTCCTGTTGTTGAGGAACCGGTCGCCGAGGGAGAGGTAATTCGCATCGGTGTCTATCTCCCGCTGACGGGGCAGATGGCTATGGGCGGGCAGCTTGAGCTTGACGGAATCAAGATGGCACAGGTTGAGATGCCCGAGGTTCTGGGCAGGAAGGTTGAGCTTTTTGTCGTAGACAACAAGTCCGACAAGGTTGAGTCCGCAAACGCCGTCAAGCGCCTGATCGAGAAGGAGCAGGTTGTTGCCGTTATCGGCACCTACGGTTCCTCTCTTGCCATGGCGGGCGGAGAAGTTGCCGAGAGCGCCGGAATCCCCATGGTCGGCACATCATGCACCAACCCCCTCGTTACCCAAGGCAAGAAGTACATCTTCCGCGTATGCTTCATCGACCCGCTTCAGGGTGCCGGTGCGGCAACCTATGCCAACAAGGTTCTTGGAGCGAAGAAGGCCGCTCTGCTGATCGACGTTGCCAACGACTATTCGGTCGGCCTCGCCGGGTTCTTCGAGAAATCATTCCTGAAGCTCGGTGGAGAGATCGTATCGAAGCTCAACTACAACTCGGGCGACCAGGACTTCACAGCCCAGCTTACCGAGATCATCAGCAAGAGCCCCGATATTCTCTTTGTCCCATCCTACTTTGCTGAAGGCGCCATCATCATGAAGCAGGCACAGGAACTTGGAGTTACCTTCCAGATCATGGGCGGAGACGCCATGGACAACCCGCAGATCGTAGAGATCGGCGGAGATGCTGTCGAAGGATTCGTCCATACGACCTTCCCCTATGACCCGTCCATGAAGGACATGAATCCAGTTGCGCAGAAGTTCACTGATAACTGGAAGAAGAATCGTACCGACGATCCCAACGTCAACGCGGCTCTCGGTTATGAGTCCTACATGATCCTCCTCGACGCCATCACTCGCGCGGGCAACACCGACCCCGAAGCCGTCACCGCAGCTCTCGCGGCGACCAAGGACTTTGCGGGCGTAACAGGACTTACGACCATCAACGCGTCGCACGACGCCGAGAAACCGATCGGTATAGTCGAGATCAAGGAAGGCAAGAAGCTCTACATAGCCACCATCGCTCCGGAACTCTAGATCTGAACCAGACCTCCCTTAACGGGGGAATCGGCTGTTTTTGCGGGGGAGGGGTCTTCCTCCCCCGCCTTTACGTGATATCAAGGGGGAGCTCATATGAGCTTGGCAATGTTCGTACAGCACCTTTTCAACGCTCTCACCCTTGGGAGCCTTTACGCGCTTATCGCCATAGGGTACACCATGGTTTACGGTATTCTGAGGCTCATCAACTTCGCCCACGGTGAGATATTCATGATGGGGGCCTACTTTGTTTTCTGGGGAGTTACCCTCTTTCACCTCCCCTGGCCCATTGCGGTAATAGGGGCGATCCTTGTGACCTCCATGGCCGGAATAATGGTGGATAGAGTAGCATACAAGCCCCTTCGTAACGCGCCCCGCATCTCGGCTCTCATAAGTTCCATCGGTGTTTCGTTCTTTCTTCAGAACTTTGCCATAGTTGTTTTTTCAGCAATCCCCAGGGCTGTTCAGCGCCCGGACTGGCTCGTAAAAGTGATAGTTATTGACAAGATCCGTATTCTTCCGCTGACTCTGGTTTTCCCGGTCCTCTCCTTCATTCTTATGATGGGTCTGCTTTACGTGGTCTACAGGACAAAACCCGGCCTCGGCATGCGTGCCATTTCCAAGGACATTGAAACCAGCCGGCTGATGGGAGTCCCGGTGAACAGGATCATCGCCATCACTTTCGGCATGGGCTCGGCTCTTGCCGCGGCATCGGGCATAATGTGGGCTCTCAGGTATCCTCAGCTCCAGCCTGTAATGGGTGTAATCCCGGGTTTCAAGGCTTTCATAGCGGCTGTTTTTGGCGGAATAGGCTCAATTCAGGGAGCGGTGATAGGGGGCCTTGTCCTTGGTTTCATAGAGATAATGATAGTGGCTTTCCTTCCAACGCTCGCCGGTTACAGGGATGCCTTCGCCTTTGTCCTGCTGATCATCATTCTTCTCATCATGCCGACAGGGCTTATGGGTGAGAAGCTGGAGGATAAAGTCTGATGGACGCTAAACTTAAGAGAAACTACATCCTGACCGGCGTGGCCGTGCTCATCCTCGCACTCTTCCTTTTCTGGGCGGGAAAGAACCTCGATGGCTACAAGATCCAGATCCTGAACCTGATAGCCGTCAACATAATCCTCGCGCTGAGCCTCAATCTTATTTATGGCTTCACCGGACTCTTCTCGCTCGGACATGCGGGATTCATGGCCATCGGTGCATACACCTGTTCTCTGCTTATACTTCCCGCCGCCCAGAAACATGCCATGTACATTCTACAGGCTCCGATGTGGCCCTTTTCCGTGATGCACGCCCCGTTTTTCCTGGCCATACTTATCGCCGGGCTCGTGGCGGCGCTTTTCGGAATTATCATCGGATTTCCTGTTCTCAGGCTGGGAGGGGACTACCTCGGAATTGCCACCCTGGGTTTTGCGGAGATCATAAGGGTCGTTGCAAACAACATTCCCCGGGTAACGAATGGTGCCCTTGGTCTGAAGGGAATACCTCCCTACTCCAACCTCTGGTGGAATTACGGCTGGTGTCTTCTGACGCTCTATGTGATCATCAGGCTTGTCAAAAGCAATTTTGGAAACACGCTGAAGGCGATCAGGGACGATGAAGTTGCCGCGAGGGCAATGGGCATAGACACTTTCAGATGCCGTATGACATCCTTCGTCATCGGCGCCTTCTTTGCCGGGGTCGGAGGGGCGCTTCTTGCCAGTCTCATTACGACCATTGACCCGAAGATGTTCAATTTCATCCTCACATTCAACGTTCTTATGATAGTTGTCGCGGGCGGCCTTGGATCCATCACCGGAACAGTGCTGGCTGGAGTCGTAATCACGGTTCTCCTGGAGTGGTTGCGCTTTGTCGAGAATCCTGTGACGATAGGATCATTAACGCTGCAAGGGGTTCCGGGAATGCGCATGGTGGTGTTTTCAGTTGCCCTGCTCTTCATCATTCTTTTCCGGCATCAGGGAATTATGGGCAAGCGCGAGTTCAACTGGGACTGGTTCCTGGGACTTTTCCGAAGGCGGGGTGAGGCCAGATGAGCGACCGCAGGATCGTTCTTGAAACCAAAAACCTGACCATGCGTTTCGGCGGCCTGATAGCCGTTAAAAACTTCGATATCCAGATCCAGAAGGGCAGGATAGTGGGGCTTATAGGCCCCAACGGAGCCGGAAAAACAACATGCTTCAACATGATCACCGGGTTCTACAAGCCGACGGAGGGGCAGATACTTTTTGAGGGGCAGAATATATCCGGATGGCCTCCCCACAAGGTCTGCTCAGGAGGGATTGCGAGAACATTCCAGAACATAAGGCTTTTCCACACAGCGACGGTTCTTGAGAACGTCATGGTGGGTGCAAGGGTCAGGCAGCACACGACCTGGTGGCATGCGCTTCTTGGCCTGCCATCCTACTGGAAAGAGGAGAGGGAGATCAGGGACAAGTCCATGTACCTTATTGAGGCTGTGGGTCTGCAAAAACTTGCCGATGAGCAGTCGGGAGGGCTTCCGTACGGTGCCCAGAGAAGGCTGGAGATAGCCCGGGCGCTGGCCACTGACCCTTCATTCCTTCTTCTGGACGAACCCGCCGCGGGGATGAATGCCAACGAGACGCAGGAACTTATGGGTTTCGTCAAGGATATCCGCTCCCGCTTCGACCTTACCATCCTTCTCATAGAACACGACATGAAGGTTGTCATGGGGATCTGCGAACACATGTGGGTCCTCGATTACGGCGTAACGATAGCCGAGGGGAAGCCGGAAGAGATTCAGGCGAACACCAGGGTCATTGAGGCCTACCTGGGAGAGGAGTTTGTCCACGATGCTTAGGATCAGCGATCTTAACGTTCATTATGGCGGCATCCACGCCATAAAGGGCATTTCCATCGAGGTTCCCAGGGGAAAGATAGTTACACTGATAGGGGCCAATGGAGCCGGCAAGAGTTCAACGCTTCGTGCAGTGGCCGGTCTGGTTCATAAGAGCAGCGGCTCGGTCCTTTTCGACGGAAGAGAGATAGGCAAATTGGCAGCCGAAGATATTGTCAAGGCGGGGATCACTATGGCGCCCGAAGGGCGCAGGATCTTTCCCCATCTTACGGTTCTTGAAAACCTGATGCTGGGTGCTTACAGCAGGTCTGACCAGAAGGGGATAGCAAGAGACATTGACTGGGTGTACGAGCTATTTCCAAGGCTCAAGGAGAGGACATGGCAGAAGGGCGGAACCCTGTCCGGCGGAGAGCAGCAGATGCTCGCGGTGGGCAGAGCTCTTATGGGCTCGCCGAAGCTGATAATGCTTGATGAACCCTCCCTGGGTCTGGCTCCGCTCCTCGTCAAGGAGGTCTTTGGGATAATCAAGACCATCAACGACGAGGGCAAGACTGTTCTTCTCGTGGAGCAGAACGCCTACGCGGCCCTGAAGATAGCTCATGCGGCCTATGTTCTCGAAGTGGGCAGCATCGTGCTCTCGGGAACGGGGGAAGAACTGCTCAGGAACCCCAAAGTCAGAGAGGCCTATCTGGGAGGGTAGCGGAAGCAAGAACGACCCGGGGTTTATTAAAAAAACCCCGGGGAGTCTGTTGCATAATTGCTCTAAGCGCATACCTTCAGTTACCTCACTAACAAAGATCTCACTGCAGGGCCCATCTTTTGCGCATTGAGGGTATACTTTTAGTACATCACATGTGTTGAAAATGGTATTACGCCACAAACTCCGGGCTTTGTTTATTTTTTAAGATTCTGAAGTGATCTTTTCTGCCACCCCTAGGAGGTGCGTCTCTCTTTGAGAGTCTGGAACCTTCCAAATATTTTGAGCCTCTCCAGAGTTTTTCTCGCGCCTCTCGTGATGGTCTTTCTGACCCTCAGGGGGCAGTTCGGCAACATCCTGGGGCTCCCCTTCGGGGACATCCTGGCTGGACTTGTCTTCACGATAGCCGCGCTGACCGATACCTTCGACGGCTATTTTGCCCGGAAACACGGTATGGTCACCAACCTGGGCAAACTGATCGATCCCCTGGCGGACAAGATACTCGTGATAGCCGCGCTGATCTCCCTTGTTCAGCTCCAGAGGCTTCCGGCCTGGATCGTGGTCGTCATAATATCCAGGGAGTTCTTCGTAACAGGGCTTCGCATGATCGCGGCATCTGAGGGGATCGTCATCTCCGCCTCACGCGGCGGAAAGCTGAAGACGGTTACCCAGATCATCGCCATTCTCATGGTAATTTTCAACCTGCCCGGAGGGCTTTTCGCCATGTGGATAGCGATGATTGCGACACTCTGGTCGGGGATGGACTACCTGGCCGAAGGCAAAAAACTTCTCACCTGAAAACAGGCAACCCCGGATACCTCTCATGAGCCGGGTATCTTTTTTGACGGCCCTTGCTCATTGATGTGGCGTCTCGAAGGCAGTGTTATAATTGCCGCGGAAACAACAGGCGAGCCAGAAGTAATTTGAGAATCCTCCAGCCGAGCTGAAGAACAGCCATAGGGAGGTCTTTTTTGTATGGTAAGGCCAATCCAGCCCGAACCTTTCAGGATCAAGATGGTGGAGCCCGTCACCGTCCCCGACCAGGGACAGCGTGAGGAGGCTCTCAAGCGCGGTCACTTCAACATGTTCGGACTTACGTCGAGGGATATCTACATCGATCTTCTGACCGATTCCGGGACCGGGGCAATGAGCAAGAACCAGTGGGCGGCGATCATGCGGGGTGACGAAGCATACGCGGGCGCGGACAGTTTTTTTGCCCTCAAGGATGCGGTAAGGGAAGTCCTTGGATTCGAGTTCGTAATACCGACCCACCAGGGTCGCGCCGCCGAGAACGTTGCCTTCGGCACCCTTCTGAAGAAGGGTGACATAATACCGTTCAATATGCCTTTCGACACTACGAGGGCTCACATATTCAACATGGGGGCCGAACCGGTCGACTGTGTCATAGACGCTGCGTTCGACCCGACATCGCTTCACCCTTTCAAGGGCGACGTGGACATCTCCAAACTCGAGGATGTCATCAGGAAATACGGCAGGGACAGGATTCCCCTTATCATGGTCACGGTCACGAATAACTCCGGCGGGGGACAGCCGGTCAGCCTCGCGAACCTCAGGGCGGTATCCGCCGTGGCGAAGCGTGAGGGCATACTTCTTTTCATGGATGCGGCCAGGATGGCCGAGAATGCCTACTTCATCAAGATCAGGGAAAAAGAGTGCGCAGGGATGTCGGTTGCCGCGATCCTGAAAGCCATGATGGACTCCTCCGATGCTATATTGGTCTCCTGCAAGAAGGACCCCCTCGTCAACATAGGCGGCATGATCTGCTGCAGGACGGAGGAGATGTACCAGAAACTTCTGCCCAGGGTTATTCTCTTCGAGGGTTTCGCAACCTACGGAGGCCTTGCCGGAAGGGATCTCGAGGCTCTGGCAGTGGGACTGCATGAGATGATGGACGAGCAGTACATGGCTCACAGGATCGCACAGGTGCGGTACCTCGGAGACATACTTGAGGACGGCGGAGTGCCCTTCGTAAAACCTGCCGGAGGACACGCCATTTTCATAGACGCGGCGGCATTTCTTCCTCACATACCTCAAAAATATTACCCTGCGGATGTCCTGGGGATAGAGATATACAGGGAGGCGGCGATCAGGGGTATCGGCCTCGGAGCGCTTGCGTTCGCCACGGAGGACGAAAAGACGGGAGAGATCAGGTATCCGAAGCTCGAACTCTTCCGTCTGGCGATCAACCGGAGAACCTACACGAACAGCCACATGGAGTATGCAGGTGAATCGGTAGTGAACGTCTACAAACGCAGAGAAGCTATCCGTTACGGCCTTAGGGTATCCTACGCTCCCCCGGTAAAAGGGCTGCACCATTTCCTGGCCCACCTGGAACCATTCGCTCTTTAAAGATCGATTCCCGGCGGGGCGGTTCATGCCGCCCCGTTTTAATTCCCTCCCTTTTTTGACGCCCCCCCGGGCGGGGAATATAATGTCGTTCTGAAAGAAATTTCCCCGCTTCTCAACGCCGATTGAGGTGAAATGGATGCTGGAAGGATTGAAGAAGGCACTAGGGCTTGATCGAAATGAGAGGACGCTGAAGCGTTACGCTTCCACGGTCTCCCGGATTAACGCGCTTGAGCCCGGCATGGAGAAAATGCCAGACGCCGAACTGGCCGCGCTGGCTCAGGTCTTCAGGCAAAGATGCGCCAACGGAGAATCTCTCGACGATCTGTTGCCGGAGGTATTCGCCGCAGTCCGCGAGGTTTCCAGGCGGACGCTGGGCATGCGTCATTTCGATGTCCAGCTGATGGGCGGCATGTCTCTGCACGAGGGCAGGATCGCGGAGATGAAGACGGGAGAGGGAAAGACGCTTGTCGCAACTTTGGCAGTGGCGCTCAACGCTGTCTCCGGCCAGGGTGTTCACCTCGTGACGGTCAATGATTACCTTGCTAAACGCGACGCCGAGTGGATGGGGCCCATCTACAGGTTTTTGGGTCTTTCCGCCGGTGTCATCTACGCCTTCATGGACCAGAACGAAAGAATGGAGGCTTACAGGGCCGATGTCACCTACGGTACCAACAGTGAATTCGGCTTCGACTACCTGAGGGACAATATGGTTGTGCACTTCTCCCACCTTGTCCAGCGGGAGCACTCCTTCATTATTCTCGACGAGGTGGATTCGATCCTGATCGACGAAGCCAGGACCCCTCTTATCATATCCGGCCCCTCGGATGATAACGTTGAGGTCTACGGGAAAGCAGACGAAGTAGCCAGACGCCTGCGCAAGGGCGAGGATTTCGAGCTCGACGAAAAGGAGAGGAACGTCGCCCTCACGGAATCCGGTATCTCCAGGTGCGAGGACATACTCGGCATCCCGGAACTTTTCACCGATTACCAGAGGTCCGAACTGGGACATCGGATCGTCCAGTCCCTGAAGGCGCACCATCTCTTCCAGAGAGATGTCCACTATGTCAACAAGGACGGAGAAATCGTCATTGTTGACGAATTCACCGGGCGGCTTATGTTCGGCCGGAGATACTCCGATGGACTTCATCAAGCCATAGAGGCCAAGGAAAAAGTCAAGGTGGGGCGCGAGAACCAGACCCTGGCGACCATCACGCTGCAGAATTACGTCAGGATGTACCATAAGGTGGCCGGGATGACCGGAACGGCGGCCACCGAAGCAGAGGAGTTCAAGGACATTTACGGGCTTGAGGTGGTCGTGATCCCGACCCATGAGCCCATGATCCGGGAGGACGATCCTGACTTTATCTTCAGGACCAGGTCCGAAAAATTTGCCGCAGTGGCGGAGGATGTCGAGGAGACCCACCGGATGGGTCAGCCTGTCCTGATCGGAACGACTTCTATAGAGAGTTCGGAAACTCTGGGCAGGATCCTCAAGGCGCGAAAGGTCGAACACCGCATTCTGAATGCCAAGTACCACGAGATGGAGGCCCAGATAGTAGCCCAGGCCGGTCGCCTCGCCGCGGTAACGGTCGCGACCAACATGGCCGGCCGGGGCACTGACATTGTGCTGGGAGGTAACCCCCTGTTTCTTGCCAGGGAAGAGGCTTCCAGAAAAGATCTCGATCCCCTTGCGGATCCCCAGAAATTCAGCGAACTGCTCGCGAAAAAACATGATGATTGCGAACGGGAGCACGCGGAAGTCGTAAAACTTGGAGGACTCAAGATAGTCGGGACGGAGCGGCACGAATCCCGCCGGATAGACAATCAGCTGAGGGGCCGCAGCGGCCGCCAGGGAGATCCCGGATGCAGCACTTTCTACCTCTCCCTGGAGGACGACCTTCTTCGCCTCTTCGGTTCCGAAAGGATCAGCGGCTTCATGGGGAAACTCGGGCTGGAGGAAGGGGAGTACATAGAACACGGGCTCCTTACCAAGGCGATAGAGTCGGCGCAGAAAAGGGTGGAGGAGTTTCACTTCGACATGCGGCGCCAGCTTCTTATGTACGACAACGTAATGAACCAGCAGCGCGAGGCGATCTATATTGAACGGAGGAAGATACTGACGGAACCGGATCTCTCCGGGCACGGCCGCCAGCTTGTCGAGGATGCCCTTGACAGTATTCTCGAACGATTCTTCCCCGAGGGCGGAGAACCCCAGCCGTTGGCAGTTATTGTGCCCCTGAAGGGCGTGTTCTGGCCTGGGCTGGAAATCTATCTGAATGACGTAGAGTCACCCGCGGACCTGGAAGAAGCGAAGGAGAAGATCGCTAACGCCATATCGGAGAAGATAGATGAAAAATTCAGGGAGGTTGGGTCAGAGACCGCAAGCGAAATGATCCGGTTTCTCCTTCTTAACGTTCTGGACGCGGCCTGGAAGGAGCACCTTCTCGCCATGGACGAACTCAGGCGGGGAATCGGGCTTCGCGCCATCGGACAGAAGGATCCCCTTCTGGAATACCAGTTCGAATCATATAATCTCTTCCAGGAGATGATGGATCGCGTTCGGCTCTCCTTCACCGAATACTTTTTCAGGGTTACGGTCATGTCCGAACCATCTGCGGAAGGACGTCGCCAGGGACCGCGCAGGGAGTCGCGGGAGATCGCGCTTCCAGTTTTCTCGCAGACATCGGGGATTCAGCCCCAGTCCGGGCCGTCTCCGGCGAGGAGCGTCAGGAAGATCGGAAGGAACGAGCCCTGTCCCTGCGGAAGCGGTAAAAAATACAAGTACTGCTGCGGCAGGAACATATGACCAGGACGAAAAAAGCCCCGGTTAACCGGGTTTGATGGGAGTGGTGTTTTTGAAACATCGACCGATTTTGGCCACGATGATATTGACTGTCATGCTCAGCCTCTGCAGCGCGGTTCATGCTAATGACATTGCCGCCGAGCTCGCGAGATCGCTCAGGGAGGCTCCCTCCCTGGATGCCATGGGGTCCGGCCAGGGATTCGTTATCCTCAGGGATATCAGATTCCGACTTCTCGCCGATGGGAGAATGGAGCGGACTTCGCTCTGGTTCCTCCACGAGGGTGGAGGAATTCCCGACGGATGGCGTAACTGGGAGATCCTGGTCCCGGAGGGTGGAGAAGCCTCCGTCCTGGAAGCGGCTCTTTACGACCCCTCTTCCAGGAAGATGCAGTATCCGCTGATACCCAGAGAGATCGAAAAAAATGGCGTCTCCTTAGTGGAAGTCCGTCTTCCCAACAATTTCGAGGGCAACATACTGGCGTTATCCTACAGGCAGGTATTCCCGACGCGCATGAACATAGAGGACGCCGTGCTGCTTGACCTCGACCTTCCCCAATGGGAACAGAGGATCTCCGTCACCGTCCCATCCGGTACTGTTCCGGAATGGCACGGTGAAGGCATCCCCGACCCCGAGTTTAAAAAGGGGACCGCTCAGGATATCTATACGTGGTCGATCGTCAACACGCCCGCCCTGCTCAAAGGAGTCATTGCACCCGAGTCAGTGAGGGCGCTTGTCCTGAGCCTCAAGAAGGGTCTTCGTTACGCGCTTGCCGATGCTGCAGCCCTCGCCGATTCGGTCAGTGCGTCCCCTCCGGCCCAGGTTGCCTCCATGATCTCCGGCTCCAACAGGACAAGGGGAGGCGAGAGGATAATGGAATATGTCAACTCGCCCTCCCGGCTTTTGTCCGGTTTCCAGGGAGATCTCGTCCGCCCAGCTATCAACATTCCTGCCGATGGTCCATGGACAGAATGGGAGGCTTCCTTCCTTCTGAGAAACTGGCTCCGCCGCGCGGGCTGGAGCGCCGAGCTGCTATGGGAACCAGTGATCCCTGTGGGGGATGACGCTCCCGCAACGGTAAGGGTCTGGAGAAAACCGGTTCTTTCTCTCACTCCTCCGGGAGGCAGTGCCTTCATGTTCGAAATAGGCCAGGGAACAAGGCCCGGCTCCACACCGCCCCGGCTTTGGGGCAGAACGGTCTATGCGCTTGAAGGCAGCACTGTACTTAGACGAGCCATTCCCGCGGGAGGCGCCGCGGATCACCGGCTTTCATTCAACTGGAACCTTTCCCTGTCCCCTGAGGGTGTAGCAAGCGGCGATCTCGTGGTGACGGTACGCGGTGGGTGGGTGGATACTCTCTCAGGAGGAGCCATACCCACAAACGAGAAGGCTCTTGAGATCCTTGCCGCTTTCGGCTGGCCGTCGACCCCGGGGATCCCCGGTGAACAGGTATCATTGGAGACCTTGGGGAGCGGATTCAGGATCAGCGTTCCCGTGAGGACGCAGTTGGGCCTTCCGGGGGGAGAGGGATTGCTGGTTCGCATGCCGTCGGTAATAATGCCGTGGCAGGTCGCGATAGCGGAAAGAGGCGCATCAAACGGTATCCGCTTCCCGTTCGTCTACGAACAGTCGATAGAGATAGCCCTCCCCGAAGGGTTCGGCGTGATGGTGCTTCCGGCGCTTCGCCCGTTCGGATCGGGGAGCGTCCGTATAGAGGAAAACCTGAGGGTTAAAAAGAGCCGTACTCTCGTTGGAGAACACAGAATGGTTGTTACCTCCGCCAGGCTGGATGATCCGGCGAAGCAGATCTTTTCAAACGCTGTCCGCCAGGGGCTGGGCTGGTCAGGAGTCACCATCCCCCTTCGGCGAAGGTAACCGGAACGGGGTGAAGTCATGAAGAAGGATATTGCGGCCGTGATCAGGGAGATGCTGGAAGAGTCGATCGGAAAGGTCGCCTGCGAAAGAGGGGTCTCGCTCCAGGAAAAACCCCAGGTCGACATCGAAAGAGCCAGGAGAGATGGCCAGGGCGACTGGGCGACCAATGTGGCCATGCAGTGGGCGAAGACATTCAGGGAGAAACCTGTTGTGATCGCGAAGGAGATCGTATCCCGTCTTCCCGAAAACCCCCTGATAGACAAGGTCGAGGTAGCGGGACCGGGTTTCATAAACTTCTTTCTCTCCGGATCCTGGATGTCAGGCATCATAGGGCAGATACTTGAAAAGAAAGAAAATTACGGCAGAGTCGACATGGGCAGAGGGAGAAAGGTCCAGGTTGAATTCGTCAGCGCCAACCCTACCGGCCCTCTTCATGTCGGTCACGGAAGGGGCGCGGCGGTCGGAGACATCTGCGCACGGATCCTTGCTTTTGCAGGATGGAATGTAGAAAGGGAGTATTACATCAACGACGCTGGGCTTCAGATGGAAATACTGGGACGCTCGACCCAGGCCAGATATTTCGAGGTCTGCGGCTGCCCCGAAAAGGCCCCTTTCCCGGAGGACGGGTACAAGGGAGATTACATTTACGGTCTGGCCAGGGATATCCTGACAGCGGAGGGCGAACGTTTTCTTGATAAACCCCTCGAAGAGACGCTCCTGTTTTTCACGGGTTATGCAGGCGAGGTGATCCTTGACGGAATAAAGAAGGATCTTTCGGATTTTGACGTCGCCTTTGACGTCTGGTTTTCCGAGAAATCCCTTTACGACGGCGTCAGGGTTCCAAAGATGATCGAGACCCTTAAGAAGAACGGTTTCGCATTCGATGCCGAAGGAGCGACATGGTTCAAGGCCACTGCATTCTCGGACGACAAGGATCGTGTTCTGATAAGGAGCAACGGCGTTCCCACCTATTTCGCCTCCGATATCGCCTATCACAAGGACAAATACGACAGAGGATTCGCCATGGTGATCGATGTCTGGGGGGCAGACCACCACGGCTATATCCCCAGGATGAAGGCCGCCGTCCAGGCTTTGGGGCGGAACGAGGCGGACCTGCAGATCCTTCTGATCCAGTTCGTCAACCTGCTCAGGGGCGGACAGCAGGTCTCCATGTCAACCCGCTCCGGAGAATTCGTCACGCTCCGGGAGGTCATCGATGAGGTCGGCGTCAGCGCAACCAGGTATTTTTTCGCCATGAGGCGTTCGGACAGCCACCTGGATTTCGACCTCGACCTCGCGAAGAGCGCTTCCACCGACAATCCGGTCTTTTACGTTCAGTACGCGCATGCCCGCATTCACAGCATATTCAGAGAGGCAGCGTCACGCGGGGTCGCAGTTCCAGATCCTTCCCGTGCGGATCTTTCCCTCCTCCGGGAGCCCGAGGAGACCGCTCTCATCAAGAGGCTGTCTGCCTTTACCGAGGAAGTTGAGAAGGCGGCCGGGGACCTGGCTCCCCACCGGATCGTCTATTACGCCTACGACCTTGCGGGGGATTTTCACTCGTTCTATAACTCTCACCGGGTTCTCGGAGTGGAGCCTGGCATTGAGTCGGCAAGGCTGCTGCTCTCAGAGGCCTCGAGGATCGTTCTTGCCAACGCTCTATCCCTGCTCGGAATAAGCGCTCCGGAGCAGATGTAGAAATGGTCCGGCTTCGCTGGGTTGCGCTGATCGCGGCGGGTCTCTGTTTCCTGGCAATAGTCGGCACCGCGTATCTTCTGGAGCTCAGGAAGATAAGCAGACTGAGTTCCATCATCGATCAAAGGATGGACCGGCTCGTCGCAATGACCAGGGACGTCCAGGTCCTCAAAGAGAAGATCATCTTCTACAAAACCCCGGAAGGGGTTGCCAGGCTGGCGAGAGAACAGTTCAACTTCACCTTCCCGGGTGAAAAGATCTACCGGATAGAGATCGTCTCGGGAGACTTCTTGCCGGAGCCGCTCCACTAGCGTATAATGTCCTGCTGTATGTCCCTGTCTCTCCGTACGTGGGGAGACCATAGGCCAAAGGGAGGAGGTGAATAACGTGCGACAGTATGAAATGGTGACGATATTCCAGGCAGATCTGGAGGATCACAAGATCGCAGTGGAGGATATCGAAGGGGTCGTGCGCAACCTGGGAGGCGAGATCGGAAAGTCCAGTTCCTGGGGGAAAAGGCGTTTTGCCTATCCCGTCCAGAAACAGACCGAAGGCTTCTATGCGGTCCTTTCCTTCAGTCTCGACCCAGCTCAGGTTCGCGAACTTGAACGTTTGCTCAAACTCAAGACCCAGGTTCTTCGGCATCTGGTTATTGCGCTTGACGAAACCTAGGGAGTGATTCTTATGGCCAGAGGGTTCAACAAGGCTATTCTGATGGGGAATCTGGCTCGCGACCCGGAGGTTCGATATACCACATCGAAACAGGCCGTGGCCAAGTTGACTGTAGCCGTTAACCGCCAGTGGAAGAACAAGGACGGGGAAGTCCAGGATCAGGCCGATTTTATCCCAGTCGTCGTTTGGGGATCGCAGGCAGAAAACTGTGAAAAATACCTCCGCAAGGGGAGTTCGGTGCTTGTGGAGGGAAGGATCCAGGTCCGGAACTACGAGGCAACAACGGGAGAACGCCGCTGGATCACCGAGGTTGTAGCACAGGGTGTGACGTTCCTCGGGACGCGAAAAGAGAGCGAAGGCTTTTCACAGGACCACGAACAGGACCCGGCACCCAGGGCGGGAAGCCTCAGGGATAAAGGATTCGGGGACGAGTTCGTTATGGACATTTCAGAAGTTGATGGCGTTAAAGACGAAGGGGAAGACGCAGACATCCCTTTTTAGGTCCGGGCAGGACATCTGCCCGAAAGGAGGATCGTAATGGCATTTCCGCCTCGCACCACCAACGGCACTAAACGGAACAAGAAAAGAAAACCCAAGGTTTGCCAGTTTTGTGTAGATAAGGTTGAGCATTTGGAGTACAAAGAAGTCGAAAAACTCAAGAAATTCATCAGTGAACGAGGAAAGATAGTACCGAGAAGGGTCACGGGTAATTGCGCAAAACACCAAAGGCAGCTCACGGAAGCTATCAAGCGGGTCCGTTATCTGGCGCTTCTTCCTTACAGCGCAGAGTAAGGGTTTCGCTTTAATGTTTTCCTGGGGGGAGAGAGGCCTTGGCTTCTCCCCCCCCGATTTATTCAGGAGGTCTGAAATGGACAGGACGCGGGAACTGGTTGAATCTTCTCTTCTTGTCGCCCTGGCGGCGGCTTTATTCCTTGCCGGTCACCTCCTTCCGATCGTCGGGATAGCTTTCTCCCTCGTATGCCCGGCCCCGCTGGTTGTTCTGGGTTTAAGGCACAGCCTGGGGAGGTCCGTCCTTGGAGTTGCTGTGGCGACTTTCATAATTGCGGCGTTCACCGGGGTCATTGGAGCTCTATTCTTCTGTTTTGGATTTGGCTTCCTCGGGATCGCCCTTGGCGCCTTTGGCAGACGTTTTGACAAGGCTGTCGATATCCTGCTTTACGGGGTTCTCGTATCCCTGGGCAGCAAACTCCTGCTCATGACGATAGCGGTAAAAATGACAGGTATAAACCCCTTTACGCTTGATGAGGCACAGATCCTCCCCATGATGGAGAGAATAGGTTCAATATATTCAAGTATGGGGATGCCGGAAGCGGCCTTATCCTCAGCAACCGAACAGATGCGGGCAGCACTGGGTCTTATCCCGCTCATCTTCCCCGCTTTGCTTGTCATGGCCGCGACAGTCGACTGCGTTCTGAGTTATATTGTCAGCGGAGCGGTTCTGAAAAGGCTGGGAAAAGATGTACTTCCGGCCGTTCCCGCGTTCAGGGATTGGCGTTTCCCCAAAAGCCTCTTCTGGGCTCTTCTGGCATCCATCGCCCTGCACCTGGCCGGTTCACATTACCCCAGCCTGGCCGTATTGCAGCGGGCCGGACTGAACCTGCGCCTTCTGGTGACGGTGCTCTTCTTCATCCAGGGTCTGGCAGTGATCTGGCATGTGATGCAGGCCAGAGGGTTTGGCCGTTTTATGAGAGTTCTTGTGACGGGTCTTGTATTTCTTGTTTCTTTCATAGCGCAGATCGTTCTTCTATTAGGTATCATTGATATGTGGTTTGATCTGCGTTCCAGGATCCGGGAGGGGAGATCATGAAAGTTATCCTGTTGTGTGACGTTTCCAAGCTGGGGAAAAAGGGCGACCTCGTAGAGGTCGCTGAAGGGTATGGAAGAAATTTCCTCGTCCCCAGGAAGATGGCTGAAGAGGCGACCAGGGAGAAGCTTGAAGAGTGGCAGCAGCGCCAGAAGGCAAGGGAAAATCGTGCCATGCGCGAAGAACAGGAATCCCTTGCAAAAAGAGATCATCTTCAGGGGAAACAGGTGATCCTGAAGGCTACGGCAGGAGAGAAGGGCAAGCTCTTCGGGAGTGTGACGGTTGCCCAGATTGCAGAACAGCTGCATGCGCGTTTTGGAGTGTTGGTCGACAAGAAGGAGATAAAACTCTCCGCCCAGATCAAGGAGGTGGGTTCATATCCTTTTTCCGTCCGTCTCCACCCGGGTGTAGAGGCCGAAATGACGGCCCTTGTGGAGGCCGGAAAAGGTGAGTGATCAGCTGTTCGTGAGGATTCCCCCTCACAGCATGGAAGCGGAAAGGGCAGTTCTGGGGGACTGCCTTCTTGATGTCGATGCCCTGACCATCACCCTGGACTACCTCCTTCCCGAAGATTTCTACGACGGAAGTCACAGGAAAGCCTTCGGTGTCATGCGTGAAATGGCCGAAAAGGGCAAACCGGTGGACCCGCTTACCTTCTTTGAAGAGCTTTCGCGCCGTAACCTGTCGGAAACACTGGGCGGGCAGGCCTTCATCGCGGGATTTATCGAATCCGTCCCAACAACGGCCAACGTTGAGTATCATGTCCGTATCGTTCGGGAAAAGTCGGTTCACAGGAGATTGATCCAGGTCGGGGCGGAGATAGCCAGGCTGGGGTATTCCGAGGAAAGAGAACTTGAGGAAGTTCTGGATGAGGCAGAGAGGGCCGTCTTTGAGATATCCCAGCGCGGGAACCAGGTCCCATACCGCAGGGTAAGCGAAGTTCTCGGCCCCACTTTCCGCGGAATAGAGGAGAAGTTCCACTCTCCCGAAAGCTCTGTAACCGGTGTTCCAAGCGGTTTCAGCGACTTTGAACGCCTCACGGGGGGGTTCCAGCCCGGGAGTCTGAACATCATCGCGGCCAGGCCATCGATGGGCAAGACCGCTCTTGCTCTCGACATGGCAATGTTCGCCTCGGTCGAGAGAGGCATCCCCGTTCTGATGTTCAGCCTTGAAATGGGTTCCGAGCAGCTTGTCCAGAGGATGCTGGGATCCAGGGCGAGGGTCAATGTTCACGACCTCAGGACAGGCATGTTCCACGAGAACTCATGGAAGGACCTCGCACAGGCCGCGGGAGACCTCTCAAAAGCTCCATTCTACATCGACGACAGTTCAGTCCTTTCTACTCTTGAACTGAGGGCCAGGTGCAGGCGTTTCAAGTCACAGGTGATGAAAGAAGGCACGGGACTGATCGTCGTGGACTACCTCCAGCTGATGCAGTTTTCCAGGAGGATAGAGAGCAAGCAGCAGGAGGTCGCCGAGATATCGAGGTCCCTGAAGGCCATAGCCCGTGAGCTCGAGGTTCCGGTCATCGCCCTCTCGCAGCTTTCGAGGGCGGTCGAATCGCGCACCGAAAAGCGCCCTCAGCTGTCGGATCTGAGGGACAGCGGAGCCTTAGAACAGGACGCAGACCTTGTAGTCCTTTTGTACAGATCCGGATATTATGAATCCGCACAGGCGGAGAACGATACCTCGGCGGATATCATCATTGCGAAACACAGAAACGGACCAACAGGTACCATCCGCCTGACCTTCATCAAGGAACATGCCAGCTTCAAAAGTCAGGCATGGCCTTCCTGAGAGGATACTGACGGGAGATGTGATCCGTGGACTTCAAGGGACTGTGCCGTGTAAAGCCCGGATTGATCGACAAAGACCCCGATCAGCCCAGGAGGATCTTCGATAGGGGCGCCATCGAGGAACTCGCGAGGTCCATTGCCGAGGTGGGCATTCTCCAACCGCTGCTGGTTTTCAGGCACAAGGACAGATTCAGGCTCCTTGCAGGCGAGAGGCGGCTTGTCGCTGCCATGATGGTTGGGCTTGATGAAGTCCCGGCTGTAATAGTGGAACCGGACCCGGTCCTGAATTCGGTCCTGGCAATGGTGGAAAACACCCACAGAAAAGATCTCTCTTCCCTGGAACAGGCCGGCGCCATAGCCGGGATCATGAAAAAGACCGGGTGGACCCAGGCCGAGACCGGACGAAAGATAGGTCTCTCTCAGCCGTCGATAGCCAACAAGATGCGCCTTCTTGATCTGGATGAAAGTGTCCGTGAGATGGTTCTCGCCGGCAACATCGGTGAACGCCATGCCAGGGCTCTGATAGGGCTTTCTCCCGGATCCCAGAGGGAACTTGCGGAAAGGGTTTTCCATGAAGGGCTTTCCGCCAGGATCGTGGAGAAGATGGCCCGCTCTCATAAGGAAGGAACGAGAGTGAGGGGAGATAAAATAGTCACATCCTCGCTGGGGAATGCCATACTGGGCGACATTTCGCAAACCGTTCAGCGCAGGAAACAGGAGGGGCTGAATGTCACCATGAAGGTCAGATCAACGGGAGAAAGCGGCAAAAAACTGGAGATCCTGGTTACGGTTCTTTTGAATGAGGCCGGGTCATGATAGAAAACAGAGGTGTATCTTGAACTCATCTGATATTTTCAGCAGAAAGAACGGACAGCAGATTGGCCGAGATCACTCCGCGGATACCCATGCATCAGACATGCTTGTCCCCGAACCCTTTCTTTTCGGATTTCTTTTCATCTCCCTTGTGTTGCCGAACATTGTTTTTTCCGGGCTCTTCTGGTTCGAATCCCTCCATCTTATGAAGTGGGTCACCGCTTTTCTTCCGATCGGCATTCTCGTGGCAATAGCTGGTTTAAGAATAATCTTTCTTAAGGAGGTTCGCAAAAGCTTTGTGCTTGACCCCTTTGGTGCGGTCTGGCTTTTTCTTGCGCTTCTTCTTTTGCTCCAGCCGCTCTGGGCTCCGATAACCTCCTGGACGACATTTGCGAGGGAGTGGTTCTTCTTCGCGGCGCTATGGGGTTTGTACGTAGTGGCCCGATGCGGTCTGGAAGGAAAGTTGCTGCCCATTTTCCTCTGGGGGGCTTCGGTGAACGCAGCCCTGAACGTAATATTCGCGGAACTCCAGATCAGGGGCGCCCAGGGGATATTCCCGCTGATCTACCCCACTCCGGGAAATTACATCGGCAATACCGGACAGCAAAATATGTTCGGTCTTTGGCTTGCTATCGCCATGTTCGGATCGGCCTGGATATTCATCAGATCCGGTGCGGGCGAACCGAAAAAACCTCTGACCCGCGTCCTTTCAATCCTCAATCTGCTGCTTTTCTCGACTAACGCCTGGGGGATATGGAACTCGACGAGCCGCTCTGCCGTTATCTCCCTGCTGGCTGGTCTGGGGGTACTTGTTTTTCTGGAGGGGAGGAGATCTGGCTGGAGTAGTGTTTTCCGCCGTTCAGCGGTTCTTGCGGCCATTCTGGCGGTTACTTTCTCTGGGACTATTTTCTTCGCCCGGGGTAACTCGTTTGTTATGAAAACCAGGGATATGATCGAGAACTTTCAGACAGTGGGAAACCGCGACAGTATATGGGCCACGGCAGGAACGATGTTCACAATGCATCCGGTCACTGGAGTGGGTCTCGGACACTTCAAGTGGAATTATCTTGATGCCCAGAGAGAGATGCTGCGCCACTTCCCCGACATGAAGTGGCAGTACACGTACTGGGCCCACAACGAGATACTTCAGTGGTTCTGCGAGACGGGGATCATCGGAGGCCTTATTCTACTGGCAATGGGAGCCTGGTGGCTACTTGCCTTTTTCCGGCGCATGAAGAGCGGGGAAGGCATCTCTCCCGAGGCTGTATGGGCCTGCGGGTTCCTCTTCCTGATATGGTTCAACGCGCTGTGGACCCGTCCCTTCCACCGTATAGAGAACGCGGTCTGGTTGCCGCTCGCCTTTGCCATCGCGAACAGGGACATCCTGCCCCCGCGGGCGGCATGGACTGAGATCAGGAGGCCGTGGATCCTGAGGGGACTTGGGATCGCCATGTGTACCGCCGCAACCGCAGGGGTGATGTTCCTTGTGAGTGGAATGATAGGTGACAGGGATATGAGGGTCGCCACTCTGGAGAAGTCGCCTCTGATGCAGAGATCTTTTCTGGAGAGTGCAACACGCCGCCTCATGGTCAGTGACGTTGCCCAGAGACAGATGGCCTACCACTACATCGGGCAGGCTGAGAAAATAAAAAAGGTTGAGTATCTTGTAGAAGGGCTCACAAGGCTGCACCTGTATTTCTTAAGACAGCCACATTCAGCAGAGCTTGTAAGGCTTCTGGTCTGGTATTCGGATGTAAGGGAGACGAAGCTGCTTGAGAGCCTTGCGGTGTATCTCAAGCCTGGAACCTATACTATCGAAAGCGGAGAGATAAGGTTCAACTCCGGTGATTACATAAACATAACAGGAAAATAGTTTTTTTAAAAACAGAAACGGGGCGCCCTTGAAAAGCGGAGTACCCCGTTCTTTGTCCTCCAGATTCTTTAACCGCACGACACCTATCTGCTCAGCAGCATGTCGCTGTAGCGTGGGTATGGCCAGAACTCATCCGAAACAAGGGTCTCTGCTGCATCGCACATCTTCCTGATGCTGTCCAGGATAGGGAGTCCTTTTTCGGTCAGCGTTTCTGATCTTTTCTCAAGATCGAGGAATTCCAGGCTTTCATGCAGTGAGGCAAGCTTTCCGACTGTCTCTAACAGTCCTTCCTTGACCCGGTAAAGCTCTCCGATATGCTCCTGCCAGAATGAGGGAGATCCATTTCTGATACCTTCAGGGACAAAACCAAGTGCTGTGCCCTCTGCTGCGACCTGTTTCGTGATGGCGGGCAGGATTCCGTTGCGGACCATTCCCTCCATAACGTTCATCTCGATCTCGATAGTCTTGATGTACTGCTCAAGCCGTGTCTCGTAATAACCGAGGATCTCCCTTTCGGAAAAAATGCCGAGTCCGGAAAGCAGCTCCCTGTGTTCGGGAACAAGGAAGAGCGCCAGTGCCTCGGATGTGGTGTGGGCGATCGGAAGGTTCCGCCTCCGGGCTTCTTCGTGCCATTCAGGAGAGTAGCAGTTCCCTTCGAAACGGATGTTCCTGCTTTCAAGGGCGGCCGTGCGGATAGCGTCAAGGGCGGCGTCGGCGACGTCGGTCTCTCCGATCCTCGCATCGATCATGTTCGCCATCTTTTCCAGCCCCCATGCCCAGAGAGACAGCATCATTGTCATGGGACCGGCGGGCGACTGGGAAGCTCCGGGGGCCCGGAACTCGAACTTGTTGCCTGTGAAGGCTATCGGGGCGGTCCGGTTCCTGTCGGTATTGTCCTTCAGCACATCGGGCAGGCGGTTCAGGCCAAGGTCGATGAAGGCCTTTGAGGGGAGATCTTCTGGAAGACCTTCCTCGACCCGGTCGAGAATATGCGTCAGGACATCGCCAAGGAATACGCTCATGATAGAGGGGGGAGCCTCATTCCCGCCGAGCCTTCTCATGTTGCCCGGAGTGGCGATGGATGCCCTCAGCAGACCGCCGTATCTGGAGATGCCGAGAAGAAGGCCGGATACCAGCGTCAAAAACTGGATGTTCTTTCTCTGGCTTGATGAAGGTTTCAGCAGGTTGCGCCCCTCGCTGTCCATCATGGAGCAGTTCAGATGCTTTCCGCTCCCGTTTATCAGGGCGAAGGGTTTTTCATGAAGCAAAAGGCGGAAGCCGTGTTTTGAGGCTATCTGGCGCATCTGTTCCATGAGGATCTGGTTCTGGTCTACAGCAAGGTTTGCCTCGGTGAACTGCGGCGCGTATTCAAACTGGCAGGGAGCCGCCTCGTTGTGCCGGGTCTTCAGGACAACCCCGAGCGAGCACATCCTTTGATCGACTTCCTGCATGAATGCAAGAACCCTGGGTGGTATCGATCCCAAGTAGTGATCCTCCATCTGCTGCCCCTTGGGGGTCTGTGCGCCAATTATGGTTCTGCCGCAGTATTCTATATCGGGTCGTTTTGCGGCCATGTCTTCGTCAATGAGAAAGAATTCCTGTTCTGCCCCCATTGTGGCGCGGATCCATTTGACATTGCGGTTTCCGAACATCTTCAGGATGCGCATGGTGACTTCCTCGATCTTCGAAAGGGCCCTGAGCAGAGGTGTTTTCATGTCGAGCGGAGTGCCGTCGTTGCTTATGAAGACGGAGGGGATGCACAGCGTTCCGCCGTTTTCGGCGGGGATCACGAAGGCCGGGCTCGTGGGGTCCCATGCGGTATACCCCCTGGCCTCGAAAGTTGATCTCATTCCGCCGGAGGGGAGAGAAGAGGCGTCGGGTTCGCTCTGGATAAGATCAGCGCCTTCGAAGGAATCAAGAGGAAGTCCGTATTCATCGACCGTAAGGAATGCCATGTGCTTCTCTGCGGTCAGGTCAGTTCTTGGATGGAACCAGTGAGTATAATGAGACGCGCCCTTTGATACGGCCCACTCCTTCATGGCGGTCGCAACTATCTCCGCTACATGAAAATCCATCTTCTCTCCCCCTGATACTGCCTCCTGAAGCTGCTGGTAGATGTGCCTGGGGAGTCTTTCTTTCATTGCCCTGTCATTGAAAACGTTGAAGCCGAAGCTCTGTACGGGCGATCCGTTCATTATGGCTCACTCCTTCCGGCATGATAAGTGTATATATCACCAATGAGGGATATTTGCAACCATAAATTTAAATTTATTTGCATTTGTTGTCATTTTGAATGTTCAAGAAAGGATTTTTCTCGTGTATACGCATCATAAAACGCGTTTCTGTTGTTTACCCAGGTTTTTTGAGCGCCTCCATCGAAAGGTTTATGTGCTTCCGCATGAGGGTTTCAGCCAGGTCTTCATTGTGGTCCGAAAGGGCGCGCACTATCTCCCGATGTTCGTCCAGGCTCGGGTTGGTGTCGAAATCGAAGAACGACTCAAAAAAGACCATGTAGACATAGGTCCTGGAGAGGATGTTGCCTACATATTCAGCCAGTATCCTGTTTTTGGCGGATTCGGCGATTATACGGTGAAAACGGACATTCACCTCGAGATACCTTTCGAGGTCACGGGAGGAAAATATCGACTCCTCCTCCTTGACGGCCTCATCCAGAAGGCATATCTGAAGGGGGGTGATGTTCCTTGCGGCACGGCGTACGGCGAGTCTTTCAAGGTATTCCCTGACCTCATATCCCTCTTGCATCTCCGCAAGGGCGGGGGATGCAAGTCTGGCTCCGTTGCCGGGGATCAATATTACCAACCCCTCGTTAGCCAGCACGCGAAGAGCCTCCCTGACAGGGGTTCGGCTTACCGAAAGAGTTCTCGCAAGCGAAGCTTCCGGGAGTCTCTGCCCCGGCCGGAGATCCTTCGAAAAGATGCGGCGCTTGAGTTCGCGGTAAACGTGCTCAGCGGCCGTTGCGTTGTCGATGCTGTCTGTTTCATACATTCTGATCCCTCCAGGGTTGCCGGGTTACTGTAATGATGAGGAGACAGGAGATCGCAGATCCGCCTACCGGCGGACAGGAGATCGCAGATCCGCCTACCGGCGGACAGGAAGTTCAAGATCAATGCCCTTCCCTCTCCCTGCCGCCTCCTTGCTTTTTTGCCCTTCTTGTTGACGAAAGAGCCTGAAAGAGGTAAAACTACTATAGTATACTTAGTATACCACGTATACCAAAAAGGAGGGAAATTTTCATGTATCCGGATCTTGCCGGTAAACGGGTAATAATTACAGGAGGTGCCAGCGGGATAGGCCTCGCAACAGCAGAGCGTTTTGCCAAGGAGCACGCCAGGGTCGCGATCCTGGACAGGGACAGCGAAGCGCTTGAACGTTCCCGCAATGATCTTCCGGACATTGATGCCTTTATCTGCGCGGACGTTTCGGACCCGGCCTCGACCGAACGGGCCTTCTTGGAGATAGACCGCCTCATGGGAGGTTTGGATGTTCTTGTCTCCAACGCCGGAATTAGCGTCAGGAACAGCTTTATCGACACCACCTTTGCCCAATGGACCAAGGTCATCGGAGTTAACCTCGGAGGGATGTTCCTCTGTGCCCGTGAGGCTGCAAGGAGGATGAAAGAGGGTGGGGTCATTCTCATGACGGCCTCGACGAACGGGATGGAAGGACACCCTTTCTACGCCGACTACAATGCCTCCAAGGCCGGAGTAATACTGCTGGTCAAGACAATGGCGCTTGAGTTGGCTCCCCTTATACGGGTCAATTCCGTGAGCCCCGGTTACGTTCTCACGCCAATGCAGAAGGCCGAGTACACCCCCGAAATGCTTGAAAAGGTGAACGAAAAGATTCCTTTCAAGCGCCACGCGGCTCCGGCCGAAGTAGCGGCTCTCTTTGCCTTTCTCGCGTCAGACCAGGCGTCGTATATAACCGGTGCGAATATCCCCATCGACGGCGGGGAGACGGCCGGTCTTCAATGAAAGAAAGGGGATAAGAGGGAATGGCTAACGAAGAGCTTTTCAGGCTGGACGGAAAGAGTGCCGTCATTACGGGCGGAGCCTCCGGGATCGGCCTGGGGTGCGGGAAATTTCTTTCCGATATGGGAGCCTCGGTGGTTCTTGTGGACCTGGATGAGGGAAAGGGACGTGCCGCAGAGGCGGAGATCGGTAGCCGCTGTCTCTTCGTCAGGTGCGATGTCACGAAAGATGAGGATTGCCGCAACATGGCTTCCTCGGCAGTCGCGCGCTTCGGAAGGGTGGACATCCTTGTTAACTGCGCGGGAGTGATCCGGAGAAAAGACGTCGTTGAACTGGGCGAAAAGGATTGGGACCTTTCGATAGATGTAACCCTGAAGGGGACATTTCTGGTCTCGAAGCACCTGATCCCGTTCATGGCCCGGGCCGGAGGCGGAAGCATCGTGAACATCGGGTCCGGATGGGGAGTCAAGGGCGGCCCGAAGGCGGTCTCCTACTGCGCTGCAAAAGGAGGCGTCATCAACATGACACGGGCGATGGCGATCGACCACGGTCCACAGAACATAAGGGTCAACGCAGTCTCCCCCGGAGACACCGACACGCCCCTCCTGAGAGACGAAGCAAGACAGCTTGGGATCAATGAGGAGAAGTGGCTAGAAGATAGTGCGGAGCGTCCACTCAAAAGGCTAGGGCGCCCTGAAGATATCGCAATGGCGGTCTATTTCCTGGTCAGCGGTCTGTCCCCATGGATAACGGGAGCGAACCTTATTGTCGACGGCGGCGGGACCGCCTAGAAATTTCATACGGAGGTTTTCGATATGAAGGGAAAAAATATGGAATATCCGTACATCCCGAATTCGGAACCGCGAATCCGGGAGCAGATGCTTCGGGATATCGGAGTCGAAAGCGTTGATGATCTGCTGAAGGACGTTCCTGAAGAGCTGCGAATGAAGGGGAAGATGAACATTCCGGAGGCTCTTTCGGCAGAGGCGGACCTGAAGAGACATGTCGATGGAATTCTGTCGAAGAACGTCACGGCGGAAGAGTTCCTGAGTTTTCTCGGTGCCGGCTGCTACAACCATCACGTTCCGGCGGTTGTCGACGAGATCATCGGGCGGTCGGAGTTTCTGACCGCTTATGCGGGAGAGCCCTATGAGGATCACGGACGCTTCCAGGCGCTTTTTGAATACCAGAGCATGATGGCCGAACTGCTGGATTTTGAGGTCTGCAACGTGCCGACGTACGATGGCTCCCAGGCGGCAGGAACTTCTCTGCGCATGGCCTCCAGGATCACGAAGAGACCAAAAGTCCTCCTTGCGGGGAACATGAATCCCGACCGTTTCCTGATAGTGAAGACCTACCTCGACAAGGTTTTGGAACACGAAACGATCTCATGGTCGCAGGAGAGTGGCCTGATCGACCTTGACAACCTCAAGTCCAGACTGGGATCCGATGTCGCCGCGGTCTACTTCGAAAATCCCTCATATCTTGGCGGGATCGAGCACAGGGGCGAAGAGATAGCAAAAATGGCACATGAAGCTGGCGCGCTGCTCGTTGTCGCCGTTGACCCATCGTCGCTTGGCGTTCTTCAGCCCCCGTCGCGATACGGAGCGGACATTGCCTGCGGTGATATCCAGCCGCTCGGCATCCACATGAACTACGGCGGGGGAGTCGGCGGGTTCATCAGCACAAAGGGAGATCCGGTATTCATTGAGGAGTATCCTTCACGCCTCTTTGGCATAGCTCCAACAAGCGAGGGTGAGTGGGGTTTCGGAGATGTGGCATGGGAGAGAACTTCGTTCGCGAACAGGGAGACAGCGAAAGAGTTCGTGGGAACCCACGCCGCGCTCTGGGGTATTGCGGCGGCGGTCTATCTCGCCTCCATGGGACCCCGCGGGATGGCCGATCTCGGTAAAGTTATCCTTCAGCGCTCTCTTTACGCCAGGAAGGCCATGAATGCTATCAGGGGCGTATCGACGGAACGGCTTTCAGCCGTCTGTTTCAAGGAATTTGTGGCGGATTTCAGGGGGACGGGCAAAACCGTGGCCGAGATCAATAAAAAACTTCTCGAAAAAGGCATTTTCGGAGGCAAGGATCTCTCGGCCGACTTCCCGGAGCTTGGACAGAGCGCACTCTATTGCGTAACTGAAAAGGTGGCTAAACGCGACATCGACAGGCTTGTCGCTACTCTCCGGGAAATTCTCGGATGAGATGCTGCCGGAACGAAAGGAATGATAAATCATGACTAAAAAACTCAGGCCGTTTCACCATATGAGATGGAACGAACCGATAATCTACCAGTTGAGCGTCTCCGGCCAGAGAGGGATCCTGGTGCCGGAGGCGGAGGAAGAAATCAGGGCAATTATCGGCGATGGCAGATCATCCATTCCGGACACCATGCGCAGGAATGATCTGCCCAATCTTCCGGAGATGGCCCAGCCGCAAGTGGTAAGACATTTCAACCACCTCTCGCAGGAGAACCTCGGGGCGGATTCCAATATAGACATCGGCCAGGGGACATGCACGATGAAGCACAGTCCAAAGATAAACGAGATCTTCGCCAGATCTCCGAAACTTGCGGATCTTCATCCCCTCCAGGATCCTTCTACCGTTCAGGGGATTCTTGAGATATTTTTCCGGACAGAGGATCTCTTCAGGGAGATATCCGGTCTGGATTGCTGCAGTCTTCAGCCTGGCGGAGGAACTCACGGAGTGCTTGCTCTTGCCTCCATGGTCAGGGCCTGGCATCGCGACAGGGGTGAGGATGAAAGTCGCGACGAGGTTATAACGACGATCTTTTCCCACCCCGCCGACGCCGCCGTGCCGAAGGTCAAGGGATACAGGGTAATCATTTTGCCCCCGGACGAAGAAGGGTTGCCCGACCTGGATGCGTTCAGAAGCGTTGTTTCGGAGAGGACAGCCGCGATATTTTTTACAAACCCGGAGGATACGGGTATCTTCAACTCCAGGATACGGGAGTTCACAGACCTTGCCCACGAGTTCGGGGCCCTCTGCTGCTACGACCAGGCAAACGCCAACGGGTTGCTGGGGATAGCAAGGGCCAGGGAGGCCGGCTTCGACATGTCCTTCTTCAATCTTCACAAGACGTTCTCCTCCCCCCACGGCTGTGGAGGACCCGCTACGGGGCTTGTGATGGTTGATAAAAAACTTGCCCCCTATCTTCCAGTACCGGTCGTAAAACAGGAAGAAGAAAGCGGCCTTTACTATCTCGACTGGGATCTCCCAAAAAGCTGCGGCAAAGTCAAGGACTTCTTTGGTGTCGCTCCCGTCGTGGTAAGGGCCTACGCATGGATCATGGCCCTCGGCGCGGACGGCCTGGAAGAGGCCTCCAGAACGGCAGTTCTGAACAACAACTATTTCATGAAAAAAATGCTCCAGATCAGAGGTTGCTCGCTGAGTTATCCAAACCATCCGGCCAGGATCGAGCAGGCTCGCTACAGCTGGGAGAAACTCAAGGAGGAAACCGGATTCGGCACTGCGGATGTCCAGAGGCGCATAGCGGATTTCGGGACCCACTACTGGGGGAGCCACGAACCCTGGGTTGTTCCCGAGCCCTTCACCATCGAACCCAGCGAATCATACTCCAGGGAGGATATGGACGAGTATCTGGAGATCATGGCCGAAATATCCAGGGAGTGCTACGAAGATCCTGAAACCATCAGGCATGCTCCGCACAACAGTACCGTCCATCACATCGACCATGACTACTTTGACGACCCCGGGAAGTGGGCGATAACCTGGCGGGAGTATACGAGGAAATACGAGGGGTATTTCCGGAAGAGATGAGCTGCGAACGGTCAGATGGCATCAAGCGCCTGGGACTCATAGTGAACCCCGTCGCGGGCATGGGGGGTTCGGTTGGCCTCAAGGGGACCGATGGAAAGGATATTCTGCAGGAGGCCATTGCCCTGGGAGCTTCCCCCAGGGCTCCGCTCAGGGCAGCGGAAGCTCTTGAGGAGCTCAGCCTCCGTAAGGATGGAATTGAAATTTTTGTTTTTTCCGGAGACATGGGGGCTTCTGAATCGGCCAGTGCCGGTTTCAGGACTGTCCTTCTCGGGGCCGGGAGTGAAGGTCGCCTCACGTCAGCTGACGACACTGTCATGGCAGCCCGTCTTATGGAGGAGGCAGGTGTTGAACTTATCCTCTTCGCGGGTGGGGATGGTACGGCCCGCGACATGGTCATGGCTGTCGGGACAAGGGTTCCGGTCGTTGGTATTCCGGCCGGAGTAAAGATCCACTCTCCGGTCTTTGCGCGCAACCCCGCCGGAGCGGGCAAACTGGCGGATCTCTTTTTGTTCGGCTCACCGATGGGTCTGGAGGAGCTGGAGGTCATGGATATCGACGAGGAGGCCTTCAGGGGCGGCATAGTCAGAACAAGTCTCTACGGATACCTTCGTGTCCCCTTCGAGAGGAGACACCTCCAGGGCGGAAAGTCCGGAGGAGGCAAAAGCGAAGCGGTGGAACTCGATGGAGTGGTCCGTGAAGCCGCAAGCCGCATGACGCCGGGTGTCCTCTATCTCGTGGGGCCGGGTTCTACTACTGCGGCTCTTATGAGGCGTCTTGGGTGCGAGCACACCCTTCTGGGGGTTGATGCGATCCGGGATGGAAGGACTACGGGTAAGGACCTTTCGGAGAAAGAGATACTGAAGATCGTTGAACCCGGTAACACCAGGCTTATCGTTACGGTCATCGGGGGGCAGGGGTTCATTCTCGGAAGAGGCAATCAGCAGATCAGCCCCGAAGTTGTAAGGTTGGCGGGTAAAGAGAACATCATGATAATCTCCACCCCTTCGAAGCTGCGCTCTCTCATCGGGAAGTCGCTCTTCGTAGATACGGGAGACACGCTCCTTGACATGGAGCTCTGCGGATACATTCGGGTGATAACGGGGCTCGGCGAGGAGACTATCTTCCGGGTGGAGCGCTGAGGGATAAAAGAAGGGCGGGCCTCATTGACCCGCCCGAAGTCTTTTTTTACAGCGACTTGCCCAGTTCTTCCGCTTTAGTGACCCATTTCCCCTTGAGAGCATCCCCCTTTTTGTAGACTCCGTAAGCCAGAAGGGGATCGGCGTGATCCATGCCGAGGAGATCGCACGAGGTTCTGAAGGAGAAGACCAGGCCTTCGAAGGCGTCTGGTTTGTCGTCCCCGGCGGTGGACAGCAGTACCGCTTTCTTGCCCCGGAGATCCCATTCGGCCTTTTCGTGCATGAATGGCAGAAAACGGTCCCAGACCGGTTTCATCTGGGCGCTCCAGGTATACCAGTACAGAGGCGTCGCAAAGACAATAACGTCAGCCTCGTGTATCTTGCTGTGCACCTCTGCCATCCCGTCCCCAATTATGCAGGGCGTCCCCTTCGACCAGCACTTCCTGCAGTCAATGCATCCGCCAAGAGCCATCCCATTCAGCCGGATCATGTCGGTGGTGTTTTCTGTTTTTTCCGCTCCCCGGAGGACTGCCTGCGCAAGCGTTTCGCTGTTTCCTCCGGCCCTCGGGCTTCCAAGCAGAGCAAGTACTCGTTTCATGATAATTCCCCCCCGTAAATAGAATTGAATCTATCGTAGATGCCTGCTATCTCAGTTCTGACCGCCTGGCTCACCGGAAGGAGCGGCGGTCTGACCGGACCTCCGTAGAGACCGGTGTGGTCCAGAGCGGCCTTCAGGCCCGGAACTCCGAACCTCTTTGTCACTGCCTGGTTGATGTCGATTATCTCAAGCTGCAACCGCCTGGCCCGGTCTAGATCCCCTTTGCGGAAGGATGCGAGAATGTCCCTGCAGGCATCTGCGAAGAGGTTGGCGACGCCCATCGTACCGCCCGTGCATCCCACAGCGAGAGATGGGAGGAAAAAGCTGCCCGATCCGGCGAATACCCCGAAGTCTTCAGGCGCGTCACGGCAGATAGTAGCGATCTGTACGATATCGCCGGAGCTGTCCTTGATCCCTATGATATTGGGGTGGGACGAAAGTTTGAGTACTATCCCGGGGTCCAGGTTGAAACCGGTATTGGAAGGCATGTTGTAAAGCACGACAGGAACGGGGACCGAGTCCGCCACGGTCTCGAAATATGCCGCCAGGCTCCCGGGTGTATTTTGCCCCTTATAGTAATGGGGAGGAAGGACAAGAACCGCATCGACTCCGCTGGCTGCCGCCTCCCTGCCGAGTTCTACGGTCTCCCGGGTTGAAGCGCAGTGTATCCCCGCGATTATACGCATCTTCCCCTGCGCGAGCCTTGCCGATGCCCTGAACAGCCCGGCCCTTTCCGGGAAGGTGAGCAAGGGGCATTCGCCGTTCGATCCGCTTACGACGATGCCGTCCATGGGAAAAGTCAGCCATCTGTCGAAGTTAAACGAAAGAGCGTCAAGGTCGATGTCCCCTCTATCATTGAACGGTGTTGGAACAGGAGCGTATAGCCCTTCAAGCCGCATGCCGGCACGTCCTTTCGGTTGATTCTGAAGCGGAAAACAGATGATTCTGTTGACTCCCATTATAGAATAGAATCTGTTCAGGATGACATAAAATTTCGGCGGAGTTCAAATGATGAAGGATTTCAGGGTGGGAACGTGTTCATGGACCGATAGATCGCTTCTTTCCAGCGGATGGTATCCCGATAGAGCACGGGATGTCCCCGCGAAGCTGCGCCACTACTCGGGCTTCTTCGATACTGTGGAAATCGACAGCACATTTTACGCGATCCCCGATGAAACGGACTTTTTCCAGTGGGCTTCGCGCACCCCTCCCGGATTCCTGTTCAACGTCAAGGCATTCGGTCTGTTCACTTTTCACGCCCTTCCCGTATCGGCCCTCCCCGGATCGATAAGGCCAAAAGATGCCCCGAGGGGGTCGAGGATCCGCATCTGGGAGATACCGAAAGAGAACAGGGTGGCGCTGTGGGACGTCTTTATCTCCCGGGTGATGGTGCTTCACCGGATGGACCGCCTGGGCTATCTGCTTTTCCAGTTCCCCCCCTGGGTCACTTTTTCGGAGAAAAACCTCAACTGGTTCCGCAGGATCGGGAGTCTTGGCGCCCCGCTTCGGATCGCCCTGGAAGTGCGGCACGGATCATGGCTTGAGGATGGCAACCGCGGCCCTTTTCTCGACATGCTCAGGGATCAGAACATGGCGTACACTGCCGTCGATGAGCCGAAACTGGATTGGACCGTGCCTCCGGAGTGGAACATAACCGCGACATGGGGGACGGTCCTGCGGTTTCACGGAAGGAACGCTCCCGCATGGGGCAGAAGGAACGCCACGGTAGCCGAGCGGTTCAACTACCTGTACGATATTGACGAACTGCGGGCATTCAGCGGCCTGGCAAAAAAAATGGCGGATGATATTGGCAGGGTTTTTCTGATGTTCAACAACTGCTTCCGGGACAACGCGGTCAGGAACGCGCTTCAGATGAGGGCGCTGCTTGGCTTCGGGTCGAGCCTTCCGCCGGGGCAGGAATCCCTCGACCTCGGTGAAGTTCCCCCGGCCGAACCCATGGAGAAAGGATGAAACGATATGTATCTGAAGACCGAATACTCCTTTGATGCGGCCCACAACCTTGTTGCTTACCATGGCAAGTGTGAGCGCCTTCACGGGCACACCTACAGAATGGCGGTGACTCTCCGGGGCGAACCCGGCTCCGAGGGGATGATCATGGATTTTCTTGAGGTCAAGAAGACGGTCAGGGAAAAAGCCCTGGACATTCTCGATCACTCCTACCTGAACGACATCATCCCACAGCCCACTGCGGAAAACATCTGCATCTGGGTTTGGGAGAAGCTGACAGGGGCATTTCCGAAGGAAGGGAAAGGACCTTCCCTTTATGAGATCCAGATATGGGAGACGGTTTCAAGCTCGGCAATTCTGAGGGAGGAGTTGTCCTGATGCGGGATGTCCAGAGCGAGCGCGACCGGCGCAACATCCCGATCAACAGCGTAGGCGTGACCGGTCTCGCCTACCCCATAGTTGTAAGGGACAAGCACGAGAAAACCCAGCATACTGTAGCCGCCGTCGAGATGGCGGTCTCACTGCCAAGGGATTACAGGGGCACCCACATGAGCCGGTTCATCGAGATACTGAACTCCTGCAACGGCCATGTTACGCTCCAGAATCTGGAACAGATAGCCCAGGATCTCAGGGAGCATCTGGATGCCGAGCGGGCTGAGGTGGAGTTTTGCTTCCCCTATTTTGCGGCGAGGCAGGCACCCGTCAGCGGCTCTTCCAGTTACACCCGGTACGATGTCGTCTTCTGGGCGGCCTGTGACACCAGCTTCGATTTTACCCTGACGGTGTCGGTTCCGGTCAACACCCTCTGTCCCTGTTCCCGGGAGATCTCGGAAAAGGGAGCTCACAACCAGCGCGCAGAAGTCAGGATCACCGTCCGGATGAACCGTCTTGTCTGGATCGAGGAACTTGCCGTTATCGCCGAGGAGAGTGCCTCCTCCCCGGTCTTCACCCTTCTGAAGAGGGAGGACGAAAAATTCGTCACGGAAAAGGCCTACGATAACCCCAGGTTTGTTGAAGATGTCGTCCGGGAGGTTGCGGAGCGTCTCGACCGTGACCCCAGGATCGACTGGTATTCCATCACAGTCACCAGCCATGAGAGCATTCACGCCCACGACGCTTTTGCCCGCCTGTCACGCGACAAGAAATCGCTGGAGAAAGATCCCCCGAGGGAAGGAGGCTGCAAGTGAAGATCCTCTTCTCCCCCAAAACCTTCGAAAGGCTCCACTCAGTCATAGGACATCTCTTCGCCGGGAACAAAATCGATATTGCCGATCCGGCGGATGTGCCGGATCGGATCGCCGAAGCTGAAGTGCTTGTGACCGGGCCGATGGATGTCGACGAACGCCTCCTGGAAAAGGCCTTCTCGCTCCGCCTGATACACCAGTGGGGTGTCGGTGTCGAAAGGATAGACCTCCGGGCGTGTTCTGCAAAAGGTATCCCGGTCTGCCACGTTCCTTCGCGCGGCACGGGCAACGCCGAGGGAGTCGCAGAGATCGCAGTCCTGCACATGCTTATGCTGGCCAGGCGATTCGGCAAAGTCCGGGAGAGCATCCTCAATCGGAGACTCTACTCCCCCCAGGGGGTCTCTCTATGGAAGAAAAGGGCCTGTGTTTTAGGTCTCGGAAACGTAGGGCAGAGCATTTCGGAACGCCTCAAGGCTATGGGAATGCAGATAACCGGGGTGAACAGGACAAGGAGAGAAAGTTTTTCCGACCTGGGAGTGGACAGATACTTTCCGCTGGACGACGTTCTCTCCGCTCTTCCCGGCTGCCGGTTCGTCATCCTGGCACTGGAGCTCAATGAGCGGACTCGAGAAATTGCCGATGAATCATTTTTCAAAGTAATTGATGCCGGCGCCTTCCTTATCAACGTCGCGAGAGCAGAGCTGGTCTCCCGGAAGGCTCTTGAAGATTCCCTGAACGCGGGAAGGCTCGCCGGGGCCGGGCTTGACGTCTTCTGGGGTGAGCCGGCCGACCCGGAAGATCCGCTCCTCCAAAATCCACTGGTTACACTGACCCCCCATATCGGGGGGCTGACCGATGAAGCCCTTCTGGGCGTGGCCGGATCGGTGGCCGAAAACATATCAAGGCTTGAAAAAGGCATGAAACTGCTCAATTGCCTCAACAAACCCATTCCAGGGAGTGAATGCTCTTGACCCGGGCCGTCCTGTTCGATTTCGACATGACCCTCATCGACAGCAGTCACGGAGTTACCTTCTGCCTGAACCGCGTCGCTGATCTGTTCGGGCTTCCCCCGGTGGAAAGGGAAGGAGTGCTCAAAACGATCGGCTACCCGATGGAGGAGGCAATGGAGATGCTCTGGGGCTTCTTCGACCCGCCATGGATAGAACACTACAGGCAGAACCTGGTTCCGCTGGAGCACGAAAGGCTCATCCCCCTTCCCGGAGTGGTAAAGACCCTCCGGAAACTCCAGGAGAAAGGAATAGCCATGGCTGTCGTTTCCAACCGCAGGCGCCTTCTTCCCGCGGTGTCGAGCGCCGGCCTTGAGGGTTTTTTCTCGTATCTGGTGGGGATGGAGGATGTTGACATGCCCAAACCCCACCCGGAGCCCATCCACCTCGCCCTCAAAATGCTTGGCGAGGCTCCGGAAAGGGCCGTGTTCGTAGGGGATTCCGAGGTGGACGCGCGCGCGGCAAAGAATGCCGGCGTAAGGTTCATCGGCCTGACGACAGGCGGGCGTTCCCCGTCGGACCTTTTTTCCGAGGGCGCACACGCTGTCGTGGACGATTTATCGGACATTTTGCCACTGATACTGACGGAAAGCCACAAAGATGCCCCTTCCGCCGACAATGGAGTGTTATGATTCCGGTATGAAACAGGAAAAGCTTGTAAAAACCCTCTATTATTTTTTCACGCTCTGCATCATCCTCGGAGCGGCTTTTGTCTACAGGGCCTGGTGGGACAGGTATTTTCGACTCAGGCCCGAACTGGCAGTGGCCGAACCTGCCGTCCTGTCTATAGACGTGCCGATGGAGGCGACCCTGGTCTGGGAAGAGGAGATGGTGCTCTCCCCGGCCGAAGGGACCGTCTCCTTCCTGAAGGGGAGCGGCCCCGTCTACTGTGCGCGCGGGGATACAGTTGCCGTCTTGTCGGGACCTTCGGGGAAGAGGGTGATCAAAGCTCCGCGGCCGGGATATTTCATTGCCGCCCTCGACGGATCCGAAGGAAACTGGTCTTACGGTGACCTCTGGCCGGGCAGTTCCAGTCTGCCCAGGCCTGGACCGCTCCTCTTCATCAGTGAAGGCGCAAAGGTCCGTGCAGGCGAGCCTCTCGGAAAGATGATCCCCCAGCCGCAGCAGCTCAGGTGTGTCGCTTATCTGGACAAGACGGCCTATACGGGGGATCTTGATTCAAGGAAAAATCTGGAATTAAAAAAGGCATTATCAGAGCTTCCGTTCCGCACGGAGGTCCGGGCCGTAAAAGACCTTGGCCCGGCGCTTAAGGTCTACCTTTCCCTGCCTTTCTTCTCCGGAGAGGATCTGCGATCCAGAAGCGTCACCTTCCTCTTTCATGCCGGACAGATGCGGGGGGTAATGATACCGGAGAGTGCGGTTGTCATGAGGAACAGGAAGAAAGTGGTTTTTCTCGTCACCGGGGATAGATCGAAAGCCGTTGAGGTTTCAGGTACACCGGTATCCGGGAAACGCTTTCTCGTGGAGTCCGGCCTTGCTCCTGGTGATCTTGTAATAATCTCCGGCGCAGATGCGGAAGAGGGAGAAGTAAGATTATGGTGATCAGGATCCGGGAGAATATTCTCAAAATACGAGAAAGGATCGAGAACGCGGCCTTGCATACGGGCCGCAGGGGAGAGGACGTCAGGTTGGTTGCGGTCACCAAGACTCGCTCCGTCGAGGAGATGCTTGAGGTCTGCCGGTGCCGCGTGGATGCTCTCGGCGAGAACCGTGTCCAGGAGGCTCTTTCAAAGATCTCCTCATGGCCGGCCGATAACGGCGTTCCATGGCACCTGATAGGACATCTCCAGAGCAACAAGGCCAGAAAGGCGATCGAAGCCTTTCGCTGCATCCAAAGCGTTGACTCGTCTTCACTTGCCCGCAATCTGCAGAATATCTGCTCCCCGATCGGGAGAACCCTTGAGGTCATGGCGGAGGTCAACATCGGCGACGACGCGAACAAGTTCGGCGTCCTCGCCAAAGACCTTCCCGCTCTCGTTGAAACCATTCTGTCGGAGTGTCCCTCGCTGTCGCTGTCGGGTTTCATGACGATTCTGCCCATGGGTCTGGATGAAAGTGCAGCCAGAACGCTCTTCGCAGGGCTCAGGGATCTGAGGAATGCAATGGAAATCCGCTCCGGACGTTCTTTCAGGGAACTCTCAATGGGAATGAGCGGAGATTTTGAATTTGCAGTAATGGAAGGGAGCACAATGGTGAGGATAGGCAGTGCGATCTTCGGAGAGAGAAATTATTGAACCCATCGACGATCAGTATTTAGAAAAGGGGGATGAGGTTGTGGCGGAACTGTTGACCGTCCTTGACATCGAGAACATCAATTTCAAGAAGGTGATAAGAGGTTACGACACCGAAGAGGTCGAGGAGTTTCTCGAAAGAGTAGCCGAAAGTCTCCAGGTTTATTCTGAAAAGATCAAGAACCTGGAGGTCCAGACATCCAGGTTTGACGACCAGTTGAGAGAGTACGGAGACCTGAAACGCTCTCTCCAGGATGCCCTCGTGTTCGCCCAGAAGAGCGCGGAAGAGAGGGTCAACAGCGCCGAGAGCAAGGCGGAGGTCGTTATTGCCGAAGCCGAGGCTCAGGCTCACAAGATAATCATTGGATCAAAGGACAGGGTAGACGAACACAAGCGTGAGATCGAAAGACTGAGACAGATCCGCTACCAGTTTGTCGCTGAATTCAAGGGGCTGATCGCAAAATTCGGGTCAATGCTGAATGTTCTTGAAGCGCCCCCCGAGGAAAGGGAAAGGGAGGACCACGCGTGACGGAAACCCTTACCAGGGATTCTCCGGTAAGGATTCTCAATGGGGTGGGGACCGCAAGGGCCGCCCGACTGGCAAAACTTGAGGTAGAGACGGTAGAGGATCTGCTGTACCTTTTCCCCAGGCGCTACGAGGACCGAGGCAACCCAACCAGGCTCACGGCACTTGAGCCCGGATCTTTCTCCTCGTCGATCGCCACTGTCGTTTCTATCGAAAGAAGGCCGACAAGGAGGAGAAATCTCTCAATAGTAACCGCGCTTCTCAGTGACGGTGCGGGAATGGCCCAGGGCATCTGGTTCAACCGCAGAGGACTGGAGAGGGTTCTTCCGCCGGGCACGAAGGCCTCTTTTTACGGGAAGATAGAGAACAAGGGCGGAGTCATACAGCTGACAAACCCCGAGTTCGAGATAATCGACGACGAAGATGACGCCGTGACAGGAAACCCCGGAAGGATCTACCCGATCTACCCGGGAACCGAGGGGCTCTTCCAGAAGTGGCTCAGGACCCTTATAAAGGGTGCCCTTGCCGTTTTCTCAGCAGAACTGGAAGACCCTTTGCCGGAGGGTTTAAGGCAAAAGCTGGGACTTGTCCCGCTTCAGGAAGCCCTTGGAGTCATGCATTTTCCTGTCGACAGGGACGGCTGGGCCCGGGCCAGAAAGCGGCTTGCGTTCGACGAATTCTTCCTCCTCCAGACTGCGCTCGCGCTCAGGAAGAGGACATACGCGGCCGAAAAAGGCGGCTCTCCGCTTGCTTGGGATGGACCGCTGCTTGGCAGATTTAAAAAGGAAATTATCCCGTTCGAATTGACCGGATCCCAGCAGAGGGTTCTGGGTGAGATCACCTCCGGCAGCAAACAGGAAGTTCCGATGAACAGGCTTTTGCAGGGAGACGTCGGCTCCGGCAAAACAGTGGTCGCCCTGATGTTCCTCCTTGCCGCAGTAGACAGTGGCTTTCAGGGCGCCATTATGGCTCCCACCGAGGTCCTGGCGAAACAGCACTTCCAGAGAATATCGGAGTGGCTCTCAGGGCTGGGAGTGCCGGTTCACCTTCTCTCCGGCTCTCTCTCCAACTCTCAGAGAGTTGATGTCCTGGAAGGCATATCCTCCGGTGAACCCTGCATTGTTGTCGGAACACACGCCCTCATACAAAAGACGGTCCGCTTCGCGAACCTTGCGGCCGTCGTCATCGACGAACAGCACAGGTTCGGCGTGCTCCAGAGAGGAACGCTCACGGAAAAGGGCAATCACCCGCACGTACTCGTCATGACAGCCACCCCGATCCCAAGGACACTCACTCTTTCGGTCTATGGAGATCTCGCTTTTTCCACCATCGACGAGCTTCCTCCCGGGAGGGTACCCCCTGTCACCCGCAAGATCCCTGGCGCGGATGATTCGCGCCTGCTGAGCTTCATCGGGGAGGAGATCGATGGGGGCAGGAAGACATACTGGGTGTGTCCCGTCATCGAAGAGAGCGACACGCTCCCCCTTATGCCTGTCGTCAGGCGCCACGAACTCCTGTCGAAACGCTTCGGCGCGGAGAGGGTCGGGATACTTCACGGACAGGTCTCCGCAGATGAGCGCGACAGAACCATGGATCGTTTCTCGAACGGGGAAATTTCGATCCTTGTCGCGACCACGGTCATTGAAGTAGGATTGGATGTCCCCGGCGCGTCGGTAATGGTCGTCGAAGATGCGCACAGATTCGGGCTTTCCCAACTCCACCAGTTGCGGGGGCGAGTAGGGCGGGGTTCTGCTCGGGGGTACTGTTTCCTGATCGGCAAGCCCGGCACGCCCGAAGGCAAGGCGCGAATAGAGGCGATGTGTTCCACTGCCGACGGATTCAAAATAGCAGAAACGGATCTTGCGCTCAGGGGACCTGGGGAACTCTGCGGGATCAGGCAGCACGGCGTTACCGATTTTCGTGTGGCCAATCTGGCGAAGGACCGCAGTCTGCTGGAAACGGCCAGACGGGAGGCTTTCGCCCTGGTGAACGAAGACCCCGCCCTTGTCCGGTTCCCGGAACTTCGCCGGGAGGTATTTCGCAAACTCGGTCTGAAACTGAAACTAGTCGAAACGGCGTGATGAATAATGGATCAGGAAAATGATGAAAAGATCCTGAGTTACGCGGTAAGGCTCACCTCCAGGGGCGAGTACACCTGCATGCAGGTTCTGAAGAAACTTCTTGCAAAAGGGGCTTCGGATGGATCGGCCGAGGCTATCTGCAGCCAGCTTAAGGAGTCGGGGATGATCGATGATGCCCGTTACTGCGAACAATTCGCTTCAACTCACCCCGATCTTGGTTTCGCCAGAGTGAGGATGGAACTGCTCAAGAGAGGTGTTGACAGGACCGTTATCGAGGAGCGTCTTGCCTTCGACCCAGAGGTTGAGTTAGCCCGGGCCGTCGCCCTTGCCATGGAATGGTCCAGTTTTGCTGACGGCAGAAAGATAGCCGGCCGTCTTTCCCGGAGGGGTTTCTCATCTTCCGCGATCCGGGATGCTGTACGTCGGGCTTGTGATGATCGCCTCTAATCTGTAGAATACTTTCGTACGCTTTTTGCATATAGCGACTGCCGAATATATCGACAGATCACGAAACTTGACAACGGAATAAGGAGTGATGTTCACATGTTGGCCGTAATGCTTGCAGCAGCTCTCGCCGTCGGTATTTCGATCGGCTTCCTTGTGTATAAGTTTTTGAGCGATAAAAAACTCAAGGGAACCAGGGAACAGTCGGACCAGTTGCTAAGGGACGCGTTCCAGGAAGCCGACCGGCGCAAAAGGGAAACGCTCACGGAGGCACGGGAGGAGGTCTATCGCCTCCGGCAGGATGCCGAACGCGAGATCAAGGAACGGCGGGCGGAGCAACAGCGTGCCGAGCGGAGGCTCGAACAGAAAGAGGAAAACCTTGACGCGAAGATGGATTCCATCAGCCGGCGCGAGGAAGATTTCAGGAAGAAGCAGGAAGACCTTTCGAAACGAGCCGAAGAGATCGAGGAGATCCGTCAGAAACATGTCGAGCGGCTCGAAGAGATCGCAAGGATGTCCAGGGAACAGGCCAAGGATGTACTTCTGCAGGAAGTCGAACAGGAAGCGGCTCATATAATAGGTCTCAAACTGAAGGATATGGAAGAGAAGGCAAAAAGAGAGTCCGAGCGCAAGTCGAGAGAGATAGTTGTAAGTGCCATCCAGCGCTGCGCGGTCGACCACACCTCGGAGATGTCAGTAAGCGTCGTCTCCCTCCCTTCAGATGAAATGAAGGGGCGCATCATCGGCAGGGAAGGAAGGAACATAAGGGCTTTCGAGACCTTTACCGGCGTCGACCTGATTGTGGACGATACGCCCGAAGCGGTGACACTCAGCAGTTTCGATCCGGTCCGCAGGGAGGTTGCCCGACTGTCGCTCGAGCGCCTTGTCCTTGACGGAAGGATACATCCGGCGAGGATCGAGGAGATCGTGGAGAAGGCCCAGAAGGATGTCGAAGAGAAGATCCTTGAAGCAGGCGAGGAAGCGCTCCTTGAGACCGGTATCAAGTCAATGCATCCGGAACTTGTAAAGACGATAGGACAGCTCAGATACAGGTCAAGTTACGGACAGAACGCTCTCTCCCATAG
>JAUSOU010000109.1 GCA_030656095.1 Thermovirgaceae bacterium | reverse complement strand
ACTTGGATTTAAAATCTTCCTTGTATCTTTTTTCCGCGAAGGACAGTACATATTCATCATCAAAACCTTCAGGCACTTCGGCACCCCCTGCAATGTGATCGGGTACAGATGTATCGCTCTCCGGAGATTGAACGGCATCTTTCCCAGGAAGTTCGTTTCTGATCGCTTCATCAAGCTTTAGCGGGTCGTAACGCTTCTCGCCCTGTTTCAGCAACCTCACCGGAACGGGATCTGTTTTGCGGTTGAATGTCCCCGGTATCCTCATCACCCGGGCCAGGTCACCAACCGAATCAAACTTCCACCCCTTTGGAGCCGCCTTGATGTTGACCAGATCGACAAGACCTTTGAGAATACGGCTTGCCCGATCCTTCATGTCATGTGACGGTACGGGAATGATTTTTTCGAACAGAAACCACACCTGAAGCCCGTGCCCCGAATGAACAACAAGGGAAGGCTCAAAAGGAAGATCCGAAACAAAATCCATCGCCTCGGCTTCGGTCGCGGGAAGGTTCTCGCTCATCCGGCAGGGGTCTTTTATGTCGATATCCAGCACCAGCCCGGAAATCTCCGCTACATCGACACTTCCGCCCCGCCTGTGCTCGGGGAAGTCTTCTTCCCTTGTGCCGATGCCTACGTAAACATCTTTTGTCACGCTTTGCTCGTGTGCATACTCTGCGGCATTTTCCAGCATTGATGCCGGAAAAAACCTGCTGAGCTTATCTGGCAGAGTCCAGATAAGAACGTTCTTCTCCGCTCCGCCAAACAAATCACCAAGAAACGACCTGATCTCTTCTTTGCTGCCTTGCTCTTCTGTAGCTGCCATCAAGAGTGACCTCCCAGATAAGGATATAGTGGTGCTATTCCGGGGAGTGAAAATACTCTCCGGATTCCTTTTAACGCCTGTTTCCTGAGCTTCGAGATCAGGCACACTCAAGCCAGTATTCCTTGACCTGCTTGCCGTTCTCGGTCTTGATGAACCGGGATCTGATGGGAATACCCTTTCTCCTTAACTCGGAGATACGGGACGCGAGCCTCATACACCCGAAACGGTCCAGGGCGTCAAGGCTTGTGATGGTCTGCCCGTCCTGCAGGAAAGACAGAATTTTGAATCGCTGGTTCGAAATGTGTGCATTTTCGTTTTCTTGCCTTGATTTAATTGCATTTGAAGCACTAATCATGTTAGTATCATTACACATGTTATTGTTCACTCCTTTGTGGGTGAACTCGCCCCGGTGCAAGGGAGAAATTTGAACCGGGTAGTTTCCCCGGGTTATCGGTGCCAGCCGACGATCCGGGTTTTTTAGTATCTTCCAACTTGCTTGCCCCTTTCCATCTTTTCGATCGCTTCAATCCTTACGTGATAATCACCCCTTCTCTATGCCAACTTTCTCCGGAACTGTTCTCCCTTGGATTGCTTTTACGGTCCCGGAGCCTTCAGGGGAAAAAAATGGTATCCTCACCTATTTTTGAAGGATACCCCCGCTCGATGCCCTACGCTGTATATTGGGCCCAATTCATATTATACTACTAAATGTAACATTTGTAAGTGTCCGTTAAGAAATCCTCTCTGAACATATCCCTGACACACCCGCCTTGAAATCACGCTAAATATCGCTTCCTTGTGCTGTTCCTTTATCATAGAATTATACTACAAACACGGACTCTCTTCAAGAAAATTTTCAATGTTTAATGTTTTTTGCCCCCCCAAAAACCGTTATGGTCATCTGGTTACAGGCTCTCTGTCGGGTATTTAAATTACCGGGAATGTTGTCTTACTGTTTGCATCTTCCTTGATAATGGGCTACATTGAAAGCGTGAACACATCTCTTCCGCTTGGGGGGGTTGCAGTCTCAGTTTTTCTAAACCAAAAAGCCGAAAAGGTTTCGAATTCAACCCGATTCCGGAAACCCTTCAGTGCATACACGCTCCCGGGGCCAGTGGTCCCGGAGACAATAAAAGAAGGGTTTCCAGCCTAGGAAAAGCCAGAAACCCTTGCTATTATATAATTTGGCGTGCCCGTCGGGATTCGAACCCGAGACCTTTGGCTTCGGAGGCCAACACTCTATCCAGCTGAGCTACGGGCACGCATGCGCGCCGCTAAGGGTAACGCCCGAAACAAGGGGTTGTCAAGTGGAACCGTTACGCGGGACGCGTGACTCGTTACTCGAAAAACCTTTTGAAGAGCAAAATTCGGTTGGTTCAGCTTTTGATCTTGCGATTTACGATTCACGACTCACGATTTACGACTCACGACTCACTGATCTTGCCACCTTTTAGTGACGCGGACCCAAGCAACGGACAACAGACTTTTCAGCCTTCCGATGGGATTATCAGGAGACATATGAGCCGGTGAGGGACATTGGCGTTGCAAAGGGGCAGGGAAAGCGCTCAGGCAGGGTTTTGCGGCTCTGCGCGGTCGCCCCGGAGCAGGCAAGGGCCTGAACGCTTTCAGGCGAATCGCCCCGGCTGAAGCGACCGGGACTATGTCTTCCGGAGAATTCCACCGGAAGGCTGGCAATTACGATTTACAAGGTGCCCGAGCGCAGCGAAAGGGTACGACTCACGACTCACGAGTTACGATTCACGATTTCCGATTCACGATTTCCGATTCACGATTTACGGCTCCCGAACGACACCACAGTTACACCATAGCCCCCCTCATCGGCATTGCCGAGCCGGTAACCCGTAACGTAGTGGAGGCTTCCGCAGAGGTCGTGAACCGCTCTCCTGAGGATCCCCTCTCCCCTTCCGTGAATCACCACAACCTCACCGAAACCTGCGCGGAACGCCCTGTCGAGATAGACCCCCACCTCTGGCATTGCCTCATCGAGCGTCATTCCCCTCACCATAATGGAAGAAGGGACGCCCCTTGGAGCGGGAATATGATCGGCGGTGACAGCAGTTTTTCGGGATGGATCTTTTCCTTCCTTGACTTTGACCAGGTTTTTGAGCGGCACATCGATCCTGAGGGCTCCGGCCTCAACTACGGCTTTTTCTCCGTCGATCGATTCAACAACGCCCCTTGCTTCGGTTCCGGCTATCTTGACCGTATCTCCCGGTTCAGGTCTGCCTTCTAGCTCGGCCTGCTTCTTCTGGAGGGATTCCTCCCGTCCGGCGATCTTGTTCTTCAAATTGACTACTCCCTCCCGGCCCTTCTCGAACTCTCTGCGGGCGGCCGATTCCGCCGCGCCCTCAACCCTTTTCAGAAGATCCCGGGCGGCGCTCTCGGCCTCTTCGAGAATTTTCCGGGCCTTGACGTCCGCTTCCATCAGCATCCTGCCTTCTTTCAGGGAGATACGGCCGGTTTTTTCCACGAGGGTTTTTTTCAGCGACGCCAACAGACGCCGCTCATCGGCTGACTCTTTGCCGGCCCTCTCAAGTTCTACCTGCTTGTCGAAGAGCTCATCCATCAGCCGCTCGGCGGATCTGTTTTCGCCGGAAAGATTCTCCCTTGCCATGGCAATGACGTCATCGGGCATTCCCAGCCTCTGGGCTATGAGTATGGCGTTGCTCTTTCCGGGAACGCCCATCATGAGCTTGAACGTGGGGGAAAAAGTCTCGGGGTCGAACTCCATGCTGGCCGATTCGACGCCCCTGGAAGTTACGGCGAATTTCTTGATGGGGTTGTGGTGGGTAGTTGCCAGAACAAGGCATCTCTTTTCGCGCAGTTTTTCCAGTATCGCCATGCCTAAAGCGGCACCCTCCTGGGGGTCGGTCCCTGCTCCCAGTTCATCAATAAAAAGCAGGCTGTCAGGGCCTGCACTGTTTATCATCATCACGATCCTGCTGATGTGAGAGCTGAACGTGGAGAGGCTCTGTTCTATGCCCTGTTCGTCTCCGATGTCCGCCGCAAGGAAATCGACCGCCCCGACAACGGAACCCTCGGCCGCCGGAACGGGGAGACCCGAGAGGGCCAGAAAAACGGCGATGGAGACCGATTTGAGGACGACGGTCTTTCCTCCGGTGTTCGGACCTGTGATGACGAGTTGGCGGAATCTCTCGCCGCAATGGATGTTTATTGGGACACACTCCGACCCTATGAGGGGGTTCCATAGATCCAGAAAGTGGAAACGCGGCCTCTCCTCAAGCTCGGGCAAAGACCACCCCGGCTCTTCCATGATGCGTGCGCAGGCATGCATGATGTCGATAAGAGCCACAGCATTCTCCGCATCCAGTATTGCGGCACTCTTCTCGATGATCATGGCCGTGAGCCGGGTGAGTATCTTTCGCTCCTCTTCGGCCACGTCGCTCCGCAGTATCTCGATCCTGTTGTTCAGACCAACGAGTTCACGCGGCTCAACATAGACCCCTTTCCCGGAACCGGAACGGTCCAGCACTATTCCGTCAAACCGGGAGGCATCCTCCAGCCTCACAAGAAGGGCCAGTCTTCCCTTGCGCAGGTGAGTGACCCTGTCCTGCAGAAAGGGGGCAAGCGACTGCCTGCCGGAGAGCTCCGAACACTTGTTGCGCGCACGCGTCCGAGCTTCATGCAGATCTCTCCTGACCCTCTCAAGATCAGGCGAAGCGTGGTCGTAGAGTTCGCCGTCATCGGCAATAACCTGCAATCCCGCGAACTCCACGCTCATGTCGCGGATCCCTGCCGCCAGACCCTCAATGCCGGGGATATCCCCTCGGGCATCATGCGCAGCGCCGCGGATCCTCAATGCCAGCCCGACAAGGATCCTGAAACGAAGCAGTTCTCCTCCCGACAGGAACGATGCGGACATTGTGCTTTCAAGAAGCTGGGCAACTGGTCGTACCGAGCCGTCCCACGGAAATTCTCCCCTCGTGTCCCTGTACCGGATATAGCATTTAAGGAGTGATTGCCTGTGAAGAGCCTGCTCCACCGATCTGGCCGGTGAAATAGCCACAAATGCCTTCTGTCCCGTTTCGGACCGGGTCTTTCTGGAGAGTTTTTCCAGAACCCTTGGCAACTCGACAAGCGAGGCTGTCTTTGGCTCTATCTTCAATTTGTGATCTTGCCGCCCTTTTCGTTCTCTGTGCCGGTCTGGGCTCCGCCGCTCCACGGCAGTGCCTCCGGATCCATGAGGCGTATCCCGGAGAGACTTTTCTGGACCAACGGCCATGTCCTGTTGGCTATTCTCATCGAATAACTGTCATCCATCCAGTAGGGAGACAGCACGGGGGAGAGGGCCATCAATCCTGCATAGACTATGACGAGCAGGGCAAAGGTCTTGACCGCACCCGCCACGATGCCCATGCCCCTGTCTATGCCCGACAGGTTCGTGAATTTGAGAAAAGTCCTTACGGCCCTTCCGACGTAGACTCCCAATATCAGAACAGCGACGTATATGGCCACAAGAGAACCGATCTGCGCCGCAGTTGGGTTCAGCGGAAAAAAAGACACCAGGGCTCCGGAAACTTTCGGGGAAAGTTTCCAGGCGAGAAGGAATCCGCCGATCGTTGTAACCAGGGATATGGCCTCTCCGGAAAATCCCCTGATGGCTCCCCTGATACAGAACGTAGCCAGGATAAGGACAAAAAAAACATCCACTCCCATGGAAAGTGTCAAGAGGGATCACTCTCCCCTATCATCTGTCTTATTCGTCCTTCGGCGGATTCGATGGAAAAGGCCAGCTTGAAACATGCCAGCAGAAGACGCTCCTCCTGCTCATTGGAGCTGTCTATGCCTTCCAGACTCTCTTTGGCTATCTGCGTCACCCGGGCAAAACGCCTCTCGTCCAGGCGCGTCAGAATGGCGTAGCTTTTTTTGCCGAGAGTAATATAAACTCGTCGCGGTTCGTCGGACAAGGGCCGACCTCCTCTCTCCTCAGAACCTGTCGGTCAGCTCTCCCTGGCGGGCGCCAGTTTCGCCCTGGGACGGATCATGCCCGGAGCCTTCGGAGTCTGGGTGACCACCCTCACAGGACGGTGGGTTGTCCCAGCCGGATGATCCATCACTGATTTCGTACGTTGACTTCATCTTCTCAAGAAGCCCGGAGAGCCGCTGCTCCAGAAGTTCCCTCTCCTCGCGAAGCGAGGCGACTTCCTTCTCTTTTTCGTCCAGCACCTCTCTGACCACTTCGAGTTCTTCCGCGATCTGCTTCTTCTCGTCTTTCAGTGACTGAATAGTCGTTGACACCCTGTCTATCATGTTTTCCAGACTATCGATCTTCTGAAACATAATAACACCTCCCGTTTTCCTATCTCAGCGTAATTCCCTTTTCCTTCAGCATGACTCTGAGCCGCTCATGTACCCTGTCGACGTCGTCGTCCCTGAGGGTCTTTGACGGATCCCTGTATGCCAGGGAAAAGGCAAGGCTCCTGTAACCCTCTGGTATGCCTTCACCAGCGTAAACGTCGAAAAGCCAGGCGCTTTCAAGGAGCGGATCCGCCAGGCTCCTTACCAGTTCAAGGACATCGGCCGAATAGACACCATCCTCGACAAGGATGGATATGTCCCGGTAAACCGGAGGGTACCTGCGCGCTTCCCCGAACCCGGAGACGGCCCCGTCTACCAGAACGTCCATGTCGATCTCAAAAAGATACATCGGGGCCGGAAGATCAAGGGCGGCCTCGATCTCGGGCTTGAGGGCCAGAAGGTATCCGATCCTTTTTTCACCCGCCAGAATATGGGCAGTCTTGCCGGGGTGCCCGAACGGCTCCTCGCCACGGATGAGCCTTATGCCGACTCCCCGGCTGGAGCAGATCGCCTCGATATCGGCGGACACGGAATGGAAGTCGTCGATCGCCTGTTCTCCCCAGGGGGACCTGCTGTCGCGCCCCGGACAGACACACCCGCCGAGTTTAAATTGTTCCTGTACTTCTTCGCCTTTGCTGAAGAAGACCATGCCCGTCTCGAACATCCGGATCGCTCCCCGCCAGCCGGATCTTATGTTGGCAAGCGCGGCCTCTATCAGGCCTGGGGCGAGGGTTGTCCTGAGAACGGAATTTTCAATGCTCAATGGATTGGATAGCGCAACAGGGGAAGATCTGCGGTCCGGATCCGTAAATTTGAGCATTGCAAGGGATGCGGGCGATATGAAGCTGTATGTGATCACCTCGGAATAACCTCTTCCAATGGCCGTTCCCCTCACGCTTCTCTCTGTCCTCATGCGGTCGGTGATATCCCCCGTTGAGTGCAGAACCGGAGGAAGTGCGGGGACGATCTTGTCATAACCGCGTATTCTGGCCACCTCTTCGACAAGGTCCTCCTCGATGGAGATATCGGGCCTGTAGGATGGTATCGAATAGGTACGGCTGGATGGGCCAATATCGCGGGTCGTTATGCCAAGCCTGTCGAGTATGCCGGTCGCCATATCCAGATCGCCGTTGTTGATTATCTTTTTCAGCAGAGCCGAGGAGAGTGTTACCTCGCGCCCCTCTCCGGAAGGAGAACCTGAAGATATCCAGCCTCCGGGTACACCCGCACCCCAGGAGGACATAAGGTTCATCGCCACTGCCAGTCCGGGTTCTGCCTTGAACGAGTCCACATAGCGGGAATATCTGTAGGCGGCTTCGCTCGGGAGCCCCAGTTTCCTCGATGTCCGGCTGGTCCTGATACTGTCGAAATGAGCCGCTTCAAGGAGGACCCTTTCTGTCTCGGCACATATTTCGCTCTCTCCGCCACCCATAATACCGGCTACTCCAACTGACTGCCCTCCGCTTGTTATGACCATATCCGACCCGTCAAGCACTCTTGTCTTACCGTCAAGGGTCAGTATCGTCTCACCTTCAGACGCGGAGCGTACTGTTATCTCATCTGCGGGAAGCCCTGATGCGTCGAAAGCATGCAGCGGCTGGCCAAGAAGAAGCATAACGATATTGGTGGCGTCGACGACATTGGAAATTGGGCGCATTCCCGCCAGGACCAGTCTTACACGGATAGACATAGGAGAGGGAGCGATCTTCACATTGTCGATAGCGCCAAGAGTGTAAAACGGGCATCCTGGATCATCAAGAGTTACCCCCCTGAACCCTGGAAGCGAATTCGTCTTTGGAGGCAATTTTATATCCAGAGGCTTGAGAACCGAACCGGACAATACAGCGAAGACCTCCCTGGCGATGCCGGTCATGCTCAGGAGATCTCCCCTGTTGGGAGTTACCGACAACTCCAGGATCGTATCATTAAGCCCCAGAGCCTCTCTGACATCTACGCCCGGTACGTACTCGGGACCCAACCTCAGTATACCGAACTCATCCGCGATATCAGGCAGGCCGATCTCCTCAGCAGAGAGGACCATACCCTCGCTGACAACGCCGTCAAAATCCCTGGTGGAGATGGTCGCCCCATCTGCAAGAACGCACCCTGGAGGCCCCCATGGGACAATATCACCCTCTCTGAGGTTTTTCGCTGCCGTGACGCAGACACCCTTCTTCCCAAGAGCATCGACATCGAGTACGAAAAGATCGTGCCTTGTCGGGTGGATCTGGATCGTTGCGACCCTCGCAGTGACCGCACCGTGAAAGAGAGGAACAGGGGTTTCCATTCCTTCGATCTCGGAACCTGTATCCGTGAGACGGCGGGCCAGTGTTTGAGCATCGACCGGGATATCGACGAGT
>JAUSOU010000108.1 GCA_030656095.1 Thermovirgaceae bacterium | reverse complement strand
TCCGGAGGCGTTTTTCGAGGTTCTGGCGAATAAGTTCCCGACCCTTCCGGTGGTGGCGGAAAATCTTGGGGTCATTACTTCTGACGTAAAGGCCTGTATGGAGAGTCTCGGGGTTCCGGGGATGCTCGTCCTGCAGTTCGCTTTCGGCGACGGATTCGCAAAGAACCCCTACGCGCCGGCCAATCACGTGGAGAATGCCTGCGTCTACACCGGCACCCACGACAACAACACATCAAAAGGGTGGTTCGAGACCGAGGCATCACCCGCCGCAAAGAGGCAGCTTGGCGAACTCGCCGGGCATTCGGTTACCCCCGACACCGTTTCGATGGAGATGATAACCGTGGCGCTCGCCTCGAAGGCCCGCATCGCGGTCTTTCCGATGCAGGATATCCTCGGACTGGGTGCGGAGGCCAGGTTCAATACTCCCGGGACTTCGTCGGGAAACTGGCTCTGGCGGCTTGATGAGAATGACCTGGACAAGGCTTCCGCCGAGGCTCTTGCGGAACTTGCTTTCAGACACGGCCGGGCCTCAGGTTAGGGGCGAACCCGGGGTCGTGAGATAATTGCCGGTAATGACAAGTTTCAACAAGGAGGTACGAAAAGCATGACGAAAATGATCTACGGAAACGACATAGGGCACTCACTGCGCTACATGATGGAGCAGGACCCCGCTTTCCGGATGGTGGCGTATTTTTCGATGGAGATAGGGCTAAAGGGGAGCATCCCGACATACGCGGGGGGCCTGGGGATCCTGGCAGGGGACATACTCAAGAGCGCGGCGGACCTGGGGGTCCCCGTTGTGGGAGTGACTCTGTTGTACCGCAAGGGGTACTTCCGTCAGTCCTTCGAGGATTGCGTCCAGATAGTGAACCCGGTCGAATGGGATCCCGAAAAGGATCTGACGCTGCTCCCGAACGAAGTAACCGTGATGATCGAGTCGCGCCAGGTCAAGGTGCGCGCCTGGTGCTACGAGATCAAAGGAAGAGACGAATACACTGTTCCGGTTTATTTTCTCGACACCGACGTCGAGGGCAACTCCCACGAGGACCGGAAGCTGACATGGCATCTCTACGGAGGCGACCAGCGATACCGGCTCTGCCAGGAGATAATCCTCGGCTCCGGCGGCCTCCGCATGATCCGCGACCTTGGATACTCCAACATCGACAACTATCATCTCAACGAAGGGCACGCGGCCTTCCTGGCGCTTGAGCTGATCCGGGAGATGGGTTACGAACGATACGAAAAGGTCCGCGAGAAGGGGATCTTCACAACGCACACGCCGGTCTCCGCCGGGCACGATCACTTCAGCTGGGACCTCATCAACAGCGTGATGGACTCCTCAATGGCAAAACGCCTTCGCAGGATGATGCCTACCGACGACGTCTCCATGACGGAGATAGCCCTCCGCTACAGCCGATACATCAACGGGGTCTCCCGCAAGCACACCGAGGTCAGCCGCGCCATGTTCAAGAGGGATGACGTGGACTGCATCACCAACGGGATCCATTCGCTCACATGGGCGGGACCCGAGATGGCCGCGCTCTTTTCGAAACATATGCCAGGGTGGGAGAATGCGCCCGAGCGTCTTGTCCAGGCCATGTACATTCCGGTTGAAGAAGTGAGGGCGGCGCACTCTCAGGCCAGGAAGAGGCTCTTTGA
>JAUSOU010000165.1 GCA_030656095.1 Thermovirgaceae bacterium | reverse complement strand
AAGGCGTATCAGCAGATCCTTACCATGGCCTACTGCATCACCAGCCGGGGCGGACCGCTCAGTCACTGTGAAGCCTGGAGCAAAAGCCATATACATCCATATGACAAGGTGCTTAGCAGCCAGAGGATCAGCGAGATCCTCAGTACCATTGGAAGCGACGGACAAAAGAGTTTTTTCAAGGTATGGGGGCAGAAGATCTCGGAGCATGATTACCTCTGTTATGACATCACCTCGGTCTCTTCCTATGGTGAACTGAATGAATATCTCAAGTACGGTTACAACCGTGACAGGGAGAGCCTGAAGCAGATCAATCTTGCACTTCTCTACGGCCAGAAGAGTCAGGTTCCCGTTTACTTCAACCGGCTGCCCGGAAACATAAGCGATGTCAGCACCATGCACCATTTCCTGAAGACATTCGGCTATCTGGAGCTGCCCAAGCTGCATCTTGTCCTGGACAGAGGTTTTTACAGTCAGAAGAATGTCGATGAACTGCTTGCCGCAAAGGAGAAGTTTATCCTGGCGGTTCACAGTCAGCCGAACTGGGTCCGCAAGGTTATTGATGAGATCCGGGAGACCATTCAGGATCCTGATTGCTACCACAAGCTCGACGGTGAAGTTCTTTATGTGCACAGCAGGCTTTTCCCCTGGGGCGAAGAACGCAAGCGCTGTTACCTGCACATCTACTTCAATGCCCATACGGCTGCCGCAGCCGTGGATGACTTTACCGAGGAGCTTCTGGGCTACAGGGAAGAGCTGGAAAAAGGTCTTGTGATCAGCGGCCACGAAGAGGCCTACAAGACCTTTTTTACGGTAGCTGAAACTCCGGTGCGCGGCCGCAAGGTATCCTTCAACAAGGAGGCTATCGCCAGGCATCGTAACCGCTATGCCGGCTTCTACGTTCTGCTTACCAACGATATCAAGGACCCGGTTCAGGCACTTCAGGTTTACCGCAACAAGGATTCCGTCGAGAAGTGCTTTGATGATCTGAAAAACCAGCTGGACATGAAACGGCTTCGCATTCATAGCTCCCCGGCAATGGACGGCCGCCTCTTTGTCCAGTTCATCGCCCTGATCTATATGAGCGCCTTGCGAAAAAAGATGCGGGAGACCGGACTGATCGACAAGTACACCGTCCGGGAGCTGCTTCTGGAGATGGAGACGCTCACTCAAGTCCGCTATTCGGGCAAGTACGGCCAGATCCTTACAGAGATCACGAAACCTCAGCGCCTGATTATGGAGAGCCTGGAGGTCAGTGCGCACGCGTAGTTATAAATTGATCGGGAAATTGGGCTGTTAATGCGAATGTTCTGTTTTGTCACAGGTGTCAAAGCCGGAGCACCTGCCACCCAGGCAGCGCGTAAACTCCGGCTGAAGGGTCACATGGTGGATCCCGAACTCGCTGGCCGCTATCTCGCTGAGGCTTCCGATTATGCTGTCTGTATCGGGACGGGGGTCGTCACAGAGCGCGACATGCGCTTCAAGGTAGATGTCGTTCCCATCGGTAGTCCAGAGGTGGACATGATGTACATCCAGCACATCGGGGTGGTCCTCCAGTCGTTCGAGTATCTTTTTAGCGTTGATCCCAACTGGTGTTCCCTGCATAAGGATATGGATGGATGTCTTTAAAAGCGGCCAGGATTCATGGAGGACGTAAAGAGAAACAACAAGCGTCAGCAAAGGGTCGAGCCAGAACCAGCCGAAGGCCATCATCAACAGGGCGGCAGCTATTACTCCAACTGAAGATAATGTGTCCATGACGATGTGGAGATACGCCGACCGGATATTCAGGCTTTTTTTAGAATCGCTATGCAGCAGCCAGGCTGTTACGAGGTTTCCCACCAGTCCCACAATAGCCACGACCAGCATGATCTTGCCAACTACCGGCTCGGGGTGCAAAAACTTTTTAGCCGACTCCGCCATAAGGAAAACCCCGATCCCTGTCAGCGCTACGGTATTCACGAGGGATGCAAGGATCTCTGCCCGTTTGAACCCGAAGGAGTGGCTGGGGGTCCTCTCCATGCGCGAGATCCGCCTGGCCAGCCAACTCACGCCCAGAGATGAGGCATCTGAGAAGTTGTGAACAGCATCTGAAAGCAGGGCCAGGCTGTTTGAAAGAATGCCCCCCGCGATTTCGGCGAGTGTTATACCGACGTTCAACGCCAGTGAAATGGCCAGCTTCCTGTCTGAAGTATCGGATACATCGTGATGATGGTGCCCCTCATGTCCGTGATCATGATGTTCCTGGTGCCTGTTATCGTGTTCCGGATTGTTCGCTTCAAGGTTGTTTTCCATTTATACAGGGCTCCCCTCATCAGGCAAAAAAGGTTCCGAAAGCCATTCCGGCAGCGGTCGAGAGAACAACAACCAGACTGATATAAACCACTGTTTTTTTAGTCCCCAGAATGCTGCGGATCACGAGCATGTTCGGCAGAGAAAGAGCCGGACCCGCCAGAAGCAGCGCCAGGGCAGGGCCTTTGCCCATTCCCGCTCCGATCAGCCCCTGGAGTATGGGCACCTCGGTCAGTGTGGCAAAGTACATGAATGCCGCAACGATGGAGGAGAAGAAGTTCGCGAAAAGAGAGTTGCCGCCCACCAGGCCGGCAACCCATGCGCCTGGGATCAGAGCCTCATGCCCGGGGCGCCCCAGCAGAAACCCCGCCACAAGAATCCCTCCGAAGAGCAGCGGCAGTACCTGAAGCGCATAGCCCCAGGTGGAACCGTACCATTCGGTTCGCTCTTCCGGCGAAAACCAGAATCTGGACGAAAGTATCGTGAAGAGCAGAGCCGTACCCGCAATTATCCACTTGGCCCGGAATGCGGCGGCCCAGAAACCCACAGGGATCCTTGGGGCGGCCCAGTTGGCAAAAACAAGGAAAACGACCATGAACGCCATGAATAGCGAGGTCTTCCAAAGAGGGCGGACGGCTTCAGGGACGGGCATTTCGGCGAATGCCCCCTGCCTTTCCGTCTCCTCTTTCCGGAAAATGAAGGCCATAAGAAGGCCAATGACCACGCTGAAGATTATGGCCCCGACGGCCCTCGCGGTCCCCAGTTCCAGCCCGAGAACCCGGGCGGTGAGGATGATCGCAAGCACGTTTATCGCCGGGCCGGAGTAGAGAAACGCCGAAGCTGGTCCAAGACCCGCGCCGCGCTTGTATATCCCCGCGAACAACGGCAGCACCGTGCAGGAACAAACCGCAAGGATCGTCCCCGAAACGGCGGCCACAGAATAGGCGACCCATCGTTTGGCCTTTACCCCAAGGTAGCGTATGACCGCCTGCTGGGAGACAAAGACGCTGATGGCTCCGGCTATGAAGAATGCCGGCAAAAGGCACAGAAGAACGTGCTCTCTGGCGTATTCGTGCATCATGGCCAGCGCTTCAATTGCTGCGTTGTGGAGCCTCGCGCTGTCTATAGGCATAAAATAGAATCCCAGAAAGGCCGCTGCTAAATAGATAAATTTTTTTATTTCACTTTTCATATGGACACCTCAAATATTAAGCGGCAAAATTTTCTCCCTGAAAGACTCGCAAGAAACCAGATATTACTCAACGCAAACTTCATTAGGGGCGCTGAAATTTTGTCTCCATCCGTACAGCCTTCAGATGGTTCTCGAGTTCTGCCTCGACAGAACCTGAAAGACAGTTGAGCATCTTCCCCAGGCATTTCAGGTTAAGAGAGTAAAAGACGAAGAGGCCTTCTTTCCGGTCAATTATCACCCCCGCGGATTTCAGGACAGACAAGTGCTTGCTGATCGTGGTCCTGTCGAAGCTGAAGAGGGCGGTTATGTCGCACACGCACTTTTCTCCCTTTATCAGTTCCTCTGAAATCCTGAGCCTTACGGGGTGAGCCAGGGCCTTGAATATCTCCACCTTGCGCCTGCTGTAAGTGTCACCCATCAGTCTCTCTCCTTCCTATGTGGGAATATAACCACATATATGATCGTTTGTCAATTCGTTTTCCCCTGCGCCGGATAACCGATTCTTTTTGTCGTCAGGCAAGAGCGCTAACCGCGTGGTGAATAGTGAGTGTCAAAAATGCCACTTAATACGGATGAGAAAAGCCCCCGCTGGAGCGGGGGCTTTTCCTACTTTCCGGCCGCTTTTAAAAGAAGCCGTTTCATTTGCTCCGGCGTTGGAACGCCTCCAGACGCAACGACTTTCCCGTCCAATGCAAGTCCCGGCGTTGCCATTACGCCAAAATCGAGTATGTCAGAGATCCCGGTGACCTTCTCGATCTCGCAGCTAAGCCCGAGTTCCTTCGCAGCCGTTTCAGCTACTTCTGTCATCTTTTTACACTTCGGGCACCCCGTGCCAAGTATCTGTATCTTCATGTTTTTTGCCTCCCTCTTATTCGGCCATTTCCCTCAGGCATATCAATAGATCGTTCAAACAAGAAGTCCGGAGCCTGTAGTAGATCTCGCGACCTTCGCGCTCGTCTTTGAGTATTCCTGCTTCACGAAGGATCGCGATATGCTTGCTTATAGTTGTTCTGTCGACCGGGAAGAGAACAGCCAGATCTCCGACCCGCAACCTACGGGATGCCAGAGTCTCTACCAAGCCGAGACGGACAGGGTGCGCCAAAGCCTTGAGCATCTCAACCCTTGGTTCACTCGCCGGTCTCATTTGCTGCAAAGCCTCCCTTTTAAATCGCGGCGCTATAGCCACTTTTAAACAGTGGCAATAATACCACTAATACCAATTCCGTCAAGCCTCCAGCATCTTGCACTGCAGGGTCGAGCTTTTCAGGACCCGCCCCGCAAGACCCGGATGATGGTATTTCAGTCTACAGGAGTACTCTTTCGCGGATGGTCCGGCACAGGCATCGAAGGATGCCGGGAAGTTGTTGCAGTCGCACAGCGCAAACAGCATGACAGTCATCCCCAGTATGTGTATTCTTGTAATGACAACTAAAAGAATACCATTTTTGAGGATTTGCCGCCACATACAAAAAAATCAGGCGTTGAAAGCGGCGGGTGCAGGAGGATTCTACTGCGGGGCTTTTTGCTCCTGGTAGTGAAGGTTGGCCAATTCGGTCATGGTGATGAGTTCCGACCCCTTGCCGCCGTCGGGGTCATCTGCCATGGCGAGGAGATAGACCGGCTCATTGTTTTCGGTCGATCTGCCGAGGAAGATGGCGAGGCGCTCATCGCGGTGGACATCCTGTGTGTCCGGAAACGCTTTCTTGACGATGGAGCAGAGTGTATCGAGGTCGATCGAGCCGGGCACGAACGCGAGAGACACGGCCTGCACTCTCCCCGTATCGAGGTAATCCAGGGACACCCTCGAAAGTCCCTCGCTTCCGGTAATGTCGTACCACTCCAGGGTTCCATCGGTTCCGGACGGCGCTCCGAGCGCTCCGCGGACTGCCGTCCGTTCCATAAGGATCCCGACGCCCGCCGAATTCCAGGCGGAGGGGGGGATGGCACCGGAGGCTGACGCTCCGAGGAACAACATGATCACAAAAGCGGCACAGATTCTTTTTGTCATCCTGTTTCATTTCCTTTCCGGATAGGGGTACAATACCCCTTGTGTGTTTGCTGAATTTACGGATACAGGGTAGCACGCATCAAAAAATCCCGAAAGCGCAAAAAGTCGAGAGGTAATTTGTACATGGATCAAACCGGTGAAAAATGCCCCTTCTGCGGTTCATCCGAAATGATCCCGGTTATATACGGTTATGCCCCTTTTGATCTGCTGGTTCTCGCGCGGCGCGGCGAGGTGATCCTCGGCGGGACGTGCATAGAGGAAGGACAGCCGCAGTGGAAGTGCCTGTCCTGCGACAGATTCATCCCCGGGGAGGTTCCGAAACCTTGAAACAGCACGCTTTTCTCGGTTTTTTTCTGCTGGCCTGCCTCGCGGCGGGGGGGCTCGGTTCGATTGCCGCGACCCGCTCCGTTGCCGAGTGGTACCCCGCTCTGGTGAAACCGTCATGGAATCCTCCTTCCGGGCTCTTTGGCCCGGTCTGGACACTTCTGTACATACTCATGGGAGTAGCGGCATGGAGGGTCTGGCGCGCCGCCGGCAGTTTTTCAGGTGCGAGGACAGCGCTGTCTCTCTTTTTCTTCCAGCTGGCCCTTAACGCTGCATGGTCGTGGATCTTTTTTGGTCTGCGCATGCCCGGGCCCGCTTTGCTTGAACTTTCCCTTCTCTGGGGCGCGATAGCGGCAACCATAAGAATATTCGCGAATATCGACGCGGCTGCGGCATGGTTTATGTCACCTTACATAGCCTGAGTCACCTTTGCGTGGGCGCTCAACGCAGCTATCTGGATCCTTAACAGGTAGTTTTTATATCGGTTTTTTATGTATAATGTATATCTGGATCCTTGGCAGATCGGGCCTGTTTCCTGCCCGTCGGGAATGGAAACACGGTCCATCCGGGTTACAGCGCCGGCTTCGAGCCGGGCGAACACTTTGGAACCTGCTTGAATTTTTTAGAGCCGGAAATGGGAGGTGAGGCGTGTGGTTATTTTTGTCCTCTCCGTTGCCGCGTACCTGTTGTTGGCGTGGAGTGGAGGCGGTATTGATCTTATCGAGGTGGGCATCGCCGTTGTTCTGGGCGCCGTGATGGCTGTGATCGCCAAGGCCTGGAATCCGCAGAGATCCTGGAATCTTGCGGGTTTGAACCCGTTCCGCTGGATAGCCTTTGTTTTTTATCTTTTCATCCCTTTTCTCTGGGGGATGGTCAAGGCGAACTTTGATGTTGCCTACCGGGTCATCTCAGGAAAGATCCGCCCCGGCATCATCAGGATAGACTCGGGCCTCAAGGGCAGTCTTGCCCTTGCAATGCTGGCCAACTCCATAACTCTCACTCCGGGAACGCTCACTGTTGATGTGGACGATTCCGGGGAGACCGGGATTTTT
>JAUSOU010000152.1 GCA_030656095.1 Thermovirgaceae bacterium | reverse complement strand
GGAAAACCCATAGGGGAGATACGTCTCTGCCGTGGTAACGGCCTGAATATTTTCGAGGGCCGGCTGCATGTGGGTATGCCAAACCCGGTGCCCGTCATTCATGCGACGGTCGAGGCGGCCATGGCCGAGAAGAGAAATCTTGTGATCGACTGTCCCCCCGGAACTTCATGTCCTATGGTGGCGGCGGTGAGAAAAGCAGATATGGTAGTGCTGGTCACCGAACCGACGCCCTTCGGCGAGGCTGACCTCGACCTGGCCCTTCAGGTAGTACGGGACCTTGGAAAACCTTCCTTAATAGTGATCAACCGCGCAGACCTCGGCGGGTCGGACATCGACTCCCTCGCGGGAAGATACGGAGTGCCTGTGGCTGCAAGACTTCCATTTTCGCGCTCCATCGCGGAGTCTTACGCCCGCGGGAATCCTCCCGCTTCCATGGATCCACAATGGAGAGAGGCAATGCTCTCCATATGGGGGAACGCTGAAAGGATGTTTTAAAAATTGAAACCAAGAGAGATAACCGTTATCAGCGGCAAAGGCGGCACCGGGAAGACTTCTCTTGCTGCCGCCCTCGCGTCCGTTTCCCCGGAAAAGACAGTCCTCTGCGATGCTGACGTAGATGCCCCCGACCTCGAGATCCTCCTTCATCCCCGGAAGATAAGCGAACACCCTTTCATGGGGATGCAAACCGCCCTGGTCGATGCAGGCAGATGCGTCGGGTGCGGCAAGTGCAGGAATGTCTGCCGGTTCGGAGCGATCGGAATGCACTCCGGCAAAGCGATCATTGGCACGACTTTCTGCGAAGGCTGCTCGGCATGCACCCTTGTATGCCCGCAAAAATGCATCTCCATTGAAGAGACCCGTCAGGGAACCTGGTTTGCCGGCCAGACGGATTTCGGCCCGATGGTCCATGCACGGCTTGATCCGGGGGGAGAGAACTCGGGCATGCTGGTTCAGCTCGTCCGCAGGGAGGCACACCTTGCCGCTGAACAGACCGGAGCGCGGATCATACTGACCGACGGCCCTCCGGGCATCGCCTGCCCCGCCA
>JAUSOU010000141.1 GCA_030656095.1 Thermovirgaceae bacterium | reverse complement strand
CAGTTCGCCCCCGGCTCCGCGGAGCCGGGGGCGAACTGCTGTAGACCGCTCAGTAACAGCGAGGTTTCTGTCCTTAAAGTGTCAAGGTAAATGCCTGGAAACCTGCAATTATCGACCGAGCAGGATCAATACGCCGGCAGCAAGGGCAAGTATTGCCATTATCAGAGACTGTCCCTCAAAACTGAATCTGAGGAGCATGGCCAGACCATTGACAATAAGCCAGATGCTCAGCAGGAGCATACCCAGGTTCTTTGTAACTTTCATGTTGCTTCACCTCCGGTGTGTGAAATTACGGTTCTTGATGCATCAGGCAGTGATCTTGTTTCCGCTGCTTCTGCTAATGGCTATATTTCATGAAAAATATCAGACTTCTCAGAATGGCTTTTTAAAAATTGAAATTGCCTCCGCAACCTTGGGGTTTCATTGGCTTTCCAGCTCAACAAAACCCGCAGAAGCGGAGGCTGACCTGATGCGGGGGGTAAGAGTCTGCGATAAGACATACCGCATGATCTTCCCCCGGTTCAGAATCCTGGTTCTACTGGATCATCGCGTTGAACGAACCCCAGGCATTGTTGTCCTGGGAGCTCCATTTGCCCAGAAGCCTGTTCATGAAATCGATCCTGCCTTTGAACATTATCGGAATATCCGCTCCGCCAACGGTGTAAAACTCGGTCGTACCATCCGGCCGGGCAGTGCCCTCGATAACAAGGTCATTCAAATATACCTGCGAACGCCCTGTTCCGTTGATGGATCCGTCAGGATTAACCGTGACAAGAAATGAACCGTAGTTCTCGGGCCCAGTGAATACTCCACTGTACGTTCCGACCAGTTGACTGCCTATGGAGGCAAAAGCCGCGCCGCAAAATACCAGCAATGTTGCAAGAGCAAAAACCCATGTTTTTCTGTTTAGCACGTGGAACACTTCCTTTCTCAAGTTGAATGTATCTTTACTGTATTATAACATAAATTTGCTAAAAATCTACCTTTATAACTCTTTATTGTGATAAGCGAGATCCGGACTTGACAACAATCCGTTCGTGATGATATAAAGCATCCAATTTATCTTCAGGAGGCACTGTATGGCAAAGCACCTGTTCCTGTCTGCAGTTTCCAACGGATTTTTCTTTTTTACCAACGTGGGTCCCGCTCGGAGGATCGACGGTTAGACTGCGTTGATCCAAAGCGAGCGAAGGGCCCCCACGAACAAGGTGGGGGCCCTTTTTTATTTGAGGAGGGGTTTTCGATGAGGGAGAAGCAAAGCGGAGCATCAGCGGAACTGGCAAAAGTAGTCGAAAGGGTGTGGAACAGGGTTCCCCGCTACCGGGCCAGGATGGAATCAGCCGGAGTTACGCCAAATGACATAAGGGGCCTCGAGAATATTTCCTTGCTGCCCTTTACGGAAAAGAGCGACCTCCGGGACTCCTACCCCACAGGAATGCTTGCCTGCGACAGAAGCGAGGTCGTGCGCTTCCACGCATCCTCGGGAACAACGGGACGTCCCACCGTGGTTGCCTACACTCGCAACGACGTTGATCTGTGGTCCGAAGCGATGTCGAGATGCCTCTCGACCGCAGGGATCACAAAGGACGACGTCATCCAGGTGGCCTACGGCTACGGATTGTTCACCGGCGGGCTCGGACTGCACTACGGCGGGGAGCGCCTTGGCGCTTCGGTAATACCCGCCTCGGGCGGTTTTTCTGAGAGACAGCTCCTCCTGATGAAGGACCTGGGAACGACCGTGCTGGCCTGCACCCCCTCTTACGCGCTGAAGCTTTCGGAGATGATCGAAGCCGGCGGTCTGCGGGATTCGCTATCGCTTCGCATAGGGATATTCGGCGCGGAGCCGTGGTCGGAAGGACTGAGAGGACGCCTGGAATCGGCACTGGGGATTACGGCGCTTGATGTCTACGGGCTTTCCGAGGTCATGGGCCCAGGAGTGGGCATGGAGTGTACCTGCAAGAACGGGCTTCATGTCGACGACGAATTTTTCATTACGGAGATCATCGATCCCGATACCGGCAGAGTGCTTCCAGACGGAGAAGAGGGAGAGCTTGTCCTGACGACCCTCGGCAAGGAGGCTATGCCGGTGATCCGC
>JAUSOU010000008.1 GCA_030656095.1 Thermovirgaceae bacterium | reverse complement strand
TCGAAAACCTCTGATCCTTGAGCAGAATATCCAATATCTCCTGCTTGTTGACCTTCAGGGTTCCGGCATCGAAGGAGGTTCTGTCACCTTCCGAAAGGGCCTTGACCAGTACTTTTTGGATCTTGAGTTTCAATTCACGTTCCCCCCTTTCGACATAGCGATAAACGGCTAGATCAGCTTATCGACTTTGGCCCTGATGGAATCAGGTACCGCGTCGCCCCCGCTCAGCCTGTCGACAATTTCGCCTCCCTTGTAGAACAGGAAGGTCGGCACACCCATTACTCTCAGGGAAATGACAAGTTTACGGTTCTCCGCAACGTTGAGCTTGCAGAACTTGACCTTTCCTTTAAACGCATTGGAGAGTTCCTCCACCTGAGGCATAAGGGACAGGCAGGGTCCGCATTTGGGGCTCCAAAGATCTACAACCACAGGCATTCCGCTCTTCAGAACCTCTTCTTCGTAGTTATCCTTATTCACATCGATCACTCGATTCACCTCCCTTCGGCAATCATCGTCATATTTAAAGACCGGGCCGGTCTTAAAATATGGCGTTATCTGTTTTCGGGGTCTGCTTTCCACAGCCCGTGTTTCTCCATGCTCTCGCGCATCAGATAAACATCCAGCGAGGCGTAATCATCAATGACCTCTGGGTCCAGACGGGAAGAAGCGGCGCCGGATCCGGCGCGCGCGAATAGTTCTATGGCTTTCTCCAGAACTGAGAGCGAGTCGGGGTCCTCAGGAATCCGCTCGCCTGCCAAGCCGACAAGAATGGATCTGAAGGGTTGCTGAAAGGGTTGTATGCTGCCGTAGAGAGGGTGTGTCAGAAGGCTCCATCCTGCATGGACGCGATCCCTCGCAAGAGTAAGCACGCTTAAAGGACCACCCTCAACGAAGGTGGCGCTTGATGAAAGGGTTCAAAGCAGGGCGTTGTTGGTAAGGCACTCGATTTCCTGGAACACCGAAAAACCCCCTATTCGCCGAATAGGTGGGTTCCCTGTCCAGAAGACCTCTGAAAGAATGCTCCCCAGGGCCCATAGCGCTTTCCTGCGCCTGTCCAGAGACTTGTCCAGCTGCAATCCTTTCGCCTGAGAGTTTCGCGCCTATCAAAACGCTTGCCCCTTCGGCTCCCCTCGCCCGGACAAAAATCCGTCAAAGGGTATCTCTTGCAGCCTTCATCCAATAACTCCAACGATATTCTCGCATGAGGACGCGGAAAGGTCAACGCCGACAAAAAAGGCGGGGGCATATGCCCCCGCCTCGAAAGTATCAGATACCTACCACTTGAGACCGGTGATCAAGATGTAGGCTATAGCCAGAGGGGCTACGACCCTGCAGACCCACAGCCATGGGACATAGAGGCTGAATGGGACTGCGCCGTTGTTGTCGACTTCCTGTTTGGCTCCGTCCGTCCAGAACCAGCCGACGAAGAGAGCGATGAAGATCCCTCCGAGAGGCAGAAGGACGTTGGACGCAATGAAGTCCGCGGAATCGAGGAAATCCCTTCCGGCAAGCTTGGGTATTGCGCCGGAGATACCAAGAACCGAGGGAATCCCGAGAAGGAAGATGATCCCGCCCATTATGAACGCGGCCTTTGTGCGGCTCCACTTCATCTCATCGATGAAGTAGGCGGCGACAACTTCCAGAAGAGAGATCGCGGACGTAAGGGCAGCCACGAAGAGGAGCAGGAAGAAGAGGGCCGACCATACCATGCCGCCGGGCATCTGGGCAAATACGTTGGGAAGCGTTATGAACGTAAGACCGGGTCCGGCCCCAGGCTCAAGTGCGAAAGCGAAGACCGCCGGGAAGATCACCAGACCTGCGAGGAAGGCAACCGCGGTGTCAATGAAGCAGACCTGGATGGCGGCTCCAGGGAGGATCTCCTTTTTGCCGAGGTAGCTTCCATAGGTGATCATGCAGCCCATGCCGAGCGAGAGAGAGAAGAAAGCCTGCCCAAGGGCAGCACCGAGCGCTCCGGTTGTGAGCTTGCTGAAGTCGGGCTTCAGGTAGAACTCGATACCGGCGCCCGCTCCCGGAAGTGTGACGGCGCGAACGATCAGCACCAGCAGGATGAGGAAAAGGGCGGGCATAAGGACTTTGCAGTACTTTTCTATGCCGCCGCCGATGCCTTTGTAAACGATGAAGATGGTAAGGAACATGAAGGCAGCCTGCCATGCAATGACGGCACCGGGGTTAGTGATGAAGCCGACGAAGAAGTCCGCCGCGGTCCCTGCTTTAGCTGCATCCATGAGACCGGTGAAGGATTTGACGATATATGCCATCGTCCATCCCGCGATGACTCCGTAGTAGGAAAGGATGATGAAACCGGCGATGACTCCCATCCATCCGACTATCGGCCATGCTCCGCCCTTTATCTTCCGGAAGGCACCGACAGCGTTAAGCTGGGCGTGACGTCCGATGGCGATCTCTGCCAGCATGACAGAGAAACCGATCACAAAGACAAGAGCCACATAAAGAAGAACAAATGCCGCGCCGCCGTTCTGACCCGTAATGTAAGGAAAACGCCAGATATTGCCCAGACCTACGGCCGAACCGGCAGCCGCAAGAACAAACCCCATCTTGGATCCCCACTGTTCGCGTTGCGTTCCGTTGCTCATGCTATCCCTCCTCTTGATACAGGACTAATAAGATACAAAAAAACTGTTTCGAAAACCGCGCCCCGTTTGCTTTTTCTTTGAAAACCCCCCCTTTCTGTTCATCATAATTTTCCTGTCATTATAAAGCCACCCACAATTTTTAGCAATTATTCTACTAATTGACCGAAAAACGCAGGTAAATTTCAGGCATTATATTACAAATGACGCAACAGTCAATGCGCAAGTTAATTCACCGCAAGTCAATTCAGAAGAGCACTGCTGTTGAAGAAGCCCTGGGTCATCTCCACCGCCTGTAGATCTCCGGCCTCTGCGAGGACACGACCTTGTGCTCCTCCCTGGCGAATATAACCCTTTCCAGGTCCAGGGTGACCTTCTGGAAACGGGGCGATTCGTCAAGGTGAAGTGCCACATCCCCGAATGGGTCCACTATCATGCTCTGTCCTCCAAAAGAGGAACTCCTGCCTCTGTCGCACCTGTTGACGCCAACAACGAATACCTGGTTCTCTATCGCCCTGGAGATAAGAATGGCCCTCCAGAACCTTATGTACTCACTCTTCCATGCTCCGGGGACGAAGAGGACCCTTGCGCCCCGTTCGGACAGAGACCCGGCGACCGCAGGGAATTCCGCGTCGAAGCAGATCATTATCCCGCACAGCAGATCATCCATCCTGAAAAGACCAAGGTTTCGCCCAGGGGAAAGTATATTCGGCTCATCAAGACCGGGATAGAGGTGTATCTTGTCGTAGCGGAAGGCAATCCTGCCCTCGGGGGAGAATACCAGACACCTGTTCCTTGGTCCCGCGGGGGTCCTGATCGCCATGCTTCCCGCGATGATCCATGTTTCGTTCCTGAAGGCTGTTTTTGCCATCTCATCGATAAGGGGAGCGTTCTCCTCGATAAGGACGTGGGGACCCAGGAGGGGAAAGGCCGCGTTCCATAGTTCCGGAAGGACAAGAACGTCGCATCCGCTTCTGGCTGCGTCGCGGATCTCATTCAGGACGTAACGTGAATTCTGGGCCGCGTCATCGCGTATCACCCTTAGTTGAAGAACACCGACTCGAATGGCATCCACATTTTCACCTCCGTTACAATATAAGAGTAACCAGTTAGTCGAAAGTGAGCAAGGCCGACCGGGGTTTCCTTTGCTCTGTGCTTTGGAGGGGATAAAATGATTTGCGTTGACCATCTATTTCAAGGAGATGTAGCCATGTGCCTTGCCATTCCGCACAGAATACTGAGGCTGTTTGACGACAAGAGGGCTCTGGCTTCTGCCGGACCGGTCGAGACCGAGATCAGGGTCGACCTCGTGCCCGGGCTGGAGATCGGGGACGTCGTGCTCGTTCACGCAGGGTTTGCGATAGAGCGACTGCTCGAGGAGCATGGGCAGGAGATCGAGGCGTTATGGGAAGAGGTCAGGAGAATGGCTGGAACCGGACATGAATGACACAAGACAGCGCATCGCGCTTCTTTCAAAAGCGCTTGACCTGCTGACCGACCGACCCATCAAGGTAATGGAGGTCTGCGGAACTCATACAGTCTCGATATTCAGACAGGGGTTGAGGTCCCTTTTACCCCCCTCCCTCAAACTTGTCTCCGGCCCGGGCTGTCCCGTCTGCGTTACCGATCAGGGGGAGATAGACGCCGCAGTTTCCCTGGCCGGGATCAACGGGGTGACAGTGGCAACTTACGGGGACATGCTGAGGGTGCCAGGGAGCGGAAGTTCCCTTATGAACGAACGCGCTCGCGGACGTGACGTCAGGATCGTAACCTCGGCCGACCAGGCTCTGGAAATAGCACGAAATGAAAAGACCCGCCTTATTGTATTCGTCGCGGTCGGTTTCGAGACGACGGCACCATCCACGGCCTCAGTGATCCTCGATGCCCATCGTGACAGAATCTCCAACTTCACGGTGCTGGATCTTCATAAGGCGGTCCCCCCCGCCCTGGAGGCACTCGCATCAGATGCCGATATCGACCTGGACGCACTTTTACTCCCCGGGCATGTCAGTGTGATCCTGGGGCTGTCCCCTTACGGGTTCCTCCCCGAAAGATATGGCATAGCATGCGCGGTAGCTGGATTCGAAGCGGAGGAGATAATGCTTGGCCTTGTTGAGGTAGCCAGGCAGATAAAAGAGGGCAGGCCCCGGGTTGCCTCACTCTACGGACAGGCGGTCCGGGCGGAAGGGAACCCCTTTGCAAGAAGCCTTGTCGACAGAGTGTTCGAGCCTGGTGATTCATCCTGGAGGGGACTTGGAGAGATACCCCTTTCGGGTTACGCCCTGAGGGAAGAATACTCCTCCATGGACGCATTGAAGCGCCTCGATATATCGATCCGGAGGACTCCCCCGCCCGATGGGTGTTCGTGCGGAGAAGTTTTGAGGGGGGTAATGACCCCGCGGGAGTGTCCTCTTTTCGGAAACCTGTGCAATCCGTCTCACCCGGTGGGACCATGCATGGTCTCGGGAGAAGGAAGCTGCGCCGCTCATTTCAGATTTTCTGCCGGAGGCGATGATCCATGGAAACGCTGAGTATCGGACACGGCGCGGGGGGCCGCCTGACCGAGGAGCTGGTTTCGCTGATCCTCGGCCGTTTTCCCGGAAATCCCGTAGCGGACAGGGAGGATTGCGCGGTTCTTCCGGGAGGCATCGCCGTCACGATAGACGGATATACCGTAACACCTCTGGCTTTTGAGGGGGGAGACATTGGCAGCCTCTGCATCTGCGGAAGCGCGAACGATCTTTCCGTTCGCGGAGCCAAACCTCTTTACATCGCCCTCGGAGTGATCGTCGAGGAGGGTTTTCCTTTTGAGGATCTCGCCCGTTTCATGACCAGCGCGGGGGAGGTTTGCAGAGCACTTGGGATAGAGCTTGTTACCGGAGACACCAAGGTTGTCCCCAGAGGGCAGGCCGACGGCCTTTTCCTGACGACCTGCGCCATCGGCAAAACCGGGGCGCATCCCGGACTCGGGACACGGAATATTTCACCGGGCGACGTTATTCTGCTGACCTCGCCACCGGGGATGCACGGCGCTACGATCGCGGCCAGCCGCTATGGACTCAAGGTCAACGGGCTGTCCTCGGACTGCGCGGCTTTATGGCCTATGCTCGAAACGCTCCTTCCCCTGGAAGGACTCAAATGCATGAGAGACTGCACCAGGGGCGGGCTGGGAACCGTTCTCTGCGAATGGGCCGAGTCGGCCAAAGTGGGGATAGAGATCGACGAGACGCTCATCCCCTGGGATGAGGCTTCCATTTCGGTGTGTGACCTGCTGGGTCTGGATCCTCTCCATATGGCCGGAGAGGGGTGCGCGGCCGTTGTCGTCTCTCCGGAAGAGGCCGAGGCGGCTCTCGAGTTGGCGAAGAATCACCCGCTCGGCAAAAGAGCCTCGATCATAGGCTCTGTCACGGAAGAGCACCCCGGATACGTCGGCATCCACACGGCATCCGGCGGTACTCGACTGGTGGACAAGCCGGTGGGTGAGGAACTGCCGAGGATATGTTAGAGGGGCCGTGACTCGTTACGCGTGACTCGTGACTCGGAAACCTGAAAAACTAAGGCCGTGGTGCAGGGGCCGTGACTCGTTACGCGTGACTCGTCACACGCAAAAACAAGGAGAAAGCAACACCAGGAACGTGAATGACGAGCGATAAGCTATGAACGGGAGGACTCTGCCTTTTCGAGTTACCAGTCACAAAGTGCCCCGAGCGCAGCGACAGGGTACGAGTTACGAGTTACGAAAAATAAAAAAAGGGCGGGGCCCGTGAAGGGGCTCCGCCCTTTTTTTATGCGCTACTGTTCTTTTTCGATACCCAGAGACAGGCGGGAAATGGCGAGGCTTTTTCCGGTTTTTTCGTCAATATCGATGACAACCGCGTCCATCCTGATATCCTTGTTGCAGACCTCGAATTTCGATGGCATCCCCGTCAGAAACCTGGAGATGATAGCTTCCTTTTCCATGCCGATGACACCGCCGTGACCTCCCGTCATCCCGACGTCTGAGATGTATGCGGTCCCTCCGTCGAGAATCTCTTCGTCCGCGGTCTGGACATGAGTATGAGTTCCAACAACCGCGGCGACCCTGCCGTCGAGGTAGAAGCCAAGTGCGCGCTTCTCGGATGTGGCCTCGGCATGAACGTCTACCAGAACCGGAACTCCCTCCAGGGAGATGATCTCTTCATCGGCCCTCCGGAAGGGGCAATCGATCGCCTGCATGAAGATCCTCCCCTGCAGGTTGAGAATCGCCAGTTTCAGCCCTTTTTTTTCGATAATTACCGATCCGCTGCCCCTTGATGAGGGCGGATAGTTCGCGGGTCTTACAAGGCGCCTCTCGTCATCCAGAAGAGGAAGAGCCTCCCTGTTATCCCAGATATGGTTCCCGCTGGTGAGGGCGTCCACCCCTAGACCGAAAAGTTCCTCCATGATCTTTGGCGTGAGGCCGAAGCCCCCGGCGGCGTTCTCCGCGTTGGCGACCACAAAATCAAATGGCCCCCTGAGGTTCCTGGCGCATGGCAGTGTCGCCGAAAGCGCCTTTCTCCCTGGTTTACCTACCACGTCGCCCACGAAGAGAATTTTCACGGGCTTCACCTACTTGGCGAATTCCACGGAACGAGTTTCCCTGATAACGATAACTTTGATCTGTCCCGGGTATTTCATCTCTCCCTCGATCTTCCTTGCTATGTCATACGCCAGTTTGTGGCTGGCCCCGTCGTCGAGGCTGTTGGGAGCAACCATCACCCTGACTTCGCGGCCAGCCTGGATGGCGTATGCCTTTGTGACACCCTTGAACGTCTTGGCGAGGGTTTCGAGTTTCTCGAGCCTCTTGATGTATGATTCGAGGCTTTCCCTTCTGGCCCCCGGCCTTGATGCGCTGACCGCGTCCGCCGCCGATATCAGGACATCGTAAACGGAGATCATCTCTTCGTCTTCGTGGTGCGCGGCTATAGCGTTCACTATTTCCGGTATCTCTCCAAAACGTTTGGCCATGTCCCTGCCTATCAGCGCATGCGGTCCTTCAACCTGGTGGTCCACCGCCTTGCCGATATCGTGAAGCAGGCCGGCCCTCCTGGCAATATGCTCGTCGATGCCGAGTTCTGCGGCCATTATCCCAGCCAGGTGAGATACTTCCAGGCTGTGGGAGAGGGCATTCTGTCCGTAACTTGATCTGTATCTAAGCTGTCCGATCGTCTTTACAAGCTCTGGATGCATGGATTTGATCCCCGCCTCCAGAAGAGCCTCCTCTCCAAATTCAAGGATCTTTTCTTCGACATCCTTCTGGGCCTTCTC
>JAUSOU010000132.1 GCA_030656095.1 Thermovirgaceae bacterium | reverse complement strand
CGATCACCCTTCCCATGCTATCCCGGATGCGTGAAAGGCCAAAGTGGGAGGGGAACTCGATAATACAGTCAGCCTTGCCGTCGCAGAAGAACTTCTACTGATCAGTTTTGCCGTCTTCAAGTCGGGAGAACCATTCAGGGGTTTGGCAGCTCCAATAACTGCGGAGGCCTGAAGGCGATCATAAGAAAAACATCAATTGTGCAGGTCCGACCCCGTCAGATCTTCTTCAGCAGAAAACCCAATTTTGTGCAAAGTGTAGGTCTCGTACACCTATGAGTGTGTTTGTCACATGTTTGTCACACGGCTTGCCATTTTGTGGTTTATAAATTACAGTACTCTCATGATCAGGATGATCCAGACAGAGACATACAAGAAATGGGAAGAGAAGCTCAGGGACAGGGGAGCCAGGAAAATCATCACTGCACGGCTGTTCCGACTCGCTGATGGATTGTCTGGCGACGTGTCCCCGGTAGGTGACGGCATAAGCGAGCTGAGAATCCATTACGGGCCCGGATATAGGATCTACTTCCAGCAAAAAGAAAATGTCCTGATAATTCTACTCTGCGGCGGCGACAAATCGACCCAGAACGAAGACATCCAGAGAGCAAAGGATATAGTGAAAGAATTGGAGGCGAACTGAACATGAGCGAAAAAACATACGAATACGATTTTGCAGAACACCTTGACGATGCGGAAGCAGTAGAGATCTTCCTTGAAGATGCTTTCGCCACAAACGATGTTCCCCACATCGCCAATGCCCTTGGCGTGGTCGCAAAATCCAAAGGCATGGCCGATATTGCCAGAAAAGCCGGATTGTCCAGAGAACAGCTCTATAAATCCTTAAGCGAAAACGGCAACCCGACGCTCAAAACACTACTTGCCGTTCTCTCGGCCATGAACTTCGGTATAGCTCCGCGACGCAATATCGCATGACATAATTCCCAATATCCATAAGCAAAAAGGACGGGGCCTTCATGAAACATCAGAGGATGTGTCAGCCCGTACATATTTTACAAAATCAGGCTTTTCCTGATCTTTTAGACCCTTTCCCTTTGCGGATGATCCTGACCCTTATTGCCACAGAACTCTTTTCTCAAGCGCAAGAACAACGGTTTCGTTTAGTAATCATAAATCCATATTATGTTCCGGTCATTAAACGCATGCCTGTCAAGATAAGCAGCTTCTGTTTTATTGCTTTGCACGATCCGCCATTTACCCAACAGAGAAAGGGAGCTGCCTCCCTTGCGGGAAGCGCTCCCTTTTTCTGTTGCTTTGTTCCTTCTAAAGGTGTCCCGTTGTTTGATTTTGACGATCTACACCAAATTGTTGAAAAATATATCATTATTGATATAATAACCAGGACTGGAGGCAGGACATGCAAACAAAAGATCGCTCTCCTTCGGACCGATGGTCCGTGCTTTTCGCAGAAGAAACCGTCCTGGAAGAGTTCTACTCCATTCCTGTCGACTTACAGGCCAGTAGTTAAGCACCTTATCGAAATGATTCAGGATCTTGGTCTGACAGCGATAGGGCTACCGTTTGTCAAACATGTGGAAAAGGACCTTTGGGAGCTTCGCGCAAAGGGGAAAAGCGGAATAACGAGAGGTCTTTACGTAACACGAAGCGGTAGATGTATTTACATTTTGCGGGTGATCCACAAGAAAACCGCCAGGCTTCGCCGGAACGACATAGAGACCGCAATGAAAAGAGCGGGGAGGATCGGCAAATGAGCATCGAGTTCAACAAGATCAAGAAAGAACTCCTCAAAGACCCCGAGTTCAAAAAAGAGTACGAAAGCCTGTCCGGCGAATATCAGATCGCCCGGATGCTGATAATGGCTCGCCTTGAATCCGGATTGACCCAGCAGGAGGTTGCTGAAAGGATGGGAACTTCTCAATCGGCAGTAGCCAGAATGGAATCGGGAAAACCGGGAAACCTGAAGACGATCGAAAAATATGCCGAAGCAACCGGCAACCGGATCACCTATCGACTTCATCGGGTTGCAGGCAACGGGTGAGGAAGACCAGGAACCGGATCCTGAATCAAAGAAAACAAGCGGACAGCACTTTCGGCAACAAGGGTTAATTCCATAATTTCCAGGATGTACGAAAGGCACAAGTGAGCAAGACCCTTCCCTTTGCACGATCTGCTATTTCCAAAAACGAAAGGGGGCTGCTCCCCTTTGGGGGAAGCGCTCCCTTTTTTTTGCTTTGTTCCTTCTAAAGGTACCGGATGCTACGCATCCAGCGGGATGCAGATATCGGTGATCAGCTTTTCGGGCGGGGTATGGAGTGCCTTCCTCTACCACCCCATGCCCAGCAGCCAGAGCGGATAGCCTCCTTTGCCGGGAAGTTCCGTGTCGTCACGAAATACGATATCCGCATTTTTGATTTTCTTGAGGCGACCGCCTATTTCGATCAGTTTCCCCTCTACGACGAAATCTCCGCTCCTTTCGTCGCGGACCGATTCGACCTCTCTTCCGCTTTCCTGAAAAGCCAGAACAGCAAAAGCCTCCCGGGAAACACCCAGGCCTCCTCCGAACAGGCTGTACATCGGCGGTTCTCCCAGGAACAGCTTCGCTCCCTTCGAGTAGACCCGGTTATCGTTTTCTTTGCGGGCTATGCGGATCAAACCGACAATTTCCATCACTTCGAAAAGCTGCAGAAGCTTTGCCTTCCCAAGTCCCCACTCTTTGCAGAGGCGCTCGACATTCAGCACGGGCACATCTGATCTGGCAAGATACCCGGTTGCGGCCTTCATCAGACGAAGATGGTTGTCGGTGATCTGTGGTACGAAAAACGGTATGTCGGAAAACTGCATCTTGCTGATAACATTCTCAAGCCTGTCCATGTAACGGCCTTCGGTGAAGAAAGGGCGGAAGCCTCCCTCCAGGTATTCCCGAAAAAGACCTGTAACATTGGTTTCCTCAAGGTATTCGTTGATCTTCTCCTTGTCGGGAGAGAGCGGGTCGATAACTCCGGGATCCTTTTCTCCCTTCAAAACCGCAAATTCACGGAGGGAAAGGAGCGGAACCCTGGTTATCGGGAAACGCCGTGAAAGATCGGCTACTCCTTCCCTTAGCGCCAGCGAGCTGCTGTCGCTTGCCCATATTTTGTGCCTGGGGTAGGAATCGTACAGGGCCTTGAGGTCACGGCTCCAGTCTTTTGCAAAATGGACCTCGTCGACGACGATACCCTGAAAGCCGGACATGAACGCGGCTTCACCAACATCCCAGAGAGATATTCCGGCAAGCAGGGGGTTGTCGGCAGAAACGTAGATCATGTCATCGCTCATGGAAAAAAGAAGGAAGGTGGTTTTCCCGACGCCCCTTGCTCCTGTTATCAGCGCCCCGCGGCTGTTGACGGGATTTGCACCGTAGAAGGGGCGAAGGGGTGCTGGGATATTTGCCCTGTTCCGGCTGGAGATGGTTTCAAGCTGTCGGATAACCTGCTGCATTTCCATTAGGCAACCCTCGTTTCCGTCTATGATAAGCCGATTTTAGCACAAAAACGGACTATCGTAGTCCGTTTTTGTGAATATTGGACAATGATGTCAGCCCGTACATTTTTGACCGAGCCAAGTTGCCCTCGATAACTCTTGATTTTTCCCGTTCCTTTTCCTCTGCGGATGATCCTGCCCTTTTTATACCTCAAGACCCTTCTCCCAGACGCAGGAGCAAAATTCTATTTGGTAATCATAATCCAACATTATGTCCAGGTCATTAAACACATGTCTGTGCTTTTTGTTCCCGGCAGGCTCATTATTGGTCTATAATTGACAAAACAGCGTTCTGTCGAGAAGAGGTAAAGCAATGATTCGTGATGAGATCATCAGGAAGATCCGGGAACACGAAAAGGAAATTCAGGATCTGGGTGCGGAGAGGCTTTCTCTCTTTGGCTCTGCCGTCAGGGACGACCTCCTGCCGGAAAGTGACATAGATATTCTGGTATCTTTCGTGATGCCTGCTGATTACAGAAAGTACATCAACCTGAAGTTTTTCCTGGAGGATCTTCTTCAGAGACCCGTGGATCTTGTCATGGAAACCGCATTGAAACCCCGGATAAGGAAACGGGTTGAAAGCGAGATGATCCGGGTTGCGTGATCCGGAACTTCTTCTGGAGGATATCCTTAGAATGTACTGAAAAGATAGCCCGGTACACGAAGGGAATCTCAATAGAGGACTTCAGGCAAAACAACATGCTTCAGGACGCTGTTGTCAGGAACCTGGAGATTATTGGAGAAGCAGTCAGGAAACTTCCGGAAGACTTTCTTGAAAAACACCCCGACTTGCCGTGGCGGGAAATTGCAGCCCTTCGCAACATCCTCGCTCACGCCTGTTTCGGGTTGGATCTGGAAATAATATGGACACTCGCGATAGAGGAAACTCCTTCGTTAAGCAACCAGATTGGATCTATCATCAAAACCAGGTCTTTTTAGGAAAACCCCGACAAATCCCCTGCAAACGGAAAAACCTCATCAAAGGATCAAGAAGCATCGGCAGATACACCGGGTAGAGGGAGCTCCAGGCACAGCGATGGAGCGCCTTGAACTTTTTATGGCGACATGATGTATAATAGGGGACATAAAGAGGGACGTTGGGAGGAACTAACATGAAAACAGTTTCCAGCAGGGACTTGAAAAACAATCCAGGGATCCTTGCGGATTCCGATGTTACAGTCGTTTATTCAAGATCAAAACCAATGGCGGTCTGCGTATCCGTATCCGAAGGGGAGGACGTACTTTCGCTTGCCGATGCCATGCTGCAGATGAGAGCACAGAGGGCACTGGAGCTTGCAAGGATCATGGCGAGGAAGAGCGGAGTCGACAAGATGCCGGACAGGGAGATCGACGCTGAGATTGGGTCGCTCAGGGTTGCCCGCAGGAAAGACTGAGCATCCCCATGATCTGGTTTGTCATGGATACCAATGTTCTTGTTTCTGGTTTTCTGCGTTCGGACACTCCTCCCGGCATTCTTCTCAACGGATTGGTAAATCGGTCTTTTGACCTTGTGCTTGATTCCAGGATTTTCCTGGAGTACGGGGATGTTCTCGCCCGCCCGAAATTCCGCCTTACTCCCGCTGTTACCGGGCCGGTTCTTGCTCTGATAAATGCCAAAGGGAAATGGATATCCCCCATCGGATTCGACGGGATCCTCTCCGATGAAGGAGATCGTCCGTTTGTCGAGGTTGCGCTTGCAGCCGGAGTGCCCCTTATTACCGGTAACCTGAAACATTTCGCTTCTGTGCCCTCCTCGCTGCTTGTACTCTCTCCGGCCCAGGCGCTGGAGGCTATGAGAGAACAGAAACGAGGGGAATAAACGTTCCGTCTCCCCAAAAGAAGAAAAGGGAACACCTCCCTTGCGGTCAGTGCTCCCTTTTTGTTTCTTCGTCCCTGTGTGTTGTTCTTTTGTTCCTACCGTTCACCGTTCACGCCCTTAAGGTTCTCCGAGTCACGAGTCACGAGTCACGAGTTACGAGTTACTATTTACCGATTACCGTTTACCGCTTTTTTACTTCTTCACCCTCTTGAGCATATCCTCGGTCATGCGGTCGAGGCCGTACACGGGAGCGAAACCCCACTCCTTCTTCGCGGCCGTGCAGTCGAGCGAATTCGGCCACGATTCGGCGATGCCCTGCCTGACCGGGTCCACGTCATAGGAGATCTCGAACGACGGGATGACCTTCTTTATCGACGCGGCGATCTGCCCCGGGTCGAAGCTCATGGCCGAGATGTTGTAGGCGTTGCGGTGCTCCAGACGCGCGGGGTCGGCCTCCATGAGCTTGACGACCGAGTTGAGGGCATCGGGCATGTACATCATGTCCATCTGGGTTCCCGGCGCGATGTAGCTGGTGTATTTTCCCTTGGACACGGCCTCGTAGTAGATATGCACGGCGTAGTCGGTGGTGCCGCCACCGGGGAGCGCCTCGTAGGAGATCAGCCCTGGGAAGCGCAGTCCGCGCGTGTCCAGGCCGAATTTCAGGTGGTAGTAGTCGCAGAGCAGCTCTCCCGTCACCTTCGCCACGCCGTAGATCGTGGTCGGGCGCTGGATTGTGTCCTGGGGCGTGTTGTCGGCGGGCGTCGACGGGCCGAACGCGGCTATGGAGCTGGGGAAGAAGAAGGCTGCGCCGTTCTCCCTTGTGCATTCAAGTGCAGTGAAGCACCCTCCTGCGTTTATGTCCCATGATCCCTGCGGGTCGGCTTCACCCTTAGCCGATAGGATCCCCGCAAGATGGATGACCGTATCGGCCTTGAACGAGCGGATCAGCTCCGAGAAGGTCTTTCCGTCGCGCACTTCGAGAAGCTCAAACGGGCCTCCCTCGGAGACGGTCCCCGGAACCTTGCGCCTCGCGGTGGCGAGGACGTTCTTATCCCCGTATATTTTGCGCAGATGGGGCGTCAGTTCCACACCTATCTGACCGTTGGATCCGGTGACTATTATCCTCTTCAAGATATGACCCCCATCTCCCTGCCGACCTTCGCGAAACGCTTGACGGCCAGCGCGAGATCGTCCCTGGAATGCGCGGCGGAGACCATGCAGCGGATCCTCGCGGTTCCCCTGGACACTGTCGGGAAGACGATGGCAGTGGCAAATACTCCCTCTTCGAAGATTTTGGCGCTGAAGGTCTTTGCGTCCTGCGCCTCGCCGATGATGACAGGGGTGATGGGCGTCTCGCTGTTGCCGGTGTTGAAGCCGATGGCGGACAGCTCCTTCTTGAGGTAGTCGCCGTTGAACCTGAGCCTGGTCACAAGATCTTCGCTCTCCTCGAGTATCTCCACCGAGGCGAGGTTAGCCGCGATGTCGGGGATGGTGAGGGCGCTGCTGAAGAGGTTCGTGCGGGCCTTCTGGCGAAGGTAATCGATGAGGATCTTGCTCCCTGCGACAACGCCGCCCATGACGCCGAAGGCCTTGGACATCGTGCCGACCTCGACGTCCACCTTGCCGTGAAGGCCGAAGTGGTCGACGATCCCTCGCCCGCCGCGGCCCAGAACTCCTTCACCGTGGGCGTCGTCAACAACAACGATGACTCCGTACTTCTCGCAGATCTCGACGATCTCCGGAAGTTTTGCAATGTCGCCGTCCATCGAGAAGACGCCGTCGGTCACTAGCAGGTGCTTGCCGGGCGCTCCCTTGTACTCCTCAAGCTTCTCCTTGAGGCTGTTCATGTCGGAGTGCTCGTAGCGGACGACCTTCGCCTTTGAGAGGCGACAGGCGTCGATGATGGATGCGTGGTTGAGGGAATCGCTGTAGATGATGTCCTCTGCTGCGGGGACCAGCGTCGGGATGACGGCCAGGTTCGCGCAGAAGCCGGACTGCAGGACGAGGGCTGCATCCGCCCCCTTGAACGCGGCCAGTTTCTTTTCAAGTTCAATGTGCGGGCTCATCGTTCCGGCTATCGTCCTGACGGCACCCGGGCCGACACCGTATTTGTCGACGTACTCCTTGACCTTCTTCACCAGCCTGGGGTCGTTGCACAAGCCCAGGTAGTTGTTGGAGCAGAGGTTGATGTACTTCTTTCCGTCGATCTGCACCCAGGCGCCCTGGGGGCTTTCGATGGTGCGGATTGTTCCGTAGAGGCCGGCGCTCTTCATTGCCTCAAGGTCTTCGGTAAGGAACTTCATTGGAACAGCCATGGGGATCACTCCTTGTCCCGGATTTGTGATAGTGTGAATACAGTATCCTTTCGCGGCCGCAGGAGTGTCAACGAAGTATAGTTTTATGATATTTCGTATATTTTGGGAGCAAATAATATATTATTTGACAGGAACGCGAAAATAAACCTGGGGAGGGAGAAGCGATGGGCGAAGCCAAAGGGCTTGATGAGCTGGCAGAACGGATCACCGGGGACATCAGCGCTCCCCATCACATAGCCAATGTCCTGCGGGAGGCCATCTACAGGGGCATTCTCGGCGAGGGCAAACCTCTCCACCAGGCCCAGCTTGCAGCCCGCCTTGGAGTGAGCCCCATCCCGCTGCGTGAAGCGCTGCGCCTTCTTGAGACGGAGGATCTGGTGGAATTTCGCGGCTACAGGGGGGCCTTCGTCACGGAGCTTTCCCTTGAGGAGGCGCGCGAACTCTACGAAATGGTCGCTGCCCTCGAGACAAACCTCATGCGGATAGCCTTCCCCGGGATCACTCGCCGGACGATAGAAGAGGCAGGACAGGTTCTGGACAGGATGGAAACCGCGGATGACTGCATCCGCTGGCGCGACCTCAACTTCCTCTTTCACACCCTCCTGTACGAGCCCGCCGACAGACCGCTGACCCTGGACATGGTTGCGCGCCTTCGCCAGAAAACCGACCGCACCATCCGCACCCACCTCGATTCGATGAGAAAGGAATCCGAACGCCAGCATCGCGAGATCCTGGAGGCCGTAGCAGCCAGGGACCTCGAAAAATCCATCACGGCCCTTGCCTACCACCTCGCCTACACATCCAGCGACCTCCAGTCCTGGATGCGGAGCGAACAGGCGGCAAGAAAAAAGACGTAGGTTCCGCCGTCGCCTGCCTGCGGCAGGCTATGTCGTGACAAGCCGTCTCCACAAGTCGCCATGACAAGTTTGAACCCACTGCCTAAAGGAATTATTGCTTCTCCAAAGATTTCCTGCGTTTATCCAGAAAACGCGTGGCCGCGGTTTTCCGGCCTCTCTGTTTCTTGAGGATCGAGACAATCTCTTCTGTAGTGACCTGCGCCTTGATCCACGGAACATCCAGAGGGGAGGCAACGGCAGGTTCCGGCACAAGGGCAAAAGTCCGACCGTCCTTCCTGCGGATAAGGACTTTGCCGGATTTTTCGGCCTTGTCGAGAACACTCGAAAGTTTTTGCCTGGCTTCAGAATACGTAAAAACCTGCATGATCTAAACCTCCATTACCTGGATCCCTATTTGAGAAGCTGCACGCTGGAGCGATCGATCCAAAGTCAGCAACGGCACCGCGTGCCGCGCGGCACAATCCAGAAAGTAGGCATCGTAGGCGTAAAGTTTGGCCGCATGGGCTATAGAAACGGCGTTCGACAGATCCACCGGAAGATATCGAATGGGTATGGTCTGGAATATCTCAAGCCCCTGACAGGCCTCTTCAAGACTCAGCCTGCGTTGTTTCAGCATCGACGAGAAAGCATTTCCTATCTCCCACGGAATAGAACCCGGTCCCAAAAGGGTGTGTCCCGTAGTCAGCTCAATGATGCTTTCCCTTTCGGGTTCGTTCATTATGACTGCGAGGATTGCCGAAGCATCAATTACAATGTCCAAAACAACCCTTCTTTCTTTTTAGACAATTGTACAATAATCATACAGAAGAAACAACAAAAACAAAACACTCCTGATTCGACTCGCTGTCATTTTGTCCATTGTGCAGGCCCGAGACCGCCAGTTTTCAGAATCGGATTCCGCAGGAAATGCTTAATAGCAAAGTTGACTTTTTCTTTTGGACTGAGAGGTGCCGGCTTGAGGTTTTTTGATTTGTAGCCCTATTAGTGCTATCGTTTCCTTAAGTAAGGGAAAGAGGTGCTTTTGATGATTTCCGCAACTAAAAAATCAGGAACAACCAATGACCTCAAAACGACGACCATGCGGGTCCGCGTCCGTCCGGCGTTGAAGGAAGAAACCGAGGAAGTATTCCAGAATCTGGGGCTTACGACTTCCGAGGCCTTCAACCTCTTTCTTGAACAGGTCCGGCTCCACGGGGGGCTTCCCTTCCCGCTTGAAATACCCAACCATAGAACCGCCCAGGCAATGAAGGACGTGCGTGCTGGACGCAACCTGACGGCCGCTGAGAATGTTGACGATCTTTGGGATAAGCTCGACAAGGAATAAAAACTCCGAATGCCAAAACCTTTCTTTTCGGCCCAGTTCAAACGTGACAGAAAACGGATGCTGAGACAGGGCAAGGATGATTCCAAGCTCAAGGAGATGGTCACCTCTCTTGCCGAAGGGATTCCCCTTGAGCCTCGAAACAATGACCACACCCTGTATGGAGAATGGTCCGATTTTAGAGAATGCCATATTGATCCCGATTGGCTTCTGATCTACCGAATGGATGACGAAAACCTCTACCTGGCAAGGACAGGAACCCATGCCGATCTTTTCAAGGTCTGACAGGGGATTGTTTGGTTTCACATGGCAAAGAGAGAACGGAAGTTCACAAATTCCTCACTGTCCAGACCCCTTTGGAAATCAAACGTCAGCAGATATGTATACATAAGGTCAGAATCAGGGTGTCCTCGTTTGTTATGCCACCAAGGCTATTCGGCTTTATTCAGCTTTATTTCATTCTCGGCCCATCCAACGACACCTGCCGCATATTCAAGCGCCATCAGATATTCCTCTTCGCTGACCGGTTCTCCCGGCCCCGGATACCTTGCTTCCCATGCAAAACTGGCCAGGATTACAGACTCATCCACAGAAGAAGGAATATCGATCCCCCTGTCCTGGAGCCCCGTCAGCAACTCCCCGATATCATGGGTATACCTGAAACTCCAGCCATTGCCGACGTAAACAGCCTTCAGAGCTTTTTCTGCCGCTTGCTGAGCATGAAAACAGAGATCTTCAAGAAAAGCTCCTTCCGGTAGAGAAATTCCGGCAAGCGCCAGGTCGCTTTTCGCACGATCAAGCCAGTCTTGCGGACTTCCAGGCACTCGACCGTCAGGCCACACGGTAGAGCTCCCTGCCTTCTCTCAGGGCGGGAAAGATCACAAGAGACGGGTTATCGCCGTACATTTCTATGTCGCTCTCGGTAACGACAACGATATCTTTTGATATCCCCAGGCCCCGCAAACTGCGATATATCATCTGGGCGGTTTTTCTTCTATGGATACCGTCCGGCATTATCACCAGCAGATCAAGGTCACTCGATGCGGTCATAGTCTTCCTTGCAGCGGAACCAAACAGGATAATCATTTTTGGTGCCACTGTTTCCACTATGATGCGGACAACTTTCCCAAGAAGGTGCTCATCCGGTTCTCCTGTGTCTATTTGCTTTTCCGCCGGTTTCAAAAGAACACACCCTCCTCTCGCGCCCCGATCATAAACAGATTCATCCATATTCTAGCATCACCTTGCCGTGTTGCATTGTACTAAGGGCCATATCGCGGGTCACGTGTCTGCCAGAATGGAGCGATATGTATACATACGGGACCGGGTCCTGATATTTACTCGACCCTCTTCGCCTTTTTGTAGACATCTCCGTCGTTTCTTTTGCCGATAACCGACACGTAAAGAACCTCATCGTCAAAACGATAAACGATACGGTACTCTCCGGAATCGACACGAAAGAAAGGACTCCCCTTCATGCTTATGGAGTCCGCCGGGCGTGGTTCCTCAAGCAGCAGCATTATTTTCCGTGCAAGTTGTGCCGAATGCTTTTTCGGAACATGGGAAAGGAAACTGTCGGCCTTTTTGGTGATGAGGAGCCGTCTAATCATCGGAGGATGCAATAAGGCCCGTCAGTCTTTTCATGGACCGGGCTTCGTCCAGGAAACCCGAAGACTCCGCATCCCTTGCTCTGGCGATCCAGTAACTTTCCTCGATCCCCAGAAGCCTCTCGTATTCGCGATGAGATAGAAGGACAGCGGAAACCCTCCCGGAGCGTTTGATGACCACGGGTTCAACAAGGGATTCCTCAAGTATCCTGCCGAAGTTCTGCTTGGCCTCGGTTGCGCTTGTCGTTTTCATTCCGAAACCTCCGTTCCTTTTGACTGTACGGCACATTATATACTAAACAGACAAAATGGACAAAAGGGTCGAAATAGACAAAGGCTTTTCGCCGGCATACATAGGCCAACGACCGATCAACAGGAAAAAGAAGCAGATGCAGACCCTCTTTACTAGTTCTGCAGCATGGCCTTGAGTTCGGCTATCTCCGCCCTCAGCTCTTCGATCTGTTTTTCCTCGTATGATTTTCCGAGTTTCAGGGTAAGGTCAATTTCGACCCGGTCCAATTTCGAGCGGTTTGCGGAGTAGTTCGCGAAGACGTTCCAGCTTGCTCTTCTTAAATCATAAAGCCGGAGATTCAGCCCAAAGACATACTGCGTCTCTTCGAGATCGCTTATTCTCGAATCAAGCCCGCTGATCTGTGGAGACCAATTGGGGAGCGTCGTCCACTCTGTAAAATAATCACTATCAGTCACTTTCGTCAGGACCTGTCCGGCTGTCCCGCCAGGCTGTATTGCAGAGATCGGTCCCGCAATATTGGTCTGTGTGGGGCTTTCTACTCCCTGTCGATCAACCCATAAACCTTCCTCCGCAAGTGCTACTCCTCTTAGTACGACGAAAAGTGCGACGAGGAGCGCTACAAGAATTACGCTCACTCTCTTCATGATTTATCCCTCTCCTTCATGCCTCTTGCGAGGAATTCTGCGTGGAACAGCGCCCTTCGACAGGGAAGAAAACCGAGCCGCAGGATTAATTAAATTTCGTTACAGAATGGCTTTTTTATTAGAGCATGAGGGGGGGGTGTCAATAGGGCTGATTTTAAATAATGGCGAACATCACGACTTGTTGACGGGAATATTTCCCGAGGCAGGCTGGCGGGTTCTGTTGCCATCATTCTTTTTTGTGTCATCTTGTCCAATGGTTTTACGAAATGCCTATCATTCTGTAAAATCATTGTACGGAATGTCGTGAGGGGTGATCGCGTGGCGTCGCTGACGGAACTTCTTGAACTGCATCAGCTTGCAAAAATCGAGGGGGTAAATACGAAAAGCATAGGCCTTTGCTTCAGGATCTGCTTGAATCAGGCGGGAAGCACTTCATAGGCATCGCCGGACCCAGGGGAGCCGGCAAAACCGTGCTGCTCCGGCAGTTTGCCCACAAAAACGAAAACGCCTTTTATCTCTCCCTCGATACTCACAAAGACGGTGATCTGTTTGAACTGGCGAAAAAACTGAACATGGATCTCGGCTTCACGCACCTTCTGCTGGACGAGGTCCACTGCTGCAAAGAGTATGACGAGCTGCTCAAAAAGATCTACGATTTTCTCGATGTCAGAGTCATTTTCACCAGTTCCGTCTTGCTTTCCATATTCAGGTCATCCTGGGATCTTTCCAGAAGGATCAACATCAGACAGCTCTATCCGTTTTCGTTTCGCGAATTTATCTTTTTCAAAACGGGAGAGCCCCTCTCCGAGCTCTCCATTGAAGACATCATAAAAAAACGCGGGCTCTCAGTTCCTCTGCGACACGCAAATCTCTTTGATGAATACCTCAAAGGCGGCGTGCTTCCCTTTGCCCTCGACGAACCGGATCCCCTGCCTCTTCTGAAGAACATCGTAAAAAAAGTCATTTCAGGAGATATCCCGGGGATCGCCAAAATACAAGTGGACGAGATCGAGCTGCTGGAGAAAACGCTCGGTTTCATAGGCCGATCGGAAGTGGACAGTATAAGTTACTCAAGCATTTCAAGAAACGTGGGGGTAACAAAATACAAGGCAGCCCAGTACATGGAGCTTCTCGAAAAGGCCTTTATAATCCACCAGGTATTTCCCAAGGGTACCAACGTGCTGAAGGAACCAAAGATATTGATGGCCCTACCCTACCGCCTGCTATACAGGGATATGGAGGAGTGCCTCGGTCCTTTGAGGGAGGATTTTTTTGCCGGGATGATGAGAGCAGCAGGGATATCCTTTCACTACCTCAAAACAAGACGGGGCGCAAAAACGCCGGACTACCTGATCACGAACGAGGATGGAGATCTGGTTATCGAGATCGGCGGCAGAGGAAAGGGACCCAGCCAGTTCAAGGGCATCGAAGCCGCAGAAAAGCTGATATTCTCCCCCTCGGCGAACCTTGATGGAATGAGCAGGCCGCTGGAAAGCCTGGGCTTCCTCTGCTGAAGGAAATATGGGACAAAATTCATTATTTCTTCAGCCACTCCAGGTCTTTCCGGCGTCGCCTGCCTGCGGCAGGCTATGCCGTGACAAGCCGGCTTGGGGCTTCCGGCTTCGTCTTCGACTACGCCGTGACAAGTCCGGCTTCATAAGCAACTTCGCCCTCACAAGTCGCCGTGACAAGCCGTCTTTAGAAGCAACTTCGCCCTCACAAGTCGCCGTGACAAGCCGCCGTGACATGTCGTCTTCATAAGCCACTATGCCGTGGCAAGATGCCGTGATTAATCGGCCCACTGGTATTTTCGTTTTTCAATTGAGCAGGTCCGCCCCCTTTTGCTTCTCGAGCCAAAAGGGGGCGCAATAAAGCTATTTCCAGGGCCCCCGGTTTGTAAGCAGCGCTTCGAATTCCTCGTTCGTCAGGCCAAGCTCCTTCCTGAGAAGCTGGCTGTGCGGTTTGGGCTGCAGGGTCGCAGAGCCGCCCCAGTCACTGGCAAAAAGAACCTTTTCGAGACCGAGTTCCCTCATGGAGCGATTGAGGTTCTTCGCTTCCTCGGGGGTGGTTCGGTACATGAAGTCGGGTTTTTCCATGCCCAGGGCTTTCGTCATCTTGTTCCAGATATCCGCCAGCGCATCATCTACGATGGCTCCCGAAACGTCTACCCAGACGCGCTTTCCTGCATCCGGGTTTTTCCTGCAGAACTCTACGAGAGCGTTAAAGACCGCTTCCGTCTTGTCGGAGAAACCTCCGAATCCCGTGCAGTGAGCAAACTGTATCCTGAGTCCGGGAATTGTCCCGAGGGTCTCTTCGAGAAAGCTCGTAAAGGTTTCAGGATCATAGGGGAGCATAAAACCGCGATAGTGCAGAAGAACCGGCATGTCGTGCGCCGTCGCCCGCGACAGGACTTCCATGACTTTCCGCATGTGTTCGGGATTCGTCACGTCCACCCTGGAAGCGTTGAAGTGTATCTTCAGCCCCTTGGCTCCAAGCGATTCCGCGCAACGATCCACTTCTTCCGGGGCAAAATCCAGAAGAGGGTTGATGCTTGCGACGAAAGTAAGCCTGTTGCCGGAAGCCAGGCACTGGATGGCCGCGAAGTTGTTCTCTTTCTTCACTTTGTTTTCCAGATCGTCCTTCGGCAGCCATGCACTGCCCCAGAAGTAGGCTCCTGAAAGGGCAACGCCGTTCGTGAACCCGGCGTGATCGAGGGCCTCCAGCAACTGCTTTCTTGTCCCTTCCGTCGGTTTGGTATATGTCTCGCCCTCGTAAACGACGGTTTCTTCCGGAACGGGGGGCCAGAAATGGTTGAGGTAGGAACTCCAGAGGTGCATGTGGTTATCTACATAGCCAGCGCCGAAAGCTTCCGATACGGAAAATACGAAAAACACGACCAAAGACAACAGCAAAGGTCTCCACTTGTTCATTCGCATAAGCCTCCTTCTGCAATTAATCATGAGATGCTTTTAATATTCTACCCCGTTTGCGGTGCAATGCCTGTAGTTGATCATAGCATTTCATAATATCGGGCATCAATTGCTCTTGAAAGGATGAGGGACATATAGTTCCATCCTGGATCATGCCGATAAGTGCGGGATCACTGGAGAACCTGAAGCGACCGGACGTTCTCCCTGGCATTTTTCAAAATGACTATCATTTTGGGAAATGTCATACGAGATTAAAGATCGCATTGCCGTTATTCCTTATTTCTTCCGGCTTCGTCTTCGACTTGGGGCTTCGTTATGAAGCAACTTCGCCCTCACAAGTCGCCGTGACATGTCGTCTTTAGAAGCAACTTCGCCCTCACAAGTCGCCGTGACAAGCCGTCTTCTAAATTGTAAAACTTACCAAATGCTGAGATCAGCGGGTTTCCTCAGCGCCTTGTGCTTGAGAACCGGAACCCCAAGCTCCTCGCCCAGCCTGCGGCACTGGTCGCGGCAGACGGATTTTATTCCCTCGTGATAGACAACTGCGCGGACACCCCCACGGATGCTTCGGGCGGCCGCGAGAAGTTTCGAGTAATTCTCCTCCGAGCCGTAACCTCCTGATACTATCCACTGGTTGGGAAGGATATGGCTTATTCCGAACGGGTGATCTGCGTTCATGGCGGCTTCGGAGAAGGAGTGCTCGAAGTGGACCCCGCCGACACAGATGACGTTCGAGAGAGGTTCCTCACTGGAAAATGGGCTTGTCAGGCTTCGCGTGAGGACCTTGATCGCCCCCGCGTGCTCCCAGCTTGCCGGAGTGCTGCCGATCTCGATATCCAGCATCGGGATCGGGAACGAGTGAAGGTCTTCGGGGTTTTGGTCCTTGAAGGTTCCGGTCCAGTGGGTGGCCTCGGTCACGACCGTAAAGTCATCCAGCCCTGCATCGCTGCGGTTCTTTTCTAGGGCATGCAGCAGATTGCGCATGAAACGGGAATCGGCGGGAGGGAAGATCCCGGCCTCCACGTCGCCGATGGTGTGGACGGTGAGCACTTTGTCCGGCGCGTTGGCCCCTTCGTGCCAGTTGACCTCCGCGGCAAGATCGAAATCGAGGAAATGCTCCCGCAAAACCGGAAGGTAGCGGCGAAAGTCGTAGCTGACGAGCATCTCCTGCCTCATGAAGCAGAAGCGGTTTCCGTGTTCGTCGACGTGCTCCATGACCGGATAGCCGTCGACTTCTATATCAAGTTCGCGGGGGTGGAATATCTCCCGGACCCTCTCGAAAGCCAGCCGCGATACGTGATCGTACCCATCTCTGACGCAGAAAAAATAAACGGCCTTGCGGGGCCTGTCC
>JAUSOU010000102.1 GCA_030656095.1 Thermovirgaceae bacterium | reverse complement strand
CCCTGGTAACGCCCAACGCACCGGAAGCCGAGCGCCTTGCCGGAATTCCTGTGGCCGACACGGAAGGGATGATCGAGGCAGCCCATAGGATCGCCCTCACCGGAGCCCGAGGAGTGCTGGTCAAGGGGGGGCACCTGGATGGGCCGGTCGTGCGGGACGTCCTTCTTTGGGAGGGGCGGATCCGTATCTTCGAGAACCCACGAATTTCCACGCCGCACACGCATGGAACGGGTTGTACCCTGAGTGCCGCCATCACTGCCGAACTTGCGGCTGGATGTCCTATGGAGGAAGCCGTCGAGCGTGCCCGGATCTACCTTCGGATGGCTCTTGAGGCGGCCTTTCAGGGTGGAAAAGGGCATGGCTGCCTTGGTCATGCGATTTGCGTTCCCTGGGTGAAACCATGAACACGAGGTGTCTGGACGAGAGATTTCGGACTGTGTGGAGCGCTTTGGCGAAACAGCGGCCTCTGGTCTACCATCTCACGAACAGCGTCGCCATGAACTTTCAGGCCCAGATCGCCGTCGCCATGGGAGCATCTCCCTTGATGTCCCTCTGTCCTAGTGAAGTTGAAGATCTGGCGAAAACGGCTGATGCAGTTCTCATCAACATCGGGACACCAACCCCGGATTCCGAAACGGTTTTCGCAATGGCGATCAGAGCTGCCGGAAGCGTGAACCGACCGGTTTTGCTGGATCCTGTTGGCTACGGTGCCACGCACTTTCGAACTCAATTGGTGGATCGCCTGCTTCAGGAAGGCCATGTGGCGCTGGTGAAGGGAAATGCTGCCGAGATCTCCCTTCTTTCCGGGCAGGAGGCTTCGGTTCGGGGTGTAGATGCCGGTTATGCTCCCGATCCTGGGAAAGCCGTCTTCGATGTCGCCAGGTCCTGGAACTGCATCGCTATAGCCACCGGGCCGATCGATTGGGTCAGCGATGGGGAAAGGATTTGGTCGGTCCAGGGAGGGCATCCATATCTGGCGTCTTTTTCTGGAAGCGGATGCGCCCTGGGGACCATCGTTGCCGCCATAGTGGCCGCTTCCCGGCTGCCCCTGGAGGGGGCCCTGACGGCCCTTTTGGCCTACAGGATTGCGGCGGAGACGGCCGCCCTTGAATCCAGAGGGCCTGGAACCTTTCCTTCGGCCCTCATAGATGCCCTCCATTGCCTGACGCAACAGGGGTTTCCCCCGGTCGGGGAACGTGTCCGGGAGATCATCTTATGAGTACCTTGGAGCGCAATCTTCGCCTTTGTGTCCTTGTCGATCCCGACTCGGCAGGACAGCTCGATGTACTTGAACAGGCTCGGCAGGCCGTTGCAGGCGGTGCTACTGCCATCCAGCTTCG
>JAUSOU010000100.1 GCA_030656095.1 Thermovirgaceae bacterium | reverse complement strand
AGCGGCTGCCGCAGTCATAAAAATAAACAGGATCAGGAAAAGAGCCGAAAAAGTCGACTCAACAGATTTTCTCATGGCAATCCACCTTTTTGTCCCGGTTGGGCTGTCATTGTATCAGGCTTCGAGATATCGTTCAAAAGTATTCATCAGAAGCATGGCGATGGTCATGAGGCCGACACCTCCGGGCACTGGGGTGATCCATGAGGCCTTTGCGCCAACGCCCGTGAAGTCGGCATCTCCCGCCAGACCCTTCTCGGCGGTGTCAGTATACTGCACGGCACCTGCACCGTAGATATTCTTCCCGATGGTCTCGATCTTCTCCTTTGGAGAATCGTTTTCCTGGTATAGATAATGGAAACCGTTGCTTCGGGAGCCATCCAAAACTGTTTTCTGTCGGAGCCTTTCCGCTTTATTCTTACAGCAATCCCGTCATCTTGTTGAATGCATTGATCTTATCGTCTATCCTGACGGCCATCCCGGGGATGCCCCCCCAATACGATTCGGCATCGTACCATTGTGCATTAAGTTCGTCCAGTTCCCTGCCCTGCTGTTCGATCCACGTGTAGTACTTGAGGTTGTGGATCGCCTTTTTGTCGTAATACGTGAGTTCCTTCATCCAGTCGGTCCCCAGGCCGAGAATGCTCCGATGGTAGTCGACGGCCGCGTCGGTCTGGCCGTATACTCCAAACTCCTCCTCCATCTCCTTGAGCCTCGAACCGTAGAGTTCCATTGAGTCCGTGAACACTGTGAAGATCACGTCGCTGCTCTTGAGTTCGTAGTATTTAGCCATCTTGATCGCCATGATAACGTTCGCTGCGCTCGATATGCCCATGACCGGAAGTTGTTCGATGATCTTTTCGGAGACTCCCTTTGCCTTCAGGTAGGCCCTTCCGGAAGGTTCGTTGAACAGGCGGATCATCGCCATGCTGTCGGCATCATCAACATCTATGACCATGTCGGTGCTCTTCACGTTGTGGATCCAGGGGACATGCTTGTCGCCTATGCCCTCTATCCTGTGGGCGCCGAAGCCGTTGTTCAGCAGGGTGGGGCACTGGAGCGCCTCCCCCACTGCTATCTTCGACGTGGGAAATACCTTCTTCATGTAGTCACCGGAGGCAAGGGTCCCGGCCGAACCGGAAGTAAGAGTCACCCCGAAGAACCTGTCTCCCGGTTTTGCGAGTAGCCCGAAAGCTTCTTCCATCGCGGGTCCCGTCACCTCGTGGTGCCAGAGATAGTTGCCCAACTCCTCGAACTGGTTGAAGGCGACCACGTTGTCCCTCGTCCGTTTGAGTTCCCAGGTTTTGTCGAAGATCTCCTTGACGTTGCTTTCGCTTCCCGGGGTCGCGATCACCTCTCCTGCCACCATCTTGAGCCAGTCAAACCGTTCCCTGCTCATTCCCTCAGGAAGAATGGCTATGGATTCACAGCCCAGGAGCTGGGAGTTGTATGCTCCTCCCCGGCAGTAGTTACCGGTTGAAGGCCAGATCGCCTTCTGGGTTGTAGGATCGAACTGGCCGGTGACCAGGCGCGGCGCGAGACAGCCGAACGTGGCACCGACTTTGTGCGACCCTGTCGGGAACCACTTGCCGATCAGTGCCACAATGCGGGTATCCACCCCTGTAATTTCTTTTGGAAGTTCGAGGAAATTGACGTCACCGTAAAGGCCTCCGCTTTTCACCGGCTCGTTCTTCCATGTGATCCTGAAAAGATTCAGGGAGTTCACGTCCCAGAGCCCGACTTTTTTAAGCTGCTCCCTGATCTTCGCGGGCGCTTTCTCCGGGGTCCTCATCTGCGCGAATGTCGGAATTATGATGTTCCTGTCTTTCGCTCTCTGGACGGTACGTTTGAGCTGCTCTTCATTGACCGCAAGATCTATCATTTCGGCATCTCTCCTTATTTCAATACCCCGCGTAGAGGGGAAATTTCCCGCAAAGTTCCAACACTTGCGCACGAACCGCCGCAAGTTCTTTTTCGTTCCCGGCATTTCTGACCGTCTCTTCGATCCATCCCGCGAGAAGGTCCATCTCCGCTTCCCGAAAACCCCTGGTCGTGACAGCGGGAGTTCCGATGCGGATACCGCTTGTGACGAACGGACTCCTCGTTTCGAACGGGACCGTGTTCTTGTTGACCGTTATTCCCGTTTTGTCGAGCGCAACCTCCAGTTCCTTTCCCGTAATTCCCTTGTTGTTCAGGTTGACCAGGATCAGGTGGTTATCGGTTCCTCCGGAGACCAGATTGAAATCTCTCCCCATCAAAGCATCCGCCAGGGCTTTGGCGTTTTTTACAACCTGATCCTGATACTGCAGGAAAGATGGCTGGAGTGCTTCTTCAAATGCCACGGCCTTGGCCGCTATTATGTGCATCAAGGGGCCGCCCTGCATGCCCGGGAAAATGGCCTTGTCCACCGCTTTGGAGAACTCTTCACGGCACATGATCATGCCTCCCCTGGGTCCCCTGAGGGTCTTGTGTGTTGTGGTTGTGACGAAATCACAAACGGGGACCGGGTCCGGATGGTTGCCGGTGGCTACAAGCCCGGCTATATGGGCAATGTCGAAGAAAAGGTAGGCTCCGACATTGTCCGCTATTTCGCGGAACTTGCCGGCGTCTATCTTTCTTGGATAAGCACTCGCTCCGCAGACTATCATCCTGGGCTTGTGCTCTTCCGCCAGGCGGGAGACCTGGTCAAAATCTATCGTCTCTGTCTCCCTTGAAACTCCGTAGGATACGACGTTGTAGAGCTGCCCGGAAAAATTGACGGGACTTCCGTGGGTGAGATGTCCACCGTGAGAGAGATTCATTGCCAGGATCGTATCGCCTGGTGAGAGTACGGAGAAATAAACGGCCATGTTCGCCTGTGAGCCGGAGTGCGGCTGCACATTTACGTGATCGCAACCAAAGAGTTTTTTCGCCCGCTCCCTGGCCAGATTCTCCGCCTGATCAACCACTTCACAACCTCCGTAATACCTTTTTCCGGGATAGCCTTCCGCGTATTTGTTTGTCAGGATCGAACCCATTGCTGCGAGCACGGCCGGGGAAACCACGTTTTCCGACGCTATAAGCTCTATCCCCTCCCGCTCCCGTTTCATTTCAGAATCGATTATGGCGGCTACCGCGGGATCGACCTTTCGAAGCATTTCACTTCCCTTTCCGAACATCTTCATATCTCCTCTCAACGCAACTATCCATTATTGGATCCCTTTGACTTCAGGAGAGCCGCAAGTTCTTCGATATCGGGCAATACCTCCAGCGGCTTAGCTACCGACTTCTGCGCGGAGGAGATGTCCTTAAGACCGTTGCCCGTGACTACGAGCGCGACCCTGGCTCCAGCTTCGATATTCCCGAGGCCGACCGCTTTTTTGAACCCTGCGAATGATGCGGCTCCGGCTGGCTCGGCAAAGACCCCCGTCTCCCTGGCCAGTTCAGGAATTGCCTCCAGAATCTCATTGTCAGTGACCGTGACCATGCTCCCCCGACTTTTTCTCACAGCCCTGAGTGCCTTTGCCCAGTTCCTGGGGGCTCCCACAGAAATGCTGTCCGCTATGGTCTGGGCGGGGCCGAACTTCACCCTTTTCATTCCCTTTTCTATTGCATCAAACACCGGAGAGGCCCCCACAGCCTGGACCCCGATTATCATGGGTATGTGATCTGTAATGCCCAGTTCGACAAGATCGGAAAATCCCTTGTACATTCCGCTTATTACGCATCCGTCTCCTACTGAGACGAAGAGAAAGTCGGGAAGATTCCAGTTCAGTTGCTCCGCTATCTCCATGGCACAGGTTTTCTTGCCCTCGACCAGGAATGGGTTTATCGCGCAGTTGCGGTTGTACCATCCCCATTTCTCGATCGCCGCTGTCGCGAGGTTGAACGCGTCCGCATAGTCCCCCTTTACCAGGATCACCTGGGAACCGTAGACCAGGAGCTGTGTGACCTTGGCAACTGGCGCGGACCGCGGAACAAAAATGAAGCTTTTCAGCCCCGTCACTGCAGCGAAACCGGAGAGAGAGCTTGCAGCGTTCCCCGTCGATGCGCAAGCCACGGTCTTCTGCCCGAAGTCCAGGGCCTTGGCTACGCCGACTGCGCTGGCCCTGTCCTTGAGGGAACCGGTGGGGTTGCGGCCGTCATCCTTGACGAAGAGATCCCCGACGCCATATCTCTTCGCAAGTGTCTGAGAGCTGTACAGGGGCGTCCACCCAACCGATAGCGGAGGAATATTCTCTTCATTCGATACGGGGAGTACTTCCCGGTATCTCCATAAACTGTTTGTTTTATCTTCCGAAAGGGATCTCCTGTTCATCCTCTTTTTTGCCTCGCCGTAGTCGTAAAGGACATCAAGAGTCCCGTCGAGACCGCAGTCCGGGCATGTATACACCAGAGATCCGGGATCGAACTCCCTGCCGCAGAGGACGCATTTGAGTATTGAGGGTTTCGCCATCTTTACCGCTTTGACCCCAGAAAGGAACGTATGATCCCGAAGTATCCTTCGCAGGCCTTCACCAGATGATCGACTTCGATGTATTCGTCGTCCACGTGGGCGAGCGTCTCAAGGGAGCCGCCGAAGCCGACCGTGGGAGTTCCCGCCTTGCCGGCGTAATAACTTCCGTTGGTGCAGAAGTAGTAGTGGGATACCTGCGGATCCTGCCCTACGGAGCGCAGCCCTTCCAGAGAGGCCTTCACGAAGGGGGCATCCTCGGGGAATATCCAGCCCGGAGCGAACCTTTCGGCCGCTATGGTCTCTCCCGTGTAGCACTTCTCCTCTCCTCTTGCCAGCGAAACCGATACCTTCATCTGCGGATCCCCGGAGATGAGCGGGGCGAGAAATTCACGGATCTGGCCCAGGACATCTTCCTTCGTCTCGTTCTCAAGCAGGCGACGGTCGAACGTGGCGCTGCACCTGTCGGGGACAACACTGGCTCCGGGGAAGGGGGATGAGATGATGTCGGTGACCTCCAGGATGCCATCGCCAAGGACGGGGTGTCTTTTTGGTGTGAATCCGCTTTCGATCGCAAGGATCGCCTTCATCATCTTCTTGACCGCGTTGACACCAACGGAGGGGTTCGATGAGTGCGCGTTCTTGCCGAATGTCTCAAGAAGGACCTCCGCCCTGCCCCTCTGCCCTCTCTTTAAGGTCAGGCCTGAGGGCTCGCCTATTACAACGAAGTCGGGTTTGAAGTTTTTGTCTATCTCTTCGGATGCGACACCTTCGAAGCACTCCTCGTGTACGCAACCCCCGACAAGGATCTCACCGTCGAGTTCGCCGGCAAGATCCTCTTTGATGAAGGATGCTGCTTTTATCATCGCGGCGAGATTGCCCTTCATGTCCGTTGCGCCTCTTCCGTAGATCTTTCCGTCGACCAAATCTCCGCCGAATGGATCCCGCGTCCATCTGGAGGGGTCGCTGACATCTACGTGATCCATGTGTCCCTCAAGAAGTATCTTCCTGCCGCCTCTTCCGAGGACTATCCTGCCAACTACGTTGCCGTAACGATCGACGGCGACCTCGTCGAAACCGCTCTTCTTCATGGTTTTTTCGATGAGTTCCGCCACACGGGCTTCGCCGCCTGACGGACTCGGTATTCTGATCATCTCCCGGCAAAGGGAAACCAGAATGTCTTTTCTATTTTCAGAGAGCATTTTGAAACGCCTCCTCTTGAAAAATTGAAAGCAATAGAACTGATCTACCGATCTGACAGGATCGACCGTGCGATCCCGTAATAGCCCCGACAGCCCTGTATAAGTTGATCGACCTCAATGTACTCGTCGGTGATGTGGGCAAGATCCTGAAAAGATGGGCCAAAAGCTACGGTGGGTAACTTCTTTACACCTCCATAGTAGCATCCGTTGGTTCCGAAGCCTGCGCTGTCCGCCATAAGAGCGGGCAGACCTGCGTTTTGAAGACCCTCAAGGCATCTTTCAACGAACGGGTCTTCTCTCTCAAAGAGCCAGCCGGGGACAAAGTGGTCGCCGTTGATCCGAACTCCCGTGTAACACATCTCTTCAGCAGGGGCGATCCTTGCGGAAGCCTTTAGTCCGGGTATGAGAGCCGCGGCCGTTTGGATGATCTCCTCTATCTGACCAAGCACTCCCTCACGCGTTTCGCCGAGAATAAGCCTTCGATCGAAGATGGCCCGGCATTTGGCGGGGACGACTCCAGTGGCCTTTTCGGGAGAGGAAACCAGGTTGGTAAGTTCGAGAATGCCTTTCCCGAGGAACGGATCAGAGACGGGGCTGAACCTTTTATTGATGATGGAGACCAAGGTTACCATGTGGCCGGCCGCATTGATCCCGAAATCCGGGTGAGCCGAATGGGCGGTTTTTCCGAGGGTTTCGAGGATTATCTCCGCCCTTCCCCTCTGCCCTCTCTCTATCCGGAGGGCCGAAGCCTCACCCGTGACGACGTAATCGGGGCGGTGGTTCCCGTCAACGAGCCTGGAGGAGGCTCCTTCCATGCGTTCCTGGTGGACAGTTGCTGCGACTACTATTTTTCCCCCGCAACCTTGCGGCCTGTCCTCCTTGAGAAAAGATGCCGCACAGGCCATCGCGGCGAGACTTCCCTTCTGGTCGGTGGAGCCGCGGCCGTATATCCTTCCGTTCTTCAGGATCCCCCCGAAGGGGTAGAACTCCCACTCGAAGGGGTCCGCGACATCGACATGATCCATCTGTGCCTCAAACAGGAGGGTTGGGCCGTCCTCGTCAAACGTAATGCTTCCCGCCACGCTCCCATAGGAATCGATGTCGGCCCTGTCGAACCCCAGAGAGAGCATGGCGTCCCTGACGAAACCGGCCATCTGCCTTTCGTTCCCTGAAGGACTCGGCACGCGGACGAATTCCTGGCATAATCTTACGAGTTCCCTTTCCCTGATCGTATCCAGCACATCAGCACCCGCTTTTGAAAAAATCTGAAGCCTTTACTTGTTATTGTATTGTTCTTGCAATTATTATCAATAAAGCTTTTATGATATAAACAATAGGTTTCACCTTATGAAAGGATTGAAGACTTTGATAACTCTGTTTCAGCTTCATTCCTTCTGCTGCGTGGTCGAGGAGGGTTCTTTCCGCTCGGCGGCCGAGAGGCTCTTCGTATCCCAGCCATCGGTCAGCCAGCATATCGCCAGCCTGGAGAATCATTTCGGAGTTAGCCTTTTTAACAGGCAGAAGCGGCGGATCCGCCTCACGCCGGAGGGACGCCTGCTTTATTCCAACGCCAGAGAGATCCTCGACAGGATCGAGGATGTCGGAGACAGGATCACCAGCCTTCAGTCGCTTGAGACCGGAACTCTTTCCATAGGATGTTCTCCGTATACCGGCAGCAATCTCGTTCCACTCGTTCTTGGGAAGTTCGCATCCGCTTTCCCTGCCGTAAAGCTTTCCATCATCACGGGAGACTGGGGTGCTCTTGAGGGAAAACTGAAAAACAATGACCTTGAACTTCTGATACATGAAAGGAAGCTCAACGTCAATTTCGACCCCGCATTCATTTGCCATCCAATCGGGGAGGAAGAGCTGGTCTTTGCGGTCTCTCCGGAAATGCATCTTCCTGCGGGCCAGCTAACGCCAGCAGACCTCGAGAGGTTTCCTTTTATAACCTACTCGACGAATAACGCCCTCAACTCATATCATGATGACTTTGCCATCCAGCACCAGATCCGTTTTGACAGCCGTTTGACTGTCGACAACCTTGAAGTTGCGAAAAATCTTGTCGCCGAGGGCCTTGGCATTGCTCTGCTGACAAGGACTTCCTCAGAAATAGGTTCCTTCGGCAAGTTGATCCGGATTATTGAATTAACCGCGTCCCAAAACCTCCGCCTGCAGATCCTGGCAATTTACCACCAGACACAGGGGCTTACATACGCAGGGTGGGAGATGCTAAAACTCCTGGAGAGATCAATGCCGGAAATTCCCGATAGCCGCATGGTTTCCTCTTAAATCTATTGCGCAGGAAAAATTTGATGGATATAATAATCGTTAAAGAGATTCCTGCGTGTGAAGAGGGACAGGAAGGAGGATTGCAGATGAGTCGAGAGAGCATAGCTCAGAAGATCAGAGAGAAGACCCATGGCATTCCCGGGGAGTTTCAGGACAAGAAGGAAGTTTTCTGCCTCGACTGTGTTATCGCGGAGAGAAAAGTTTTTCTCTCCAAACAGAAGCTCTCGTATACGGCCCGCTTCAGGGTTGACGACGCAGCCCGGGAGGTCTCTTTTACGGAGATGCTCAAGGAGGTTAAATCCGGCCTCGGGGCTGGAGGTGCAGATGATCTTTCACCAGGTTTCTCGTTCAAAAAAACCTCGTTTTCTTCCGGACCAGGCGGTCTTGAGGGCGTTGTGGACCAGCAGTCTTCCCTCTTCGGCAAAAAGTACGACTACACTTTCGATCACAAGCTCGTCCGATCCGCTGTAAGGGAAGCCGCCGAATCAGAAGGTTACGCTTTCAATTACAAGATCTGGGGCAAGATCTGATTTTCAGGACCGCTTTTCGCTAAAATATGCGGATATCTTCATGAAAAACAGGAGGGTGAAAACAATGAAAAAACGAACTTTTGCAATGTTTTTTATCTCTGCGATGGTTCTTCTGACGATTTCTGTTTCTGCTTTTGCCGTCTCAGGCCCATATACGGTCTATGCAAGCGTTGTAAGCGGGACCGGAGCGATCCAGGCAGTACTGCAGCCGGGAGAATTTACCGTTCCTTCTGGCTCCACCGCCGTCATCACGAAGTTTCAGCACGATAACCCCGCTACCGGCTACCACAACGAAAAGCTGGGCAAGAACGTCTATTCCGTTACTCAGGGCATTTACATGGTGGATGGCAACGGCAACGCTTTGATGCAACTGCCGGCCGGCAAGTACAGATTTGCGGTTGGCGGCAGTGTGGGCGCATCCGGAATGCTGGTCTACGAATTGCATCCGTAGGGGCTTATTCCAGCGCGATTATGTTTTTAAGGAGCAGGGCCATGAGTGGCTCTGCTCCTTTTTGCTTCAAAAATCAGCGTTCAACCCAGGGGAACGATGGCTTCGCCCCTTCTCTTCTCGAGCGATTCAAGGTGCTGCGAGTAGAACCTGCGGATAAAATGCTCCTGGTTCTCATAGCTCCAGTGTACGAACTGAAGAAAACGAATCGATTCCTCAACATCTCCGCTCCTGATGCGATCGAGTATCTCCTCGTGCTCTTTGAGGCTGGACTCCTCCCACTCTGGAATGAGATCTTCGTTTCCCGGAAATTCGTAAAGTCTCTCCTTCATGACCATGATCTGCCGGATAAGCTCTTCGTTTTCGTTCCGGTCCAGCCATATCCCGTGGAAGCGACTGTTCCGGGCCAGGTATCCGCGAGGGTCGTTCTCGCGGAGACATTTTCTCATTTCTCCGTTGGTCCGTTCCGCTCTTTCCAGAACCGTTTCGTCGATCAGCGGGAACGCCTCCCTCATGGCCACTGATTCGAGGGCGCCTAGTATGGCATAGATATGCCGTATCTTTCTCAGGGATAGGCAGTTGATGACAACACCCCGTCTCGGGATAACGGTGACGAAGCCCTCGGTCTCGAGCTGGACAAGCGCCTCGCGCAGAGGGGTCATGCTTATTCCAAGGCTCTCGCTGATCTCCTTGAGATTGATCAGTGAACCCGGTATCAAAACCCCTTTTTGCATCTGCTCCCTGAAAAAATCATATACTACAAACCTCAGCGAGCCGCCCCGTCCATTAAGATTTCCCATGATCAATGCCATGTCCCCCTTTAACTCTCTTGACTCGCTGAAGCGGTTCTGGTAAATATATAGAATATATTTGAAATATATTCTTATGTCCACTGTTTTGTTTTTATGTTTTCTGATGATTCAACCGTTTTTTTCAGACCATAAGTCTTCTTTGAGAAACCAGAAAGACCTGCAACCAAAGGTTTTTTGATTCTTCTGTTAAAATAATAGCAGAATCTCGAAAAGAGGTGATGGAAGAAAAACGCAAATGGCGGTTTTGTGGGGGGCAACGCTTTTTGTTCATATCAATCAGGAGGTGAATACCGGTGAAAAAGGGTTTATTGTTAGGTTTGATTGCTGTTATTGCGATCGGTGGATTCATGCTCATGAGGGGCGAGAAAGCTCCTGAAGTGCCTGTCGAAGTGGCAACCACAAAGGTAGGCGTTATGACTGGCACCACGTCCCAGGGCGAGGAGGAGTATCAGGCCGCCCAGGAGATGATCAAGAAGTACCCGGGAAGGATCATCCACGTCACCTACCCCGACAAGTTCATGGATGAGCAGGAGACCACCATCCAGCAGATCCTCAGTTTGGCAGCCGACAATGACGTCAAGGCCATAGTTCTTGTGCAGGGAGTTCCCGGAACGGCCGCCGCGATCGACAAGGTCAAGGAGATCCGTCCGGACATGTTCTTCATTAACATAGTCCCCCACGAGGATCCGATGCTCTCCGCGAAGAAAGCCGACCTGGTCCTCGAGACGGACAACCCGAAGCGCGGCATAACCATCATCGACCTGGCAGAGAAGATGGGCGCAAAGACGTTTGTCCATATCTCATTCCCGCGCCACATGTCCTATCCGCTCCTTGCCGAGCGGCGTGACATCTTCATGGCCGAGTGCGAGAAGCGCGGGATCCAGTGGGTCTTCGTCAACGCCCCCGACCCGACCGGCGACGCCGGAATCGCAGGCGCCCAGCAGTTCATCCTGGAAGATGTCCCCCGCCAGGTCGAGAAGTACGGCAAGGACACAGCTTTCTTCAGCACAAACTGCGGCATGCAGGAACCTCTTATCAAGTCGGTCCTGAATACGGGCGCTATCTTTCCCGAGCAGTGCTGCCCCAGCCCCTACCACGCATATCCTGGCGCCCTCGGCATCGAGATCCCTGAGGGCAAGGCCGGAGACGTGGCGTTCATCCTTGATGCCATCGATAAGAAGATCGTCGATGGCGGCGGCGCAGGCCGCTTCGCAACCTGGAAGATCCCGATCAACATGGCGTTCACCTACGCGGCCGTGGAGTACGGCATGGACTTCGGTGATGGCAAGGTAAAGGGCGCCGATGTAGAATACATGAAGCAACTTTTAACCAAGCATGCCGGCCAGGCCCAGTTCAGCACATACAACAATGTCGCAACAGGCGAGAAGGCAGACAACTTCCTCCTGGTTGTCGGAGAATCCATCATCTTTGGTGGAAAGTAGTTTCTCCGGGAGCCTCTTGTTCATCTGTATGACCTAAGAACGCAGAGAAAGAGGGGCCTTGAACATTTGGCCCCTCTTTCTCTGCCATTTTTGAGAATAGGGAGGATTCCGCATGACGGGACCTCGTCTTGAAATGAAAAACATAACCAAGGAATATTTCGGGAACAAGGTTCTCAAGGGGATCAACATTTCCGTCCAGCCCGGCGAGGTACACGCCATTGTCGGCGAGAACGGAGCCGGCAAATCCACGCTGATGAACATCCTTTTCGGGATGCCGGTCATTCACAACACGGGCGGCTACAAGGGGAAGATCACATTCAACGGGTCTTCTGCCCCGATCTCTTCACCTGAAGAGGCAATGGAGATGGGGATTGGAATGGTCCACCAGGAGTTCATGCTTTTGCCGGGCTTTACCATCATGGAAAACATAAAACTTAACCGCGAGCCGACTCTTCCAAACATCTGGAGCAGTATCTTCGGCGAAAAGATGAGGACCCTCGACATCCCACGGATGCGCAGGGACGCCAAGGCTGCTCTTGAAAGGCTCGACCTTAACATCGACGAAATGCTTCAGGTTGCAGGGCTTCCTGTTGGTTTCATGCAGTTCGTCGAGATAGCCAGGGAACTCGACAAGACAAGCCTTCAGCTCCTCGTCCTTGACGAGCCGACGGCTGTCCTGACAGAGAATGACGCCGAAACTCTGCTTAAGTCCGTCAGGAGAATGGCGAACGAGGGGATCTCCGTTCTGTTCATCACGCACAGGCTCGACGAAGTATTGAGTGTTGCCGACAGAATTACCGTTCTCAGGGACGGGGAACAGGTCGCAACTATGAACCCGTCGGAGGCGACCGTGGAAAAACTCGCGGAACTCATGGTAGGAAGAAAAATCAAATCCATTTTGCACAAAGACCGTGAAGCCGACTCGGACAGGAACACACAACCGCTTCTTTCCATCAAAAATCTCCATGTTCAGATGCCCGGAGAAGAGGTTAACGGAGTTGACCTGGAAGTCATGCCCGGTGAGATCCTAGGGCTCGGAGGGCTTGCAGGACACGGAAAGATCGGTGTGGCGAACGGCATCATGGGATTTTACCCGGCCTCGGGTGAGATCACCGTCAAAGGCAAGCAGATCCCGCTGAACAGTTCAATTGCGTCCCTTAACAGCGGAATGGCCTTCGTGTCGGAGGACAGGCGGGGCGTTGGCCTTCTCCTCGAAGAATCCGTAGAGATGAACATTATTGTTCAGGCCATGCAGAGCCAGGGCAAGTTTTTAAAAAGAAGGATCATTGAAATGATGGATGCAAAAACCGCACGAAAACACACTGACAGGATGATCAAGGATCTCGATATTCGCTGCACCGGTCCGGAACAGCTCACGCGACGCTTAAGCGGTGGAAACCAGCAGAAAGTCTGCATCGCCAAGGCGCTTACCCTGGAGCCAAATATCCTGTTCGTATCCGAACCCACTCGCGGGATCGACGTCGGGGCCAAGCGACTGATCCTGGATCTTCTTGTCGAATTGAACCGAAAATCAGGAGTTACCATCGTGATGACATCATCCGAACTTTCGGAGCTCAGATCAATATGCGACAGGATCGCTATCATATACAAGGGCCGGCTGGAGGGCATCCTTTCGCCTGACGAAAGCAACGCAAAATACGGACTTATGATGGCGGGAGCACTCGCCCACAAGAGAAAGGCGGCTTCCTGATGCCCGAAGAGTGCCTGATATCCCAAAAACCGACACTAAAGGAAAGGATCCTTGATTTTTACCGGGATTTCGGAGTTGCGCGCCTGATAATATTTGCCTTCCTCATCTTCCTGCTGGCTTCAGCTTTTGCCCTGAAACTGCCTATGGAACAGATCCTTTCCAGCGTCCTGACCCGTTTTGGCATGAACGGCATTCTCGTCCTCGCCATGATTCCGTCAATCCAGAGCGGCACGGGGCCCAATTTTGCCCTCCCGCTGGGAATAACCTGCGGCATAGTCGCCATCACTCTCAGCATAGAACTGAACATGGCCGGTTTTTCCGGATTTTTCTTCTCTGTAGGAGTTGCCGCCCTTCTGGGAGCCGCAACCGGGTTCCTTTACGGGTTCCTGCTGAACAGGGTCAAGGGGCAGGAACTCACGGTGGGTACGTACTTCGGTTTTTCCATCGTCTCGCTCATGTGCATCTTCTGGTTTCTGGCGCCCTACAAGAGCCCGGAAATGATATGGCCCTACGGAGGCTCAGGCTTGAGGGTCACGATCGCCCTTCAGGATAGGATCGGAAAGGTTCTTGACAACTTTCTTGCATTCGATTTCTTCGGGGTGACAGTACCTACCGGACTGCTGCTCTTTTTCGCCCTGTTCTGCACCGGACTCTGGCTCTTCTCAAGGACAAGAACAGGGATCGCTCTTTCAACAGTGGGTACGAATCCAAAATTTGCCGAGTCCTCCGGCCTGAACGTGAACCGGTACAGAATAATCGGCTCTACGATCTCACAGGCTCTGGGCGCAGTGGGGATAGTCGTTTACGCACAGAGCTTCGGTTTCATCCAGCTCTACATGGCCCCCCTATTCATGGCATTCTTCGCCGTCGCTTCTATCCTGATAGGAGGAGCCAGCCTCAAGAAGAGCACCGTCACTCACGCTGTAATAGGAACATTCCTCTTCCAGTCGATCCTTGTCGTCTCGATGCCGGTTGCGAACATCGTTGTCGCTGACAATATTGCCGACGTCATCAGGATCATCATAAGCAACGGAATAATTCTCTACGCACTTACCCGCAAGGAGACCGGAGGTGATCTCAGTTGAGTGACGACATCCGGAACCCGGACAGAAAGATGACCCTCCAGATGGTCGCCCCAGAGTCTCGGCATGAACAGGCTTATAAATACTACCTTCGGAAAAACGTCGTACCCCTGGTATTTCTGATCCTCTGCATCCTGGGCGGCTATTACAGCGGGCTCAGTCTCCCGTTCCTGATCAACGAGATAATAACCCGTATGGCCAGGAACAGCTTTATCGTGATCTCGCTGATCGTTCCGATACTTGCCGGAATGGGGCTGAACTTCGGGATAGTCCTCGGAGCCATGGCCGGGCAGTTCGGCTATGTGGCCACAGCCAATTTCCAGATGACCGGATTTACTGGCTTTTTTGTGACGGTCCTGATCACTGTCCCGCTTGCCATCATTTTTGGCTGGCTCACGGGTAAGCTTTTTAACCAGTCAAAGGGCAAGGAGATGATCACCGGCATAATACTCGGCTTCTTCGCCAACGGCATTTACCAGTTAATACTCCTCTATTTTATGGGCAACATAATACCCATAAGGGTTCCTACAATGCTTCTCTCCACCGGGATAGGCATCAGAAATACCATTGACATCAAGGGCATGCACTACGCCATTGACAACCTCTGGAAGATCCGGCTGCAGATACCAGGTTTTATCTTTCCGATAATCATACCTGTGGTCACCCTTGCAGCGCTCGCAGCTCTCTGCATTGCAGTCCATTTCCTCTTTAAAACAAAACTTGGGCAGGAGTTCCGGGCCACAGGTCAGAACAGGCAGATAGCAGAGGTGGCGGGGATCAAAGTTGACCGGATACGGATACTGGCCATTATATTCTCAACCGTTCTTGCAGGAATAGGACAGGTCATATTTCTTCAGAATCTGGGGAACATTAATACCTACGGGAGCCACGTGCAGGTGGGAACTTTCGCCGTTGCGGCCATCCTCATTGGGGGAGCTTCTGTCACAAAGGCAACCATCAGCCAGGCTCTTCTGGGAACGCTGCTTTTTCATACACTTTTCATTGTCTCTCCCCTCGCGGGCAAAAACCTGATCGGGGACGCTATGATCGGTGAGTATTTCCGTGTGTTCATAACCTACGGCGTTATAGGAGTAGCCCTGGCTCTCCACGCATGGCAGGCCAAACAGAAGCGCCGATAAACAGGAGGAGAACTATGTTCGATACCGGAAAAATGTCCCTTGCTTTCCCGCTTGTTTCAGCAAGCGGCTGCGACGCTCTTGTCATCGGCCCCTCTCCCGATCTCGAGTATCTCACCGGGCTGGCCCCTCACCCCGGAGAGAGATTCAACGGTCTTTTCCTGATGGCAAACAAACGTTCTTTTGCCGTGGTCTCAAAGATATACGCCCAGGAATACAGGGATGGACTACCGGGATCGGTCCCCGTTTACGAGTGGAGCGACGAAGAGTGGTTTTACTCCACTCTTTCGAAAGCTTTTTCAGACCACCAGATCAAAGAAGGCGCCCTCGTTGCCTTCAACGACTCTATCCCGGCTGTCGATGCGATCGAAATAGCCCATCGCCAGAATATTCGCCTTGCAAACGGCTGGCATACCCTTGAACCGCTGCGGCTGATAAAAAAACCCGATGAGATCGCCTGCCTTAAAAAGGCCGGCGATATTTCTGACAGGGCTCTTGAAGCACTTCTCCCTTTCATCCGCCCCGGGTGTGCAGAAAAGGAGATCCGACGTAAACTTCTTGAACTTCTTGAAGATTTCGGAGCCACCTCCACGGCGTTCTCTCCGATTGTTGCTCGAGGAGAGAACGCAGCAATGCCCCACTACCCAGGCGGCGGAGGCATCATAAGGGAAAAAGACTCTCTTCTCATAGATTTCGGTTGCCGCTACCATGGCTATTTCTCAGACATGACCCGCACGTTCTTCATCGGTGAACCCGATCCCGATATCCGGGAAATGTACGATGTCGTGCTGAGATCCCAGAACCGGGGCGAGAAGTTCGCCCGCCCGGGAATAACGTCCGAATCGCTTGATGTAGCAGCACGCTCAGTCATCGAGGATTCAGGCTACGGTACTTTTTTCAACAACCGTCTCGGGCACGGCATTGGGCTGGCCATACATTAGTCCCCCAACATTATGCGCGGAAACGGGACCGTTCTTTCAGAGGGGATGACCTTCAGCATCGAGCCCGGGATCTACATACCCGGCAGAATAGGGATCAGGATCGAGAATTGCGTGGTTGTAACTTCGGAAGGATGCGAACCTCTTACCAGTTTCCCCAAAGACCTGCGAATACTTTAGAAGGAGACCGGACGATGGGACACGATGCACTGCTGGAAAAATACAGGCCTCATATCATCTCGAACCTGCAGGAAATGATCCGGATAAGAAGCGTAGAAATGCCTTCCCTGGAAGGGAAACCCTTCGGGGAAGGTGTCCACCAGGCCCTCGCTCTGGCCCTTGAAACGGCTTCCGACCTCGGTTTCCGAACGGTCAACCGCGATGGATTGATCGGCTGGGCCGAACATGGGGCAGGAAAAGAGATGATCGCTGTCCTGGGCCACCTGGACGTTGTTCCGGAAGGAAAGGGGTGGTCGTATCCTCCGTTCGGAGCGGAGATCCATGACGGAAAAATGTACGGCCGCGGAACGACAGACGACAAGGGACCCACTGTGGCCGCTTTATGGGCTTTGAAGATAATAGCGGATGAGGATCATCGTCTCTCGAAACGGATACGGATAATTTTCGGCACAAACGAAGAGAGCGGCTTCAGGGGGATAAAATGGTATGCCGCAAATGAGGAAGAACCAGCCGCAGGTTTTACCCCGGACATCCACGAGGGGATCGTTCACGCGGAGAAGGGGGGCCTGCAAATAGAGCTGGAACAGCATGTGGGTGTTGGTGGAACTGTCACCCTGACAGGTCTTTCTTCCGGCCAGGCTGTGAACATCGTCCCTGACAATGCCGAGGCCATCTTCAGGGGAGAGGGGAACGTTCTCGACATTTGGGGGAAAAATCTGGAGAAAGCCGCCAGATACCTTCCCTGTGGAGGGGAAACCGTACGGGAGAGGGAGACTCTGGTAGTAAGGACATTCGGAAAGGCTGCCCATGCCAGCCTGCCTGAAAAGGGGGAAAACGCTATCGCGTCCCTTTGCAGCCTTATTGCTGAAAACCCGCCAATTGAAAATTTCACTCCCGTTTTCAGGATCTTATCGGACCTTCTCA
>JAUSOU010000107.1 GCA_030656095.1 Thermovirgaceae bacterium | reverse complement strand
GAAGTCGCGGACAGCTACGGAACCAAAGGCAATGTAACGGTACCGCCCCCGGTGGTTCTCAAGCTGATGCTCCTTCTGGTCTTCTACAATGTCCGCTCCGAGCGTGAGCTCATGTCCACCCTGCCGGAACGTCTGGACTGGCTCTGGTTTCTCGGCTATGACCTGGACTCGAAGATCCCGGACCACAGTATTCTGTCCAAGGCGAGGAAGCGCTGGGGTGCGGAAGTATTCAAAAGCTTCTTTGAACGCATCGTTCTCCAGTGCGTTGAAGCGGGTCTGGTGGATGGGAGCAAGATCTTTGTAGACTCCAGCCTGGTTGAAGCCGACGCCTCGAACAACTCCGTCATCGATACCCAATCCCTGAAACAGGGGGCCAAAGGGGTCAGACCTACACAATTGACATAATCAAGATAAGGGCTCAAAGGCAGCTTATTTCGGTGTATCCGGACAGGTTTTCGGGGACATCTGGTTTTGACAATGCAAAAATGACCAGCAACGATTACCGAGAATGGACCGCCCTCCCTTAGTTTTAAGCGCATGTTGTCGGATGTGCCTGTGATTATTTCTGGAAGAAGTGGCGGTTTTCTGACAAGTAACACGAATTTTCCTGATCCCATACGCAAAAATCAGGGAATGATATGTTTCCGGGCTTGATGAGATTCTTGCATGCAGGGGGCGCATGGTGCTAAAGCCAATGGGGGTTACCTGCGCATTTGACGCCGGGAGATATTCCCCAATTATACGGATCGGCGGCATTCCGGAAATCCAGTATTTTCGAGGGTTTCCGGGTTTCTCATCTGTAGACGTCCGCCACTCTGCGCCACGCTGATGTATAATATATAGATGTAGAATTTATCAAGGAGGGGTCTGTATGAAACAGCAGATCGTATCGGAGATAAGCAGCAAATTATCAGAGTTGAAAATTCCGGTCCAGACAGGAAATGGCGCAGACCTCACCATCAACACTGATTTTCTTGATGCGGGCTGGAGCACGGGAAGCAAAAAGATCAGCTATGAAGCGTCAGTTTTTGTTAATGAGCAGGACAATGTGGTTTATATGTATGAAAAAACAGTGGAGGTTGGTAAAGGATTTTCGTTCGGCAGCAGCAGCGGCACGACATTCCAGAGCGGCAAAACCCTCTTCCGCAAGGTGAAAAGCGTCCAGTACGGCCCTGACGGCAAGGCATATGAATACTCCCTTGACCTTGGAGCTATTCCCAAAGCAGCCAAGGAGACCGCCAAGAAGTACGGATGGAAGTTCAAGACCGTCCTGAGCAAGGGCAAGGCAATGTATCCGGATGGATATTCGGCGGCATCTGTGCCTTCCGCTAATATGGCCGATCCGGTTGTGCATGCCGGCGCCGCTTTGCAGGAGCCGTCAGTCGCGCCGCCCGAAGCACCCCTACAGCCCCAATACTCTGACCCTCAAAAGCCATTCTATTCAGAGGCGAAGCAGAAGAGCGAGAGAAAGGGGAGCAAATTCGGGTTTATTGGTTTCATGATCCTTGGTGTTTTGATGGCTTTAATACTGATGGCAGGAAAGGCCACTGTAACGGGATGGGCCATATCTGCCGTTACCTTTGCGGCAGCTTTCTTTATCCAACGGAAGATCTCAAAAAAAGGATTCCTGCTGAACCTGGTACTGTGGCTTGTAACTGGATTCGTGCTGCTTATGTTATCGACCGCTTTCACAACTCAAGAGGTAAACATGACCACCGCCAGGTTGAAGAACGCACAGATGACCACTGCCGTTGACTCCGCTGGCAAACCTCAGGACAAGGTCGGTTCGTATCAGACAGACACGCCGCAGTTGGTCGTTTCGGCAGAGCTGCGCAGTGCGCCGACTAATACAAAGGTCAGGTTTGTATGGAAATATCTGACCTCCGATATCCTGATCACGGAGTTCCCGATGAACAGCGGCAACAATGAACCCGATATCTATGTGTTCAACTACATTAACAATCAGGGGAGGCCCTGGCCCCAGGGAGAATACAGGGTGGAAATGTTCATTGAGGACAGGGAAAAACCGGACGCAACAGTCGATTTTGAGGTTAATTAGGGCGGAGATCTTCCGGACCGTAAGAGGGCATTGAAATACGAATTCTTTCAGTGACGGAGAAAGCATATAAGGCAAAAGCCGGCTTCTGGAGCCCGCGTGTATGCTTCTCCGTCACTTTTTTCGATGGTTAAAGATTCCAGATGGCTGGATACCATAGCCGCCGGAGAGTTTTAGAGTGTTCTCAATCCAGGACGGCGCCGAGGGCCCCGGATGATACAAACTGTCTGTAGCGGTCGAGGAAAGGGCTGTTGGTCTTCCTTTCAGAGGGAACGAAATCCTTGCGCCTTCTTTTCATCTCTTCCTCTTCCACCATTAGGTCAAGCCTCCTGCCTGGTATGTCGATCGAAATTCTGTCCCCGTCTTTTATGAGACCGATTGGACCCCCGGAAGCGGCTTCGGGAGAGACGTGACCTATCGCGGCGCCCCTGGTGGCTCCGGAGAAGCGCCCGTCGGTGATCAGCGCTACCGAGCGGTCAAGCCCCATACCCGCCAAGGCAGAGGTCGGGGTGAGCATTTCAGGCATTCCGGGGCCGCCCTTGGGGCCCTCATACCGGATGACGACCACATCCCCCGATTTGATCTCGTCTGCAAGAATAGACCGGGTTGCTTCATCCTCCCCTTCAAACACACGGGCCACTCCCGACCACACGAGCATATCCGGTGCCACGGCCGATTGTTTTACTACGGCGCCGTCAGGCGCAAGTGATCCTTTGAGGATGGCGATGCCCCCCTGTTTGTGAACAGGGTCATCCAGGGGCCGGATGATGCTGTCATCCGGGGTCGGGGAATTTTGCAGCATTTCCCCGACGGTTCTACCTGTTACGGTCATTGCCTGTCCATGAATGCAGCCAAGGGTCGAAAGCCGTGCCATTACTGCCTGAATTCCACCTGCATCGTTGAGATCCGAAAGATGATGGGGGCCAGCAGGGCTCATGTTGCACAGATGCGGAACCTTTTGGCTGATCTCGTCAAAACGGTCCAGGGGAAGGTCGACACCCGCGGCGCGGGCAATGGCGATGAGGTGCAGCGTTGAGTTGGTCGATCCTCCAAGAGCCATGTCAACCGTGATGGCGTTGTCAAAAGCGGCATCCGTCAAGATGTCCAACGGGCGGATGTCGAGTTCGACCAGATCCATGATCGCTCTGCCAGTATCCTTTGCGAGCCGTTGGCGGGCAGCGTGTACGGCGGGGATGGTGCCGTTGCCAGGAAGCCCCATTCCGAGGGCCTCTATCATGCAGTTCATCGTGTTGGCGGTGAACATCCCTGCACAGGATCCGCACCCCGGACAGGCACTGTTCTCCAGTTCGTCGAGTTCGGCCCGGTCCATGCGCCCGGCCGAGACCGATCCGACGGCCTCGAATACGGTAGAAAGGTCGACGGGACGGTTTTTGTGTCTTCCCGGAAGCATGGGGCCGCCGCTTAAAATTATGCAGGGGAGGTTGAGGCGGGCAGCAGCAATGGCCATCCCCGGTGTGATCTTGTCGCAGTTGGTGACCATCACCAGGGCATCCAGTGCGTGGCCCTTTGCCATAATCTCGATGGAATCTGCGATGATCTCCCGGCTTGGCAGGGAGAAACGCATTCCCTCGTGGTTCATGGCGATGCCGTCGCATACACCGATAACGGGAAATTCCAGGGGAAGGCCGCCCCAGGCGTAGACACCTGCAGAAGCTGCCCTGCAGAGCGTGCCCAGATGGATATGTCCTGGAATGATGGAGTTATAGGCGTTGACGATCCCTACCCATGGGCGTTTTATCTCCCAATCTGTATAGCCGGAGGCCTTCAGCAGTGATCGGTGGGGGGCTCTCTCCAGGCCTGCCTTTGCGTTGTCACTTTTCATTTTTCACACTTCCTCAATATAAAGAAGATCGATCAGATCCGGATAGCGGGTTTTTCCTGACGCTGTGGATCGAGAAACTGATCAAGCCGCCCTCCCGCAGGGACCATGGGGTAGACGTTCTCCTCACAGGAGATGAAACACTCGACGAAGGAAGGTCCATCGGCGGCAAATGCGCCATCCAGGGCCTCTTCAAGCTCGAGTGGGGTTTCAGCGGTCCATGCTCGAAAACCGAAGGATTCCGCTACTTTGGAAAGGGAGCAGGCCGGCTTCTGGCATGTATGGATGAACCGTTTCCCCCAGAAAATATCCTGCCACTGGCGGACCATACCGAGGCTTCCGTTGTTGAGTACGATGAGCCGCACCGGCAGGTTGTAGCGGACACAGGTTTCAAGCTCCTGCACATTCATGAGAAAACTCCCGTCTCCCGAAAGGCAGGTTACGGGGCGGCCCGGCCTCGCGAACGCCGCGCCGATAGCGGCTGGAAGTCCATACCCCATGGTGCCTAGCCCGCCGGAGGTTATGAAAGTGCCCGGAACGCTGGTCTTCCAGTGGAGGGCTGCCCACATCTGGTGTTGCCCGACTTCCGTTGTCAGAATGTCCTCCCTGTTCACCCGTGACCGCAGGCTTCTGATGATTCCCACCGGTCTCAGTTCCTTTCCCCCGGTCTGCTCATCCGGGTTGGAGCTCCGTACCCGCTCTATTTCAGCGAGCCATTTCCGGTGGCCAAGCGGCGATTCCTTGGGAAGAGCCTCGATCAATTTCGAAAGAATTTCCGAACAGTCACCCTTCAGTGGGATATCTGCACGGATGTTCTTTCCTATCTCGGCACTGTCTATATCAATGTGGATCACCTTGGCTCTGGGGGCGAAGTGGTCCCGGTTTCCCGTTAAGCGGTCACTGAAACGCGTGCCGATAGCGAGGATAAGGTCTGCCGCGGAGACGGCGAGGTTGGCTTGAGCCGTTCCGTGCATGCCGAGCATCCCCAGGGAGAGTGTGTGGTCCTCCGGGAAGATGCCTTTTCCCATCAGTGAAGTTGCAACCGGGATGTTTTCAGTTGTGGCGATCTCGAATATCTGGGCGGCGGCTCCTGAGATTATTGTGCCGCCTCCGGCTATGATGACAGGGCGTTTGGCCTCACGAAGTGCCGATACGGCTTCTCCCAGAGCGCGAATGTCGCTTTTGTACCTGGCCGAGTAGTGGGGGAAGGACACTTCTTCCGG
>JAUSOU010000091.1 GCA_030656095.1 Thermovirgaceae bacterium | reverse complement strand
CTGTTGTGCGCGGGAGCGCTCCTGCTTGCCGCCGTAGCCCTTGGAACAGCCTGGGGGGGGGGCGGGCAGATCGTTCTGGATGCCGACCGCGTGGAGTACGATCAGGCCGGCGGATTCGCGGTGGCGACCGGCAATGTCAGGATGAGCCGCGACATGCTCAGGGTATTCGCTCCAAAGATCGAATACTCCGCTGATGAACAGACGATCGAGGCTTTTTCGGCACCCGGCGAGAGAGTTGTCCTTATGCAGGGAGCGCAGAGGCTTGAGGGAGATCACCTCAATCTCGATATGATAAGCGGGGAGGGGATCCTGACCAACGCGAAGGGAAGTTTCCCAGCCGAAAAAGGGGAGATATACGCCTCGGGGTCGGATGTTGCGACCTATCGTTTTGATACTGCCAGAACTGCCGGGGTGATGAAAGGGCAGGTCCCGGAGCCCCTCAGGGACAGGGTCTATCAGTGGAAAACTGTATCCACGACCACTTGCAAGAACACCGAAATACCGCACTACAACCTCGTCTCGAAACGTGTAGTCATTATTCCGGGCTACCGTGTGATTGCAACCCGGCCCAAGGTTTATATCGGCGGGAGGTACATTCTCACCTACCCCTTCGACTACATGATCGACCTTACCGAAGGATCCGCCAGCCGCTCCCAGTTGATGCCCCAGATGATATACGAAAGCGAAAAAGGTATAGGGGTCACCATGGGAGCACCTTTGATGATTGGCGACATCAGTGCCAAGTGGAAGGCTTTTCTCTGGTCGAAGGTGGATTTCGAGGGCGCTCTCTCTCTTGACTATCGTTTTTCGGATAATGTTTCGCTTTTTGCGGACGCCTGGTATTCCTGGGACTCCGATAAACAGGAGAAGCGTTTCCGCCCCCAGTGGGGGGCCAACTACAACTTCAACGGATGGACCGGGCGGCTCTGGTGGTCGCAGGCCGAGAGCGTGACGGTCGAGAAGACCCTCGGGGACACATTCACGGGAACCTTGTGGCGCCGCCCCGAGTTCAGCATCAACTCCCCATCCTGGGAGCTTCCCGGTTCAATAGGTTCTTTCGGTATTCACGGGATATGGGGGGAGTATGAGACCACATCCAGCACCGGAACCGATACGGTGACGATACAGAGGACGGGAATTGGAGGTTCTTATTCAGGTTCCGTTAAAATGGGAGATGTAAGACCATCGTGGGGTATCAGCTATTTGTGGTACGACTACGGATCACGGGATAGAACACAGGATATCCTCAGTGCAAGGTTCGGGTTATCGTGGCCTATAGGTCCTGTCTCAATGACCAGCACGTGGACGAAAAGCTGGGCTGACGGCGGGTCCCCGATGTCGTGGGATGCATACTCCGACAGCGAGGCCTTTTACCAGGGTATAAATGTACCTATAGGCTCAAACTGGAGTATTTATGCCAGGGGCGGATATAACCTTGTAAGCAGTACCCTTGATGAGATGTACTACAGGCTGACGTTCGCCAACAGTTGCTGCTACAGGCTGGATCTCTCGTATCGCGATGATCTGATCGGAGAGGACGACTGGGCAGGAATCGTATTTGTCCTCAACGCCTTTCCCAGTAAGCCGTTCTTCTTCAACACCAGGGAGTTGTCGGAGCTGAATCAATGAGAACCAAAAATAGAATGAAAGTCGCCGTGCTTTTCGGCGGCGACAGTCCGGAACGCGAAGTATCTCTTTCGAGCGGCCGGGCGATATGTTCGGCACTTTCCGAGGCTGGAGTCGGAGTTGAGCCCATATCTGTCGAAAAACCCCGTGAGATGCTTGACGCGGTCGGCCGCTCGAACGCGGACGTATTCTTCATAGCACTTCATGGAGGCTGGGGAGAGGGCGGTCGTCTGCAGGCTGCTCTGGAAATGATGGGAAAGGCCTACACTGGATCAGGCCCGACGCCGTGCGCTATCGCAATGGACAAACGCGCGAGCAAGGCGATGTTCGTAATGGACGGTGTTCCGACACCGCGGGCTATATATCTTAACGCCGAAAAAGAGTCCGACGAGTCAATGATCATGAGATCTTTGGAGGCTTTGGACCGCTGGGGCAAAGCAGTCGTCAAGCCGTGCTGCTGCGGCAGCACGGTCGGGGTGACAATTGCGGATTCGGCCGACCGGATAAGGGACGCGGTCATGAACGCCGCGGAGTTCGACAGCTCGGTGATCGTCGAGGAGTACATTCCCGGGAGGGAGATCACCGTCACAGTCTGGGAGGAGGACGGAAAGGCGATCGCCCTTCCAGTGATACAGATAGTCCCGAGGAGCGGGTTTTACACTTACGAGGCCAAGTACACGGCGGGGAAGACCGACTACCTTTGTCCTGCCCCCTTGTCACCGGAGGAGACCTCGAGGGTTTGCGATGCATCTGTCGCGGCCCACAGGTTGCTTGGATGCAGCGTCTACAGCAGGGTGGACTTGCGCCTCACGGATGAAGGACTTCCCTTGGTTCTCGAGGTCAACACCGCTCCCGGCATGACGGCCACGAGCCTCGTTCCAAAATCCGCGGCCGCGAAGGGGTGGGGATTCCCCGAACTGGCGCTAAGGATCGCCGAGTCTTCCCTTGCCTTAGGGGAAGGCAGGGGTGAAGCAAAGAGAGTCCGGAGGGCGGCCCGATAAGGACCGCCCTCTTTTTGATCAGTCACCTTGGAGGAAGTACCGAAATGTCCTTGATCCGGAACTTTCTGGTGCCCTTGGGAACCCTTACGGCTAGTTCTTCGCCTATGCCTTTTCCGATTATTGCCTGACCGACCGGGCTGCTGGATGATATCTTGTTGGCTGCCGGGTCCGACTCTTCCGATCCTACGATCGTGTAGCTCAGCTGGTTGTTTCCGTCGAGGTCGAGGAGAGTGACCGTGGTTCCCAGTCCGACACGTGTCGGATCGATGTCCCCCGGGTTCACAACCTTTGCCTTGCTCAACTGGTACTCAAGCCACTGGATTCGCGTCTCAAGCTTCCCCTGGGCTTCCTTTGCCGAGTGATATTCGGCGTTCTCGCTGAGGTCGCCGAAACCCCTGGCTTCCTCCAGCATCCGGGCAATTTCGGGGCGCCCCTCGCTTCGGTGGAGTATCAGTTCCGCCTTGATCTTTTCGTATCCCTCCCGAGTCATGACAATTTCGTCGGAAATGGGGATATCGCCCATGCTCATCGTCCTCCCTTAGGGGGGTTTGTCCAATCATGCTGATGGCGTATTTTAACAGACGTTGAAGATTTGAGCAATGGGGGTAGAGGCATCTTGTGGGGCCGGGAAACCCGGCCGAAATCTTTCACCACAGAGGACACAGAGAAACACAGAGAAAACCTTCTTTTGTGGGAACCAATACCCAGACCTTTTCACCACAGAGGACACAGAGAAGGGCAAGCGAGAAAACCTTAGATCTTTTTGTGGGTTTAAAACCCGTCACGAGTCACGAATCACGCCCGTGCCTTTGTTGTCATCCTGAGGAGCGAAGCAACGAAGGATCTGGTTTTGAATTTGAACCAGAAACAGATCCTTCCTCCCCGTTGGTCGTCAGGATGACAGGCTCCCAGACCCTAGCCAGGCGATTCCAGATTCACGATTCCCGGTTCACGATTTACGGGTCTTCCGAGTCACGAGTTATGCGAGTCCCTTCAACGTTCCCCGTTGACCGTTTACACCTATTCACCTGGTTTTCTCTGTGTCCTCTTTGGTACAAGAATCATGGAGGCTGGAGGCAGGCGTCGGGAGACTGAAGACCAAAAGCTGAGCCCTGCCTGATTCTAACCATAAAGAGGTTTGAGGTTTTCTCGCTTGCTCTTCTCTGTGTTCTCTGTGGTGCAAGAGCTGGCTTTGGTTTTGGATTTTGTCCCTAACCAAAAAAGTTTTCTCTGCGTCTCTGTGGTAAAAGGTTTTGACCGTTTCCGGTCCTCCTTGACAAATCCTGGCGACAGGTCTATAAAGTTCGGAAACCGGAGAGGCGGAATGTCTCCCGGCCCAACATACCGCAAAGGCAATGAAGGAGAGAGTACCCGCAGGGAGTGCGCGCCAGAGAAGGGGACCCGAAGGCTGGAAGGTTCCCACGCGCCGGATGCGGAGAAGACCACTCCGGAGCCGGATCCGAAGCCCGAACAGGGATAAGGTGACGGGGTTTCGCCCCTTACAGCGAAAACAAGCGCCGGCGTTCCTTTTATTTATGCCGGAAGTGGAGTGGAACCGCGAAAAGTGCCCCTTTTCGTCTCCTTGTAGTGGAGACGTGAAGGGGCTTTTTATTTGAGAAAACTGGAAGGAGTGGTCACCTTGAGGGGGATACTGAAACGTTACCGTGATCTGCTGCCGCTGAATTCCGATACTCCGATGATATCGCTGCAGGAGGGTCAGACGCCACTGATACCGCTTGACTCCATCGGTAAGGACCTTGGGGTGAGGCTCTTTGCCAAGTACGAGGGAGCGAACCCGACGGGCTCCTTCAAGGACCGCGGGATGGTACTTGCCGTTGCCAAGGCGATGGAGGCCGGGGCGAAGGGGGTCATCTGCGCTTCCACAGGAAACACGTCCGCCTCGGCTGCGGCATACGCTGCAAGGAGCGGTCTATCATGCATCGTGCTTCTTCCGAAGGGGAAAGTGGCCATGGGAAAACTGGCCCAGGCGATGATCTACGGAGCCAAGGCGGTTTCGGTAAGGGGAAACTTCGACGAGGCGCTGCAACTGGCTCTGAAAGCCGCAGAGGAGTCCGGTTATGCGGTTGTGAACTCCATCAACCGTTTCAGACTCTGGGGGCAGAGGAGTGTTGCATGGGAGATATGTGATGAACTTGGCCATGCCCCCGACCGGGTCATCCTGCCTGTCGGGAACGCCGGGAACATCACCGCAAGCTGGGCTGGTTTCGTCCAGTATGCCAGGTTGGGGAAGAGTGCGCATATTCCCGCAATGACGGGAGTCCAGGCGGAAGGGGCTTCCCCACTTGTTACCGGAAAGCCCTTTCCCGAACCCGAGACGGTCGCTACGGCCATACGCATAGGGCGTCCTGTCAGCGGCCGCCGGGCATCATGGGCGGCAAAAATGAGCGGCGGGGAGTTCCTGTCCGTCAGCGACGGTGAGATCCTCGAAGCCCAGAAGATGCTTGCCCGCCGCGAGGGAGTATTTGCCGAACCGGCATCATGCGCCGGCATCGCAGGACTTTATCGTATGGCCGCCGATGGGAGGCTCCCCAAAAACAATGAGGTCGTGGCAATACTGACAGGGAACGGGCTCAAGGACCCGGATGCCGTCCTCTCGGGTCTGCAGCTTCCCGTCGAAACGGATGCCGACCCGGAATCTCTCCGGAAGGTTCTGTCATGAACGGCGATGTAATGCGTATCCGCGTTCCTGCGACTACTGCCAACCTCGGCTCCGGGTTCGACACGATAGGGCTGTCCCTCTCGCTCTTCAACATTTACGACGTGTTCGACATTGATGAAGAGGGAGCCTACCGCATGGAAGTGATCGGCGAAGGAAGCGCCGAACTGTCCGACCCTGAGTCCAACATGATAATCCAGAGCTACGAGCGGGCATGCGGAGAGTGGGGTATCCCGTGCCCCGGTTTTTCACTGCGATGTCTGAATGCAATCCCGCTCTGCAGGGGGTTGGGTAGTTCCTCTGGAGCTGTGGCCGGAGGTGTTCTGATCGCGAACGCCTTACGCAAAGACCCTATGAAGATCGATGATCTGCTCCCCCTGATGGTGGAGATAGAGGGGCATCCGGACAACATTGTTCCGGCATGCCTTGGAGGGCTTGTCGTAAGCTGCAGGGACGGCGGGCTTCTGAGGTATGTCAAGCTTCCCTCACCCCCGAAGGATATTTTTGCCGTGGTCGCAGTCCCTGATGTCAGGGTCAGGACAGAGGATGCCCGGAGGGCTCTTCCGGAGGAGGTCAGCATGGGCGACGCGGTCTTCACCCTCAATAGGGCCGCCCTCCTTGCCGCATCGTGGGCTTCAGGGAAGTGGGAGAACCTCTCCTGGGCTATGGACGACAGGCTACACCAGAAATTCCGCGCAAAACTCTTTCCCGGAGGTGACGTGATCCTTGAGAAAGTCAAGGCGGTTCCGGGGTGCCTCGGAGCGGCGATCAGCGGATCCGGACCAAGTGTTCTGGCATTCGCTCAAGGTTCGCCAAGATGGGTAGCAGAAGCTATGTGCAGGGTTTTCAGGGAGCATGGGGTCCGTTCGCGCTTTTTTGTCCTGGACGTGGATGAAGAAGGGGCCGTGATCCAAAGAGGCCCTGGATCGGTCGTGCTGCAATGACGACGGAAGTCCTGAAATACGGCGGTTCCTCCCTGGCGGGGGCCGGAAGGCTGGAATCGGTTGCCAGGGATATTGCCGCACAGCACGCGAGGGAGTTTCGATCGCTGGAAAGAGAGAGGGGGACATGGATCATGCGTGAAGACGTTTCCGAGAAGTTCGTCGTTCATTCAATAGCCCACGATACGGGGGTTGCGAAGGTCGCCGTTCTTGGAGTGCCAGATACGCCAGGAGTGGCCGCTAAGGTATTTGTACCTCTAAGCGAAGCTGGAGTAGGTGTCGAGATGATCATCCAGAGCATAATGAGGGGGCAGGTCAACGATATAGCTTTCCTCGTGCGGAAGGAGTTCCTCGGTGAAGCCATTGAAGTATCCCGCCGGACCGCTCGAGAGGTCGGAGCCCAGGGGGTTGCCTTCGACACGGAGATAGGCAAGATCTCTCTTGTGGGAGCCGGTCTCGCAAATCATCCGGAAGCTCCTGCACGCATGTTCTCCATACTGGCGGGGGAATCCGTGAATATCGACATGATATCCTCGACCTCCATGGCCATCACGTGCGTGGTTTCATCCGCCGATGTAGAGAGATCGGTCAAGGCTCTGCACAGGTCTTTCATTGAGGAAAATCCTTTATGAGAGTCGCGGTGCTCGGGGCGACAGGTCTCGTAGGCCGCAGAACTGATGGTCGTGGGCGGCTTTACGGGCTGAAGTGGATTCATCACCTATGGCTCAAAAGTGGAATTGAGGTAAAATAGCGGCGGCACCTTCGGGTGCCGCCATTTTTTCGACAAGGACGGTGCTGGACACCATGAAAAAATTTGCGTCCCTTTTCGGGGCGGCCCTGGTTCTTTTGCTTGCGGTCTCTGTTCCTGTTGTGGCCGAGCAGATGAGGCTGACCTCCGATACACTGAACTACGATCCGTCTTCGGGGCTTATAAAGGCATCCGGCAACGTGAGGGTCCTGGGGAAAGGCACCGAGATAACATCCCTGTTCGGGGAGTTCGATGCCGGGGGCAAGCGCTCTCACCTGTGGGACGAAGTGCTGGCGGATTGGACGGAAGGGGCTATGACGCTGGACTGCGCCGACCTTGTAATAGTCGAGGAGCCGGGGGGACAGCACCTCACGGCCCGTTCCGTGAAGAGATTCCATGACTCGGTCAGAAAGATCACCATGCGGAGCAGCCTCATGGAAGGAACTTTGCGGGGAGGGGAATTCTCCGACCTGGTCGCCACTGGAAATGTGGTTGCCGACGCCGTTGCCGCTGATGGGGCGCCAATCCGTGTGACAGGATCGAAGGCGGTCTACTCGAAGGCGAAGGACACGATGATCTTCACGGGCAGCGCTGTCGCCACCCAGAAGAACCGCACGCTCACCGCCGAAACTTTCACAATCCACCTCGAAAGCGGCAGGATCGAGGCCGTCGGAAATCCTCAGATGGTCGTTGATCTCCCCGCAGGGGAGGGGAAATGAGCGCAAGGTATCTCTGGGCGCGTTCCCTGAGCAAGGCTTACAAGGGCCGTTCCGTCGTATCCTCGGTCAGCATCAAGGTCAAACAGGGTGAGGTAGTAGGCCTTCTCGGCCCCAACGGCGCGGGGAAGACGACTATCTTCTACATGGTTCTGGGGATCGTCAAGCCGGATTCCGGAAGGATCCTCATCGACAACGAAGACCTCACCGGCCTCCCGATGTACGTCAGGGCTCGTTGCGGGATAGGCTACCTCCCCCAGGAGGCATCGGTGTTCAGGAGCCTGAGCGCCAGGGAAAATATCGAACTGGTCCTGGAGGAGAGGGGCAAGGACAGGCAGAAGATCAACAAGATCACCAACGGTCTTATCGACGAGTTCGGGCTGGGTGATGTGGCCGAACTTCCGGGGTATGCCCTCAGCGGAGGGGAGAGGAGGCGTGTCGAGATAGCCAGGAGCCTCGCGATGGAGCCATCCTTCATCCTTCTCGACGAGCCTTTCAGCGGAATTGACCCTATCGCTGTCTACGATATCCAGCAGATAATCCTGGGTCTTCGGACAAGGGGGTACGGGATTCTTCTCACCGACCACAGTGTCCGGGAGACTCTTGCAATAACAGACAGGACATATCTCATCCACAGGGGGCAGATACTGGTGGAAGGCACGCCAGCGGAGATCGCTGACAGTGATGTTGCCAGAAAATTCTACCTGGGGGAAAGGTTCTCCCTTTGAAGCTGCGGGAAGTTTCCCCAGCTCCGGTCGCAGACAGCTCCGGCCGTTTTTTCCGCCGCTATCCGCACGGGCTGGGATATTTCATCGCCGAGCCTGGTGCCCAGCGGCTGGATCGCGAGTATCCTTACCCGGAGTCCCGGCTCAAAGGGGGCCAGGAGGACGCCGATGGGGATTCCGTGCGTGGAGAATGCCGCCTCGCCGATTTCACCGGTCTTCAGCAGCCTGATCTCTCCGGGTTTTATCCCCATATCGGCGGCGTCGATGATCAGAAGTGTCCCTGGGCTGATCTTTTCAAGAGGCGAGATGTAGTTCTCCGGGAGCGTTCCGCAGAGGAACACCCTGATCCAGGGTATTTTTTTGCTCCTGACGAGTTCGGCGGCATAAATGCCCGCGGCGTCGTCTCCCATCATCTCGTTTCCCACTCCCCACACCACAGTGATCGGACGCACGCCGGATACCCCTTTCGGCTTGATTCTTCGATGACAACAGGAGCGGCCGGATGACCTCGAGCGGCTCCCGGATGGTTCGCCACTCCATGCGGATGATGGCCGGCACGTTCCTCAGCCGCGTCCTGGGGCTCGCCCGGGAGGTAATAACCGCGGCGCTCTTCGGCGCGACCCGCCAGATGGATGCTTTCCTGGTAGCCTACACCCTTGCGAACCTTTCAAGGCGGCTGTTGGCGGAGGGTGCTCTCTCGGCCGCGTTCGTACCCGAGTTTACAAGGGTCCTGGAGACCCAAGGCCGCAAAGAGGCGGAAAGCCTGGCCCGCCAGACGCTCACGGTGCTTCTGGCTGCCGCCGGGATCGTGACGGTCCTTGGCACCCTCGCGGCACCGCTTCTTGTGAGGGTGATGGCCCCGGGTTTCGACTCCGAAGGAATGTCCGTCGCCGTCACGCTGACGCGGCTGATGTTCCCGTTCCTTCTGTTCATATCCGTGGCGGCACTGGCGATGGGCGTGCTAAACAGCCTCGACTGCTTCTTCATCCCCGCCATCGCACCGGCGCTCAGCAACATCGTCTACATCGCGCTTCTGGCGATTGTAGCACTACGCTGGGGTATCTGGAGCCTGGGGTACGCCGTTCTTCTGGGCGGGGTAACCCAGATGGTGTTGCAGTGGGCCTGGTCCGCCAGGCTGGGAATGCCGCTTATTCCTGCGATCCCGAGGCGGGGTAACGCCGCGCTGGTTCGGTCAATGAAGCTGTTTCTGCCCTATGCCGCGGGACTTTCGCTTAACCAGCTTGTGCCGCTGGTCAGCAGGATGCTGGGCTCTTTCCTGGACGAAGGCGCCATATCTGTGCTCAACTACGCCGACAGGGTGCTCCAGCTCCCTCTTGGTCTTTTTGTCATAGCCATATCGCAGGCGATATTGCCGCTTCTGTCAAAGCAGGTTCTGGCCGGGGAGGAGGAGTTCTCCATCGGCGTCAGGGATGCCGTGAGGTTCGGGCTCTTCATCGTCCTCCCGGTCACCATGGGCATGGCACTCTTTTCCGGAGAGATAGTCCACGTGCTCTTCTTCAGAGGTGCGTTCGGAGAGTGGGCCTGGATGGGAACTTCCGGGGCGCTCGCCATGTACTCCCTTGGGCTTCCCGGGATGGCTTGCTCGACGATCCTGCTCAGGGCGCTATACGCCCGCGGCCTGCCCCGGGAGGCCATGATGGTCACGACTTTCAGCGTGATCGCCAACATAGGGTTCAGCCTTCTTCTGATAAAGCCGCTTGCGATCAACGGACTGGCGCTTGCTTCGTCCCTGGCCTTCACGGGGACGGCATTCGTGGCCTGGAGGCTTCTTCCGAAGATCAAGGGAGCGGAGGGGATCTTTGATCCGAAGTGGAGCGCTCCCGTTCTGGCAGGACTTGCATCGATGGGAGCCCTTATTGCGGTCCTGAAATTCATCTTTGCCTACCCTCTTTCCGGAGGCATTCTTGTAAGATCCTTATGGATCCTTCTCCCTGTGATCCTTGGAGCTGTGGTCTACGGATTTACGACATGGAAGGCCGGAAGCCCCGAGTGGGTGTGGATCAGGGAGGCGATGGCTCGTGACGCGTGACGCGTGACTCGTGACTCGTGACACGTAACTCGTGACACGTAACACGTAACACGTGACTCGTTACTCGGAAGGGCAAAAACAGAGAAATCGAGAGTCGGGAATCGCACCCTGGCAAAGAACGCCGGGCACTTTGTAACTCGTGACTCGTAACTCGTAACTCGTGAATCGTGAATCGTAAATCGTTAATCGTGAATCGTGAGTCGTTAATCGTGAGGCGTAACGCGTAAGGGCGCAAAAAACTGTCATTCCGATACTGAGCGTTAGCGAAGTGAGGAATCTGGGTCAAGGGACTTTGACCAAACCCGGATCCTCGCGTCGCTTCGCTCCTCAGGATGACAAACTGGACCGCCTCATCCGCCAGTGGGCGGACGTTCCGCGCAATTATCCCACCGGCGGGGATCTGAATGACAGGCATTGGCCCCTTCCGTTCACCGTTCACGCCTTTTTGGTTTCTGCCTTTCCTGCCTCCTCGCTTTTCACATAAAAAGTTTCCCTCTGTTTGCCCTTCTCTGTGTCCACTGTGGTGCAAAGGTTTGGTTTTTGTTCCTCCCGTTTACCTTCACGCAAAAGAGAAGTGGCGCAAAACTGCGGAATAAAAACCCTCCAGATCCTTAAGATCTTTCGACAGGATGGATTTAAGAATGTCCAGATCAATAACCTGGTAATCATGGATCGCGATATTCCGGAAGCCCGTCATTCTCTCCATGTTCGACGCGGTTTCCTGGTCGATGACTCCGCCCTTATTCAGCAGGGTGAAATTATCCCTCATCGTTTCCGGAAGCCC
>JAUSOU010000073.1 GCA_030656095.1 Thermovirgaceae bacterium | reverse complement strand
ACGAGGATCCCGTAAAAGAATGGATCGAGGCGCACCAGAAGGTACTTGATGAGGCCAAGGTCCGATTTGGCTGTGTTGTTCCCATGGGTTTCGACACGATCCTGTTCGCACCAGATGGAGATTCTCCCCCTGATGAAGTGGTCGAGAAATGGTTGGAAGATGATTATTCCCGATTGCAGGGGTTGCTGGAAAAAATGCATGGCAGAGACGAGTACGGAGTCCAGGTCTTCTATACCCCCAAGGTATTTGAGGATGCGGCGATTCGAGACAGCGAAGCGTTGCGGAAAATGAGGGAAGAAATAGCCTCGAAATCGCCGGGGATCGCCTACATGTACAGGCAGAAACTGGAAATGGCACTAAAGGATGAGGTGGAGGCATTGGTAGGCCAGTATTTCCACGAGTTTCATGAAAGAATATCGAGCCACTGCGAGGAAATGGTGGTGGGAAAAATAAAAAAAACGCAGAAAAATAACAAGATGTTTCTCAACGTTTACTGTCTTGTCCCTCGGGACGGTGTTGACGGTTTGGGCGAAGAACTGGAGAAAGTTCAAGCCTTTGAGGGGATCACTGTACGTTTTACCGGACCTTGGCCTCCCTATAGTTTCGTGGCCGACCTGTCCGGATCCTCCAGGAATGGCTAATCGGGGAGCCTGAAATGAGGGGTTGCTATGGAACCAACCAGAAACACTGAAGCACCCCTGGTCGACCTGTTGGAGAGAGTGTTGGACAAGGGGCTGGGGTGAGCCCCAAGGCCTGTATAGCCGGCATGGAGACAATGCTTCGATACGGGATCTGGCAGGATTGGGACGAAGCTCAACGGATCGCCGCCGCCGCGGAAATGCGACGAAAGAAAAAGGTTCCTCTGGAACCCGGGGAGGATGTTATTCTCAAGACCTTTGCCTCATGTTGAATCGACAAAGGAGTTTATCGGAGTTGGTGGCCTGGGAATCTTTATATTACCGACAGAAGGATCCTTTTTTTCGGAGTGAGCCCCTGGAGATTCTTTTTCAGTGTTCTCTCGGTGAT
>JAUSOU010000067.1 GCA_030656095.1 Thermovirgaceae bacterium | reverse complement strand
GAACTTCTCGACGTTCTTCTCGATGAACACACTGTCGTAAAGCCCCTCGGCAATGATTATGTTCATCAGGCCGTTGAGCAGGGCGACGTCGCTGCCTGAGCGCTGCCTTACCTTGATGTCCGCAAGATCATCAAGTTCGATCTTTCTGGGATCGCAGACAATAAGTCTTGCTTTGCCGCTCATCTTCTGTTCCTTGATCCATGAGCCGATGACAGGGTGGTTCTCTGTCGTATTGGAGCCTATTACCAGGATCACATCCGCGTGCTTGATCGACTCGTAATCGTTCGTCATAGCGCCGCTTCCGAGGGTCTCGCCGAGACCCGCAACTGTGGGGCTGTGTCAGAGATGGGCACAGTGGTCGACGTTATTTGTGCCCATCACCTCCCTTGCGAATCGCTGCAGCAGGTAGTTCTCCTCGTTAGTGCAGCGCGCCGATGTGAAGAAGGCGACCGAATCGGAGCCGTTTGTATCACGGTAGCCGGTGAATTTTTTGGCGACCAGGCCGATGGCCTCATTCCAGGATGCTTCCCTGAAGACGCCGTTCTCCTTGATGAGAGGCTTGGTGAGCCGGTCTTCGCTGTGAATGAAACTCCAGCCGAAACGTCCCTTGACGCAGCACCTTCCATTGTTCTGGGAGGTAGTGCTGTCGTAGTCCGTTGTTACGTTCCAGACCTTTCCGGTCAGTTCATCGACATGGATATTCAGTTCGCAGCCAACGCCGCAGTAGGAGCAGATCGTCTTTACCACTTTTGAGCGTGACGGCCGGCTGATCCCGTGGACCGAATTCTCGGTAAGGGCGCCTGTGGGGCAGAGCTGGACGCACTGTCCGCAGAAGACGCAGGCTGATTTATCGATGCTTCGTTCAAGGCCCGGGCCTATGAGCGTTTCCATGCCCCTGTTCTGGAAATCGATGGCGCTGTAGATGGCTTGCTGGCTGCACGCCCTGACGCAGACGCCGCACTGGATGCACTTGTCCATGTTCCTTAGGTAGTAGCTGTTTGCCTCGACCGTCCTGGAAGGCCTGGCGTACTCCTCTTTGGAGAATGTCTCCGGCAAAGCTTCATAATCCGTCCCGTACTTGCGGAGCTTGCACTCGTGGACATCGGCGCATCCGCACTTCATGCATCGGCTTCCGTCCTTTCCTACCTGTTCCTCCGTTAGGCCGAGGTTGTACTCCTGAAATGGCCTGGACAGGCGTACATTGCCCGGGCAGTGGACAGGGTGCTCCTGGGGCTGTTTTTCCTCATCGAGGAAATCTTCGGGCCCCAGGTCGTCACGGACTACATCGCACTCGAACGGACGGTGAGGAACTCCCTCCATTATGAAGTGATTGATAGACTCGGCGGCCCAGTGTCCCTCGCCAATGGCGGCGACTGCGATGTCCGGGCCGGTGTTGAGGTCGCCGCAGACGAAGACACCCTCGGTCGGTGTTGCGAAATGCTCGTTGGAATTGACCTTCTTTCCGTCATGAAGGTCCCCCGGGAGGGAAGAGAGATCGGCACCCTGCCCGATGGCCGCGATGACGGTGTCCACGTCGAGGGAGATCTGCTCTCCGGTAGGTACGGGTCGCCTGCGCCCTGAAGCGTCGGCTTCGCCCAGCTTCATCTTTTCGCAGACGATCCGCTCGACCTTGCCGTTTCCTTCGATGGCGACGGGGGCTGCAAGAAAGACGAATTCGATCCCTTCCTCCATGGCCTCGTCGATCTCGATACTTTGGGCCGGCATCTCCTCACGGGTGCGCCTGTAGAGCACGTAAACCTGCTCCGCGCCGTTGCGCAGTGCGCAGCGGCAGGCGTCCATGGCGGTATTTCCGCCGCCGACCACGGCAACCTTTTTGCCAAGGTCGACCTTGTTTCCCTTGTTGACTTCGTAAAGGTAATCGATACCACCCATCACGCCTTTGAGGTTCTCCCCCGGCACTCTCATGGGCATGGATTTCCAGCACCCAATGGCTAGCAGGACGGAGTCGTACTTCTTTCTCAGATCATCGAGAGATACGTCACGCCCCAGAGCCGTGTTGAGTTTAGTCTCGATCCCGTGCGCAAGGATCCAGTCGATCTCTTTTTGAAGGATCGGATGGGGGAGCCTGTAGTCGGGGATCCCGAATCTCATCATTCCGCCCAGGGATGCCTCTTTATCGAAGATGGTTACGGCATACCCCATCTTCCTGAGGTAGTAGGCCGCGGAAACACCGGCCGGGCCGCCGCCGACAATGGCGATCTTTTTACCGTTGTCGGGGATCGCGGGGATCTTCCCGAGCTCCTTCTGGCTGATGCCCCAGTCTCCGATGAACCTCTTGATCTCGCGGATGGAGACCGGCTCCTCGTCGACGAAATGCCTGCGGCACTTCTCCTCGCAGGGCGCCGGGCAAATGCGCCCGATGCTGGCGGGGAGGGTTATGTTGTCGTGAAGCGCGTCAAGAGAGGCTCGATACTCGCCCTCTGCGGCGTAGTTTACATACCCCTTGACGTCTCCCCTTGCGGGGCAGGTCATCTGGCATGGGGGGCGGCAGTCGCCGACGTGGTCGGAAAGGAGCAGCTGCAGTGCAAGCTGCCTGGCTCCGTAGACCCGTTCGGTATTTGTCCGGATATCCATGCTGTCACTGATCGGCATCGCACACGCCCTGACAAGACTCTTCGCGCCCTTGACCTCGACAAGGCAGATCGAACAGCCGCCGTGAAGCGTCAGGTGCGGGTCGTAGCAGAGTGTGGGGATCTCGACGCCGTTCTCGGCGCAGAGTTCGAGGATCTTCTGGTCGCGATACCCGAAGACCTCTTTCCCGTTAAGGATAACTTTCAAGCTTCGATCCATCGTTTATAGCTCCTCCTTATTCAACGCTGATCGCCTTGACCGGGCAAACCTTGATGCACTGGCCGCAGCGTACGCAGACGTCCTGGTCGATCACATGGAGCTTCTTGATCTCGCCGCTGATCGCGTTCACGGGACACTGGCGCGCGCACTTGATGCACCCGATGCACTTTTCAGGGTCGATCGTGTAATGGATAAGGGCAGTGCAGACCTTGGCGGGGCAGCGCTTTTCTTTGATGTGGGCCTCGTACTCCTCCCGGAAATACTTCAGTGTGGTGAGAACAGGATTCGGGGCGGTCTGTCCGAGCCCGCAGAGCGAGCCGTCCTTGACCTTGTAGGCCATGCCCTCGAGGGTGTCCAGGTCCTCCGGTTTTCCTTTCCCGGCGCAGATGCGTTCGAGAATTTCGAGCATCCGTTTTGTGCCTATTCTGCAGAAGGGGCACTTGCCGCAGGACTCGTTCTGGACGAAAGTGAGGAAGAACTTTGCAACGTCGACGATGCATGTGTCCTCGTCCATTACGACCATTCCGCCCGATCCCATGATCGCGCCGGTGGCGTTTATCGATTCGTAGTCGACCGGGGTGTCAAGCATGGACTCAGGCAGGCATCCGCCCGAAGGCCCTCCGAGCTGGACAGCCTTGAACTTCTTTCCGTTGGGGATGCCTCCGCCGATGTCGAAGATGACGTCCCTGATCGGCATGCCCATGGGAACCTCGACGAGGCCGCCCTTGCTGATCTTGCCGGCGAGCGCGAAGACCTTGGAGCCCTTGCTCTTTTCGGTCCCGTAGGCCGCAAAGGCCTTGCCGCCGTTGTTGATGATCCAGGCGATATTGGCGAAGGTCTCGACGTTGTTGATGTTCGTAGGCTTCCCGTAGACGCCCCTGTTCGCGGGGAACGGAGGCCTCGGCCGCGGCATGCCGCGGTGCCCCTCGATTGAGGCCATGAGGGCGGTTTCCTCGCCGCAGACGAAAGCTCCGGCGCCTTCCTTGATGTAGATGTCGAAGTCAAAACCCAGCCCCATGATGTTCTTGCCCAGGAGGTTTTTCTCCCTGGCCTGGACGAGGGCTATGCTCAGGTTCTTGATGGCGAGCGGATACTCGGCGCGGCAGTAGATGACTCCGTGGGTGGAGCCTATGGCGTAGCCGCAGATGGACATTCCTTCGATGATGCTGTGAGGGTCTCCCTCAAGAACCGAGCGGTCCATGAAAGCGCCCGGGTCGCCTTCGTCGGCGTTGCAGACGACGTACTTCTCGTCGCTCTGGGAGCCGCGAGCGAACTTCCACTTCAGGCCGGTGGGGAATCCGGCCCCGCCGCGGCCGCGAAGTCCGCTGGCAAGAACATCCTCGATAACCTCTTCCGGGGTCATCGAGCTGAGGGCTTTTTTGATCGCATCGTAACCCTGCCTGGCGATGTATTCCTCTATCTTTGTAGGGTCGATATGGCCTGAGTTTCTCAAGACCACCCTGACCTGCCTGTCGACCATCTTGTTTTCGCAGGCATCTATTTCGGTGCTCAGAATGGCCCGATCCTCGAGGATCTTTCCCTCATCTATGTGCTCGGAGATGATCCTGCGGGCGATTTCGGGAGTTACCTCTCCATACACTGTTCTCTTTCCAGCGTTGTCCACTTCGACAAGGGGTTCATGGAAACAGAGACCGAGACAGCCGACTTCCTTGATCTCGACATCCCTGCGGCCAGAGAGGCTTTTCTGAAGCTCCTCAAGAACGGGGCGCGCTCCGGCTGCTATCCCGCAGCTTGCCATGCCGACCTTTACGGTGATTTTGTCCATCAGAATACTCCTCCTAAGCCTTCGAACGGTAGGTTTCCAGGACTTCCACTGCCAATTCCGGCGTAAGGCGTCCATGGACCGTTCCGTTTACCATCATGACCGGAGCCAGGCTGCAGCAGCCGAGACAGGCAACGTAGTGGAGCGAGAACATGCCGTCTTCGGTCGTTCCACCCTCGTGAATGCCGAAGTGCCTCTGGACCTGTTCTCCGATCAGCCATGAACCCTGGACGTGGCAGGCGGTTCCGCGGCAGAGGCGAACGACATTCCTGCCCTCCGGTTTGAAACGGAACATGGCGTAAAACGACGCGACGCCGTAGATCTCCGCCGAAGAAAGGTTCAGGGTCCTGGAGACGTGATCTACTGCGTCTTCGGGAATATACCCGAAAGTGGTCTGGATGTCGGCAAGCAGGGAGATCGTGTTCCCCTTCTTTTCCCGGTATCTTTTGATGACCGGTTCAAGGGCCTTGACGACATCTTTTGGCGGATCTTTTAAAACTGTCTTCATCTGGTTCCCCCCTAAAAAATAATGCGCAGCAAGGCGCCAAAATTCCACGGTTTATAATTATACTGCATAATGCGCCGTGAATGATAATCCGTTCACGATCTTTGGCAAGTCCAAATATACCACAGGTCCAGGGTAAATGATATTTTATTCACTATCTATTGTTCTTCGTTTTAAACCTTATCCTCATGGCTCTCCTGAATGAAAGGGCTGATATTTCCAAAGGCATTTAAAGGTGGCTTAGACGTTGCCTTGACAGGCCAAAATGAAAGGATATAATTACCCCATAAGGGTATAACATAAAGAGTAAAACCCTCTTTGCGGGGGGGAAATTATCCGGAGGTGACAGATAATGGCGAAAGTGAAGGTTTACTCCACACCGACCTGCCCGTGGTGCATCAAGCTCAAGGATTATCTCAAGTCCAAAAAGGTGGATTTCGAGAACATCGATGTAAGCAAAGATAAGGAAGCCGCCATGGATATGGTTAAAAAAACTGGCCAGATGGGTGTTCCCGTGGCTCTTATCGGCGAAGTGTACATAGTAGGTTTCGACCAGGCAAAGATCGACGAGGAGATAGCCAAAATTCAGTAGCACTCTCTTTTGCCGGGGGCGATTAGTTCCGGAATCCGGATTGAGCGGGGCCGCGCAACCGCGGCCCCGCTTTTTTTTGTCAGGGAGTATGGTTACAATATGACTGCCCGCGATTCAAGGAACCCGTTTCTATTTCCGGAGGGTGGTGTTTTTTTGGATGAAATGTTGCTCCGCATCGGATACGGCGCTGCTTTTTCCGGGCTTGAGCATGGTTTTGGGCCTGGTCCCATGGAGGACTGTCTCCGCAAGTCGGCGAGGGCCCTTTTTGAAGAAGCAATGGAGGACAGGGTCGGTTTCGGCTGGTTAGGCCTTCCTGACCAGTCTCCCGCACCCCTGGATGAAACGATCTCCTGGCTTCGCGGTTTCGATACAGTGGTCCAGATCGGAATCGGCGGATCGGCCCTGGGCAACCAGATGCTCTCCTGCGCTCTGTGCCACCCCTGCTTCAACGAGCTCTCCCGAAAGGAACGTGGCGCCCCCAGGTTTTATGTTGCCGACAATGCCGACCCTGAGGGCACCTCTGCCATACTCGACATTATCGATCCTTCAAGGACCGCGTTTATTGTGGCCAGCAAATCCGGCGCGACTGCCGAGACCATGGCCAATTTCCTCCTCTTCCTGGATGCACTGCAGAAATGCGGCGTCACTGATCCGTCAGAGAACATCCTGGTGATAACCGACCCCCAAAAGGGCGCACTCCGTGCGTTCGCCTCTGAGACCGACTGCCGCAGTCTTGCTATACCGGGGAGTGTTGGCGGCAGATTCTCGGTCCTCTCTCCAGTGGGCCTTCTGTCGGCTGGAGCCCAGGGGATTGATATCGGATCTGTCATCCTTGGAGCGGCCGCCATGAAGGAAAGTCTCCTGGGAGCGGACAGCCTCGAGGATAATCCGGCGTGGGTTCTCGCCGGGGCATCCATCCTCAATTACCGTCACGGAAGGAACATGATCGTCCTGATGCCCTATGCCGACCGGCTTGAATCCTTCTCCGAATGGTTCTGCCAGTTGTGGGGTGAGAGCCTCGGCAAGGGGGGGAAGGGAAGCACGCCGGTCAGGGCGATGGGGGCAATAGACCAGCACTCCCAGGTCCAGCTTTACTCCGAGGGCCCCGATGACAAACTCTTCCTTATTCTTACTCCGACCGCTCGCTTCGATCTCAAACTGCCAAAGCCTCCGTTCGAAAGCCTGAAAAGCCTTGCGTACCTCGAGGGCAAGGGGATGGGCTCCATGCTCGAACTTGAGGCAAGATCCACGGCCGCTGCGCTCATCAAGGCGGAAAAACCGCTCCTCTGGATGGAGATACCGGTGGTTGACGCTTACCGCATAGGGTCCCTGGTGTTCTTCTTCGAATACGCCACCGCACTTGCGGGCCTGGCGATGGGATTGAACCCCTTCGATCAGCCGGGGGTCGAACAGGGCAAGAGATACACATACGGCCTTATGGGACGTCCCGGTTTCGAAAAGGACGCGGGCGAGGCGCGGGAGCGGTTTTCCTCCGCCATGAGCCGCTCCGTAAAGGTCTAGTCCAGGGAGGCAGGAATGAAGAAGATGCCGCATATTGCCAGGAATCCGGCGGAGGCCAGGGAGTTTCTCTCGCTGCACGTCCGCACCCGCAGCAGCGTGGGGCTCGTCCCCACGATGGGTTTTCTGCACGAGGGGCACCTCTCCCTTGTACGTCGCGCCAAAGAGGAAAACGATATCTGCGTCGTCTCGATATTCGTCAACCCCCTGCAGTTTGCCCCCGCGGAGGACCTTGCGGCCTACCCCCGCGACATGGAGAGGGACCTCGAACTTCTCTCCGCCGAGGACGTGCACCTGGTCTATTCCCCCTCACCCGGAGCCATGTACCTCCCGGACAGGTCCACCCTCATCACGGAAAACTCCCTGAGCCGCTGTCTCTGCGGCGCCGCGCGCCCCGGGCACTTCGACGGCGTCTGCACTGTCGTCCTGAAGCTCTTCAGCGTCATTGCCCCTGACAGGGCATACTTCGGCGAGAAGGACTACCAGCAGCTCCAGGTCATCAAAAGAATGGCGAGGGACCTCGACCTGCCGGTCGAGATAACAGGCTGTCCTATCATTCGCGAAAGAGACGGTCTTGCCCTGAGCAGCCGTAACATCTACCTCGGAGAAAAGGAGCGCGCTGAAGCCCTCGTCCTCTCGCGCTCACTTGACGCGGCCGAAGAACTTGTCCGGGGCGGAGAGACAGACGTCACGCGAATACTGGATGTCGTCAGAGATGTCATATCCGCCTGCCCCTCCGTTGCGCTTGAATACGCCGAGATCCGCGGCGCGGATGATCTTGCCCCGCTGGACATCATGAATAAAAGAGCAGTGTGTGCCCTGGCTGCCAGAGTAGGCAGGGCCAGACTCATAGACAACAGGGTTCTCGAGAGGAGAGACTGATGAAAAAACCTGTGAGCATCCCGGAACTTATGCGCATGAAGAGCAGCGGAGAGAAGATCGTCATGGCTACCGCCTGCAACCACTGGCAGATGAGACTGGCGGAGGAGCACTCCTTCAAGGCAGACGAAGGCACCCTGAGCCACCTGGAGACGCTCTCTGAATAAATGCTGCCTTTACCGGATGCGGGATCAGCACTCCGGACGGTCAGCATTTTCGGTCAGAGTTCTTGAAGCGGAAGGGCCCCCGTGTTCCACGTGTCTTCGATCCGGGCTTCACGCAGGGCATGAAGCACCTGGGAGCGTATGTCGGGTATCTCTTTCTCCAGAACTTCCACCAGGTTCTTGATCCGGGCTCTTTTGCTTTCCCTGGAGAAAGTGCACATTGGAGAGATGGTCTTGACCCCCATACGGCTTATCTCTTCGGCGATCGAACGTTCGGGAAGATAGACCAGGGGTCTTAAAAGCCAAAGATCGGTCCTGCTTCTCCAGGATCTCGGGGCAAAACAGCGGAAGCTGCCCGCGTAAAAAAGATTCAGCAGGACCGTCTCAACAGCGTCGTCGAGATTATGTCCCATGGCGACTGCCGTTGAGCCCTTCTTTTTTGCGCGGTCAAAGAGTATCCCCCCGCGCATGTTCGCGCAGAAGCTGCAGGGCGATCTCTCATTGCGGGCGCGCAGGATCTCCAGCACGGGGTATGAAACGATGTCGAATTCAACCCCCAGGCCTTCGCAAAGATCTTTCATCGGGCGGGTGTCCGTTCTGCCTCCGGTGATATCCACAAGGCAGGTGTCAAGATGAAAATCCACGGGGCCTTTCTCCTTCAGCCGGGCAAGAGCTGCAAGAAGAAGGGTGCTGTCCTTGCCGCCCGAGAGCCCCACCGTGATCCTGTCGCCCGGTCCTATCATTTTAAAGTCGCGGACGGCGCTTCCTATTTTTGAAAAGATCTTTGGGGAAAGATCCGGAACGGTTCTTTCTTTCAGGGCTTGCGCCTCCCTTGGGTCGGACTTGCCGAGACATGCCCGATCTCTATAGGTTATAATGCCCTTTGTAAGTTTACCTCATCCGGATTTTCGTCCTATTTCGGAACTATACCATTGTCTGCTATTCGCAGGTTGAGAAGTTTTGGTCTCTCCGTATGCTTCAAAAGAACCATCCTGCCCTGGTGGTCTCCTGGAGGTGGTTTTTTGGATAAGACCCGTGTTCTTCTGACAATTCAGCACAGGCTGGTTCGCGAAGCACTGGGAAAGGCTATCGGTCAGGAGGACGACATGTACGTGGTGGCTGCTGCCGATGACGGATTGGAAGCTTTTCGTCTGGCCCGGGAGCAGCGCCCCGATGTTGTTCTGTTCGATATTGACTCCGGAAAGACCGACTGGGCTCACTTTGTGAGGGAACTGGCCGTCTCATGCAGGGGGATCCGTTTCATGGCCCTCTCCGCGAACGGGCACACGGAAAAGATATCCGATCTTTGTGAGGCCGGCATTCACGGATGCGTTTCTCTTTCCTCTTCCTTTTCAGATCTTATCAAGGGCCTCAGGAATGTCTCGGGCGGCGGGCTCTATTTCGACGACAGGATCTCGGCAGAACTCCCCGAAGTCCTCAGCAAGATCAACGAGGGCGCCCTCCTCATCAGGCTTCTTACCGCCAGGGAAAAAGAGGTGGTCTACCTCGTATCCCAGGGATTCAGCAATCAGCAGATAGCAAAAGAGATGGTTCTCTCCGAAAAGACCGTGAAGAACCACATCAGCCACATTCTCCGCAAACTTGAACTCAAGGACAGGACCCAGGTCGCCATCCTTGCGTGGAAGACGGGTCTGGCGGGAAACGACTCCAAAACATTCCGCAGGGACTGAGGCGGTTCTGATTTTATCCGGATAGATCGTACTGCCGGATCAGGCTCGGTCAGATGAAGAATCGGGAGGAATGAGGTTGCCAGTAAGAAGGGGTTTGGCCGCTTTCGTTGGTCTGTCTTTCGGGGTAAGCGCCATTGTGCTTCTATCCAGTTTCGACAGATCCACCATCCAGATAATAAGCCATGCCCACAAGTTGCGTTTGGCCGTTGTCCTGCTGCTTGTTCTTTCTGCCTGGACGTTCGATGCCATGAAACTGTATTTTGTTGTCAGGGCTGCCGGAGAGCGCATCTCCTGCAAGCTCGCCATTCTGCTGAACTGGCTGCGTTACTTTGGATGCGCCATAACCCCGATGCAGAGCGGGGGAGGCCCCTTCCAGGTCTACTTCCTGTTCAAAAACAAAATCCCCATCGGCAAGGGCATCGCCATAACCCTCACAAGCACCCTCATGACCCTCTTCCAGCTGGGGCTCATAGTGCCTGTAGCACTCTTTCTCCAGCCGGAACTCCTTCAGGGCAAAAAATTCCTGCAGGGGATCTTTTCATACGTTCTTGTCGTCGTCTTCTTGTCATGGTTCATCGTTGTTCTAAGCCTGCTCCGCCCCAGGATCATCAAAAAGTGGGCCGGGGGCATTGCGCTGCTGCTTAAGCGGTGGGGTTTCTTCAAGGCGGTCAAGGTTCTGCGGATCGTCCGCCGGGTCAACAGGGAGATCGATACCTACAACAAAAACTTCAGGCTCTTCTTCTCCTCCGGCATGCCTATGTTCGCCATCGGATTCCTCTTCTCCTGCCTCCAGATGGTAGCTCTCTTTTCGATTTTGCCATGCCTGATCTGGTCCGTAGAGCTCCCGGTGAATTTCATTGAGGCCTTTCTGGCACAGGCGCTATTTCTCTTCATCCTCTACTTTGTTCCGACGCCTGGGGCCAGCGGAGTGGCTGAAGGGGGAGGAGCCGCTATATTCAGTTTTCTTGTCCCCTGGAATATCGCCGGGGTCATGGCAATTACGTGGCGCTTTTTCACCGAATATCTCTCCATAGCCGTGGGGGCGGCAGTGGCGGTAAAGATGATAGGCTGGGGAGCGGCCGACGAACTTATCGTTTCAGCTCCGGAGCAGATAGAGGATGAATGATACCAGTCCGGGGGCGCTCGCATTCCGCTTTCGAGGCGGAGTATGGACGCTCTTTTTTCTTGCAGTCCTTCTTCTTTCGGATCCCGGCCGGGCGATCATTTTGCCGGGTTTTTTGCTGGTCACCTCGGGACAGGCGGTCCGTTTCTGGGCAGCGGGCACGATCACTAAATATCGGGGTGAGAAGGTCGGCGCGCATAATCTTGTGACGTGGGGACCTTACGCTCTTGCCAGGAATCCCCTTTACGTCGGGAATGCCCTGATAGGCGTGGGGTGGTGCCTGCTGTCGGGGAGCGTTTTGGCCTTTGCGCTCTTTGCTGCTGTCTTTTATGCTCTTTACGTCCGGCTTGTGATCCCGTTCGAGGAATCTTTTCTGACAGTTAAATTTCCTGAGGATTTTGTGGGGTACTCAAAGAAGGTGGGAAGGTTCTTTCCGCTTGCGGTTCCCGAAAAGAGCCGCATTTTTGGCCCTTTCGACCCCTTGATCCTATGGAGAAGCGAGAGACACTCTCTCTGGGTTACAATAATTGGCACACTTCTCATTCTTTCGCGGAGGTGGTGGTAATGCTTGCCTGGCACAGAAGAGACCCTGGTGAGGAGGTCTCCGTCTCATTCCTTGATTCCCCATGCGGCAAGTGGGTTGTGAGGTGGGTTCCGGCGGGTTTGTGCGGTATTCTTTCAGAGAGGCCTTCAGGACTGGAGACAGTTTTTGCGGACATTCTCCCTATCTGGCTGGAGAGAGCATGGGATCTCTTCTGGCAGGGACAAAGGCCCCAGGTCACCTACTGTTTCGACCGTCCGGTCCCCGAGTTCACCAGGCAGGTCTACGAGATCGTCTCGGGCATTCCTTTCGGGGAGTCCATGACATATGGACAGGTCGCCCTTGCCGCCGGGAACTCCAAGGCGGCAAGGGGAGTGGGCTCCGTGATGCGGGCCAACCCGTGGGCCCTCTTTGTTCCGTGCCACAGGGTGATAGGAAGCGACGGCAGCCTTCGCGGGTACGGCGGCCCTAAGGGGATATCCCTGAAGAAGAGGATCCTTGTCTACGAGAAAATGAATAGAAAAAACATTATCGAGTGAATGTTCAATAGTGAATGACGGACACTGAAAAACCCTCACTATGCAAATTAAAGTGCCGGAGCGGTTTCGCTCCGGCACTTTTCTGGTTCAAGAATTGTCAATTGTTCTTGATTTTGAATTGCTCCTGATTTTGCTTTTATCGAGTCACGAGTCACGTTTCTTCCTATATCCGTATCATCTGGTTTCCGTAAAGGTTCTGCCAGAGGTTGTTGTAGATCTCACCTTTCGGGACCTCTTTTGCGGCGTACCCCTCCGCAATGGCTGCCTGTCCCACCGCTTCCGCCACCCTGGGCGCCGCTTCGTCACTGAACACATCGGGCATGATCTTTTGCGGCCCGAGCCTGCGTCTGTCGACAACGTCGGCAAGAGCCCTGGAAGCCGCAAGGAGCATATTGTGGTTCAGAAGCGTTGCCCGGACATCCAGCAATCCTCTCATGATCCCCGGAGAGGATAGGATATTCGGCATGGCGTTGGGGCAGTCCGAGAGTCCGGTAGCGACTATGGCTGCCCCGGCCGCGATCGCAGCCTCGGGGAGTATCTCAGGTTCCGGAAGGGCCATTGCCAGCAATATCGGATCCTTGTCCATCCGCTTTATGAACTCCGCGGGGAAAAGCCCTCCCCTGGAGAGGCCGATGAAGAGGTTCGCCCCGGCTATTGCCTGCTCCAGCCCCCCCTGCCTCTTGTCCGGGTTTGTCCTGGTGGAGAGATCTTGTTGGATGTGGTTCATCATGGGGTTGTTCTCACTGAGTATCCCCGCGCTGTTCAGCACGGTGATGTTCGTAGCGCCCGCCTTCAGAAGGAGCTCAGCGGTGGCTATGCCTGCCGCTCCTGCCCCGTTGATCACTATCTGGATCTCCTCAAGTTTTCGCCCCTGCACTTCGAGGGCGTTCCAGATCCCTGCCAGAACGACGACAGCCGTACCATGCTGGTCGTCGCAGAGAACAGGAATGTTGACCCTGGTCCTGAGTTCACGGACGATGGAAAACGTCTTTGGGCTGCAGATATCCTCGATGTTGATCCCTCCGAAGGTGGGGGCCATAATTGTACAGAAGTGAATTATGTCCTCCGCGTCCTGAGTGTCGAGGCAAACAGGGATGGCGTTGACGTCGCCGAATAGCTTGAAGAGAAGACACTTGCCCTCGATCACTGGAAGGGCAGCATGGGGGCCGACACTTCCCAGCCCCAGCACGGCGCTTCCGTCTGTAACGACGGCGATCCGGTTGCCCCTGCCCGTCAATTCATAACTCATCCCCTCGTCCTTCTGTATCGCGAGTGCCGGGGGGACGCTCCCGGGAATATAGGCCATGGCCAGGTCTTCTTCGTTGTGGATGTTGATGGTTGGGTATATCTTGATCTTGCCCTTTGCCTTTCTGTGCAGTTCCATAGCTCTTGTCCTGTCGACAGGCATCGTCTTTCCTCCCTGCTTTGGTCTTCTCTGCCTCTTAGCTCTTGAACATGGGAAGCATTGCTTTGAACTGCTCCGTTCCTGCGCGTCCCAACATCTGGTAGACCACGCTTTCAACGGGCACGACAATTGCGCCCGCCGCCGACATCGCGGCGCAGGCCATCCTGTGGTGGTCCGCATTGCGGCTGGAGCATGCGTCCGCCGCTAAAGCCACCCTATAATCCATCGCAAGCAGGTCCATCACCGTGCCCAGGACGCATATATGGCTCTCCACACCGGCGACAACGACCAGGTTCCTGCCGTCACACCGCAGGAACTTGTCGAACCCTTCCTCTCCGCAGCAGGAAAAGTGGATCTTCTCCATCCGCTCAGCATCGGGAGGAAGATGCTCCGTCACACAGGCCATGGTAGCTCCCAGACCCTTCGGGTAGTGCTCGGTCAGTTTGACCGGAACCTTCATAACCTCGCAGGCCTTGAGCAAAATCCCGGCATTCTTCGCGACAGACTCCCACCCCGCAACCGCAGGAAGCATCTTCTCCTGCAGATCTATCAGCAGCAATTGGGATCTTTCCGGATCGATCCTGAAAGGTTTCATGCGAACTCACCCCGTTCCCTTTAATAATCTTATCCTTGAGGTTATTATAGGCCAAAGAGGAGGGCACGGCATGTCCCGTGTGAATTTCGCAGAAATGTGCTATGCTCTTAAACTGAAAAACTCAGATAGCCCCAGGGGAGGTGTGTTTCATGGGCGTAAAGAATCCGAAACAGAACAACAATGAAGAAGAGAACTACGAGCTGAATGCAGAGTGGACCGTAGGGGATATTCTTCGAGCCATGTCCGGAAGAGATTGTCCCCCTTACATCGAAAGACTCACGTCTCAGATCCAGGAGTGGATGGTTTCGGCTCTATCGGGAGAGAGCGATGTTTCTGCGGAGGATTTCCTGTTCGGATACGGGGACAGGAAACAGGGAGACCCTGAAGCGCTAGTCTCCCAACTCGAGTGGGTAGAAAAATACGCGGACATCCTTCCTTCTACCACCGAGCCGATCGGGCATGAGGACGCTGTCGTTCTATGCCTCGGACCCGTCGATTTCGACGAGGGTATGCGCATGGCCATCGATTACGCCGCGCTATTTGGCAGGGATCACTGCAAACGCGTATGGATGATCAGCGACAGCTGGGTCATCGGCGAAGTGGTTCGTTATGTTCAGCATTTCAGCGCACTCGCGTCCCACGGTGTGGAACTCAGATTCGTCATGGTGACACCATGGGGATGGACCGAGATCCCTCTCTCCGTGGATGCGGGGGAGCCTGGTAAGCTTCGCTGGGAAGCCAAGCCCAAAACGGAGCACAACAATAACTCAATCCGTCCCAACAGACTCGACGAACCGCATCAGAAATAACCCTGGTCAAAACATAAAAAACGGGGACCGGCCTTTCAGGGCCGGTCCCCGTTTTACTTTGTTTCTTCTAGCCCCCGCTGATCATATGAATGACCTGAACGCTGGCATCATCCGGTACCTCAGCCGTGCCGAAGTTATCTCTTGCGACGGAAGTTCCGTCGATCCAGACTGCCAGCAACGGGAAAACATACCTCTTCTCGGAGATAATGTCCTGGACGGTCATTTTTGCCTTCCATTCCATCTTCTCCCCGTTGATGGTGATCATGCGATCAGTCCTTCCACTCGTCCTCCGGCCTGGAGTGCTTCTGTACCACGGCGACGACCTCGGGGATGTCCATGCCGAGTTCCTTCAGCTTCTTGACCGTTGGGATGCCGTTTTTGTTCCATCCGCGGCGCTTGTAGACGGTATCGACAAGCTTCTCCCAATGACCCCTGCGGATCTTCTGCAGCTTGTCGCACTTATCCTGCGAGGATAGCCCTGCCGGGTCCACACCCTCTGTCTTGAGTTCGTTGTCGTAGTACTCGGTCCTTGCCTCCCACTCATCCGCCCAGACTGGCCCGAGAGCCCTGTCGGGAATGTTGTGGAACTTCCTCGTCCCCTTGCCCAGCCTCAGCTGGAAGACCCTCTGGAAGTTGTAGACGCGCTCTGCCTGGAGTACCAGGTCTTCCTTGGTGATCTTCTTGCCCGTTACGGCATTGAAGATGTCGACGTAGTTCTGTACGTGTTCGGGTACCCTTGCGGCCTCCTGTGGAGTGTTTTTCGTGGCGTTGTCCGCGGGCTCGATGTCGTTCCAGGGGAGCTTGCAGAGTCCGACGAGTGAGAACCATGTCCTGAAGTTGGGGAAGTAGTGGAGCGCCTCCGCCTTGTCCTCGAACGTAGGTAGCTGCTTGTTGACCCTGTCCATGAAGATCAGCCAGGCCTCGTCGTGCTGGGGGCCCTTGAGCGAGAGGAAGTAGCCGCCCCACTGTGCGATGGATTCCTTGCAGACATACTCGGAGGCCTCGATACCCTGACCCTCCATGCCAATTCTTTCCATGATCTCTTTGGAGGCGCCGTACTTCTCGGAGAAGAGATCCTTCATCTTGTGGATACCCTTGCCCACTGTAGCGGCGAAATCATCCTTGCCATCGCCCATGCGGTGGATAAGCTCCATGATGTCTTTCTTGTTGCCGAACTTCATCTCGAGTCCGTTGGTGTGCTTCTTGTTGATCAGGCCCAGCTCGTAGCACTCGCAGACGAAGGCTATGCCTGTTCCGACGGAGATGGTGTCGATCCCGTAGTGGTCGGCGTAGAAGTTTGTCTCGATCGTCCATTCGGGGTCGAAGACGCCTACGTTTGATCCGAGTCCCGCCGCTGTCTCGTACTCAGGCCCGTCGACTGTGATCGTTTTACCCATCCACGGGCCGGTCTTCAGCACAAAGCCGTCCACGGCCTTCGCGCACGCCATCGTGCAGCCGTACCAGCAGCCGTCCGCCACGTTCTGCGAGAACTTCTTCTCGTATTTTGAAGAGTGGATATTGTCGATATCGGGGTGCTGTCCGAACTTGTAGTTGTGGGTGGGAAGAAGGTGATACTCGTTCATGATCTCGTTGAGGTGGGCAGTTCCGGCTGTGCGCATCCTGCACTGCTTTGAGTCGAGAGTGATGATCTCCTTGTGCAGTTTGGCTCCCAGCTTTGTGAGCGTGTCGATATCGGCGGGGTTGTTGGCTGTTCCGGAAAGGTCATGTGTCTTGACGACGACCGCAACTATCTTCTTGTCGCGAAGAATGGACCCGCCGCCGCCGCGCCCGGCCTGCTTCAGTCTCGGGGCCTTGCGGTGGGTATCCCAGAAACTGCTGTTGATGCAGCCCCAGTAGGTCGTCTCGGCTCCCTTGCCTGCCGAAAGCACTGAAGAAAATCGCCTGTCGTTTATATCCTTCGGGTCGCCGTAATATTCGTGAAGCGCCGCGGTTACCGTATAGGCGTTCACGTCATCAAAAGGAGACTCAAGGATCTGCACCTTCTTTGCGTCACCGTCGATGACGATCACGACATCCTTCTTCGCCTTGCCCTGGATCTCGATGGCGTCAAACCCGGCAAACTTCAGTAGCGGGCCGAAGTGACCACCCGCGTTGCTGTCATAGGTCTGTTCCGTAAGCGGGGAGACGAAAACGGCATAGAACTTGCCCATCCCCGGATACTGGGTTACGCCGCAGAGCGGCCCGCCGGATATTACGATCTCGTTCTCCGGGTCGTTCCACTTCGTGGTCTCCTTGACAGAGTCCCAGAGCAATTTCAGGCCGAAACCCCTGCCCCCGGTGAACTTGTCCTTCATATCCTCGGAGACATCCTTTGACTCGAAGGTCATGTCTCCTACGTTCACCTTAAGGGTCTTGCCCGTGTAGCCCCTGAGAGGTTTTGCCTGGTCATAGGACCATTCGGCAAGGACTTTCATCTTTTCCATTACATGTTCCCCCCCTTGGAAATATATGTATGAAAGTTTCAAGATACCGCCTGAAGGCGGATAGATCTTTATTGTACGCAGAATATCCGAAGCGCCCACAATAATACCATGATTGTGCATTGTGTATCAATCTTGAAGGATCGATCTTTTTTTTTGCCGAAAATCCCTCTTTGCGTTGACGTTCCGCTCCGTAAAGTGCTACAATGCCCGTCGTTCGGGGCGTAGCGCAGCCTGGTTAGCGCGCCTGCTTCGGGAGTAGGAGGTCGGAGGTTCAAATCCTCTCGCCCCGACCAACCGGCAATAACGGGATCCCGTTATAAAGCGGGGTCCTTTTTTTTAGTATCCGGCCCCGGAAAAAGTCTGACGAAAGTTGACTAAAGAAGATATCGGCATTATAATAACCGATACGGAGGAGAAACATGGACGATTCAGTCGTCGCCAGAAACCGTAAGGCCCGACACGACTATTTTATAATAGAAACCATCGAGGCCGGTATCGTCCTCACCGGTACGGAGATCAAATCCGTCCGTTCGGGGAAGGTAAATCTAAAGGACGGATACGCCAGGATCCAGGGCTCCGAGGTATGGCTTTACAACGTCCATGTATCTCCCTACGAGCAGGGGACCCACTACAACCATGAACCGCTCAGGCCCAGGAAACTGCTACTCAAGGCTGACGAAATAAGGCGGCTGGGGTCAAAGACCAGGGAAAAGGGGCTCACGCTTGTTCCTCTCGTCATGTACCTCAAGCTGAACCGGTGGGCCAAGGTCGAGATAGCCCTGGTGAAGGGCAAGACAGGCTACGACAAAAGAGCGACTATCGCGGAACGCGACGCGAAAATGGACATGGACAAGGCAATGAAGGAAAAAAGGCAGAGCGATATTTGAAAACCAAATATGGGGGCGATAGGTCTCGACGGCAGGATGGAGGGTTCCGGGTTGCGTGCCGAGTTGCCGAAACTCGTTAATAACCGGCACAAACAATAATTGCCAACGATAATTACGCACTGGCCGCTTAAGTAGCGACCCGTCCCTCGGGGTTTCCGTCGCCAGGATCCCGATGTGGACGTCACAAATGGTGGGTGCTCCTTGCGATGCGCTCTCGCGCGTGAGGCTAAGATTCAGAGAGCTCGGGTAAGGGTATC
>JAUSOU010000093.1 GCA_030656095.1 Thermovirgaceae bacterium | reverse complement strand
GTGACGGGAGACATCAAGCTTCCCGAGGGCGTCGAGATGGTAATGCCCGGTGACAACGCGACGTTCGAGGTCAATCTGCTCCAGCCTATCGCCATGGACCAGGGACTCCGCTTCGCGGTACGCGAGGGCGGAAGAACGGTCGGCGCGGGCGTCGTGACGGAAATACTAGACTAGAACACGGAGAAGAGGTTCGTTAATCAATGGCAGATGTGGTAGGACTTCAGTGCACCGAGTGCAAGCGCCGCAATTACGTGACGTCGGTCAACAAGAAAAAGCAGCAGAAAAAACTGGAGAAGAAGAAGTTCTGCAAGTGGTGCAGGATGCACACCTTGCACAAGGAATCGAAGTAGTGTAGAATACCCTACGCGCGCAGGTCCGTGGCTCAATTGGCAGAGCACCGGACTCCAAATCCGGGGGTTGCAGGTTCAAGTCCTGCCGGGCCTGCCATTTTAATGAAATTCAGGAGGCCAAGACTCCATGAAATTATTCGGTTTTATCCGCGATGCGAAGGCGGAGCTCAAGAGAGTGACCTGGCCCAGCCGACAGCAGGTCTGGTATTCAACTCTCGTCGTGATCGCGGTAACATTTCTTGTCGCGGCCTACCTCGGTATCGTTGACGTATTGCTGACGGCGGTATTTTCAAGGGTTATCCAGTAACTTATGCACTGTGATCCGAATTTTAAAAGAGACACTTCCTCAGGAGGGCGGGGGGCCAGCAACGGCCCCCTTTTAAGTGATGAACGATAAGAGAGACAGGAACTGGTATATCGTCCAGACTTATTCCGGATACGAGAACAGGGTCAAGGCCAATCTCCAGCAGCGCATTGCCACCATGGGCATGGACGAGAAAATATTCCATGTTCTGGTCCCCATCGAAGAAAGGGTCACCGTCAAAGATGGGAAGAGCAAGCGCACAAAGAGGAAGGTCTTCCCGGGCTATGTGCTTGTGGACATGATCCTCGACGATCAGTCCTGGTATGTTGTTCGACACACCCCCGGGGTAACCGGGTTTGTGGGGGCGGGAAGCTATCCGATCCCCCTGACAGAGCGCGAAGTCAGCGAGATCATGAACAAGATCGGAAAAGAACAGATCAAGCCGCGGGTCGAGATCGACCTCAAGCCCGGCGACGTAGTCCGGGTCAAGACGGGCCCCTTCGAGGGGCAGGTAGGTCCGGTCATAGAGGTCCTGGAGGAGAAGGGGAAGGTGAAATTCTCCGTTACGGTCTTCGGCCGCGACACGCTTGTTGAGTCTGATCACTCCGATCTCGAAAAGATCTGACAGTTGGCTTTTTAAAGCCCAGGCAAAGGCCCGGGCTCATGTAGGAGGGAAACAGGCAAATGGCAAAAAAGGTCATAGCACAGATCAAACTGCAGTTGCCGGCGGGCAAGGCCACACCGGCGCCGCCGGTCGGTCCGGCCCTTGGGCAGCACGGCGTCAATATCATGGAATTCTGCAAGCAGTTCAACGCCAAGACGGCCGACCAGCCCGGAATGATCATACCGGCGGTTCTGACTGTCTTCGCGGACAGAAGCTTCACCTTTATTCTCAAGACCCCGCCTGCGAGCGTCCTGCTCAAGAAAGCCGCCGGGCTCGAGAAGGGCTCCGGAGAACCCAACAAGGTCAAGGTCGGCAAGGTGACCCTCGATCAGGTTCGGGAGATCGCCCAGCTCAAGAAGGTGGACCTTAACGCCAATGACGTCGAGGCAGCGATGGAGATGATCAAGGGAACAGCGGTCTCTATGGGTATCGAGGTCGTCTGAACGGGAACGTCCAGTCTGATGAAATAGCTGCCGGTTTTTTACCGGCAGGATCCGGTGGGAGAGCCTCATGGGCTCGCCAGGACCACGGGGAGGTAAAAGAGCAATGAAAAAGAGAAGCAAAAGATACCGCGCTATTTTCGACAAAAGCGAAAGACAGGAACTGAAGAACCTCAAGGATGCAGTTGTTTTCGTGAAAGCGAACGCAACGGCGAAGTTCGATGAGAGCATCGAAATGCACGTCCGCCTCGGCGTTGACCCCCGTCACGCAGACCAGCAAGTTCGCAGTACGATAGTTCTTCCTCACGGAACGGGTGTCGTAAAGCGTCTGTTGGTGATCGCTTCCGGTGAGAAACTCAAGGAAGCCCAGGATGCGGGAGCCGATTTTGTGGGCGGCGAGGATATGGTAAAGAAGATCGAGGGAGGCTGGCTGGATTTCGATGCCGTGATCGTAACTCCCGACATGATGAAATCCGTAGGGAAACTCGGTAAGATCCTTGGCCCCAGAGGTCTCATGCCCAGCGCGAAGACCGGCACCGTTACCTTCGATGTCGCGAACGCCGTCAACGAGATCAAGGCAGGCAAGGTGGAGTTCCGGGTGGACAAGTTCGCGATCATCCACAACTCATTCGGAAAAGCCAGTTTCCCTCTGGATAATCTCTACGAAAACGGGAGGGCGCTGATTGGCGCAATACTGAAGGCCAAACCATCCGCCTCGAAGGGACAGTATATCAAGAGCATTGCCCTTGCCTCAACGATGGGAGCCTCCGTAAGGGTCGATCCCAACGTCGTCGTGAAGGAGATCACCGAATAGATCCGGAATCGAGTTTCAGGTGTTATAATCCCAAGGAATTGTTTTCGGCCATAGACAGCGGGTGCGCAAAAAAATGCGCTTAATATTCTGCCCGCCGAGGTCTGGATGAGACGGAACGCAGGTTTTATCTGTGTGTTCAGATCTCCCGGACTGTTGGGTCCGGGAGATCTTTTTATGTGAGGAGGTGAATAGATGCCTTCAGAATCAAGGATCCAGCAGGTCGCGATCCTGAGAGAGAAACTCCAGGAAGCGGAAGCGGTTTTCGTATGCGAGTACAGGGGATTGACTGTCGCAAAGATCACGGCTCTAAGGGCGGCGATCCGCAGCGTTGACGGCGAGATGAACGTCGCAAAGAACACGCTGATGGAGATAGCACTGCGTGAAGAGTCGATGACTGTGCCCGATGAGATGATGACAGGCCCAAACGCCTTCACGATAGCGAAATCGGACCCCGCGGCTGTCGCCAAGGTTATCAGGGATTTTTCAAAAGAGAAGGGCAACGATGCGCTGATAATAAAAGGCGCGATACTGGGACAGCATGTCCTGGGGGCCGACCAGGTCAGGGCGCTGGCGGATCTGCCGTCGAGGAATGTTCTTCTTGCGCAGCTCGCCGGAGCGATGATCAGCCCGGTCAGGGGACTCGTAACGGTGCTTTCGGGCACCACTCGCGGGCTTGTAACATGCCTTTCCAGGATCAAAGAACAGAAAGAAGAGCAGGCCGCCTAAAAAAACACCTGAAAACAACAGGCAATTTATCGAAAATTAAAGGAGGAACATGAAATGACCGCAGCCAAGAAGGCAGCAGAAGTCGAAGAAGCAGAAGTCAAGGAAGCAGAAGTCAAGGAAGAGAAGAAAACAGTGAAGAAAGCCGCATCCAGGGGACTCCCGAAGGAAGACATCATTGCCGCTATAGAGCAGATGTCGGTTCTCGAGCTCTCCGAGCTCGTAAAGGAACTCGAGGAGAAATTCGGCGTATCCGCTTCGGCTCCCATGATGGCAATGCCGATGATGGGCGCAATGGCCGCTGCCCCTGTCGAGGAAGAGAAGACCGAGTTCGACGTCATCCTGAAGAACGCCGGAACCAACAAGATAGCCACTATCAAGGTTGTTCGCGAACTGACCGGCCTCGGACTCAAGGAAGCCAAGGAACTCGTCGACAACGCTCCGAAGGCAGTCAAGGAAGCCGTATCCAAGGAAGAGGCAGAGGAAGTCAGGAAGAAGATCGAAGAAGCAGGCGCCGAGGTGGAGCTCAAGTAATCTCCCTTCCAATGCCCTTTTTGAAAGGCCCCCTTTATGGGGGCTTTTTTGTTATCATTTTACAAATACGTGTATGCTTGCTCATAATGCGGTATAATAATACTGCAAAGCAGGATAGATCACGCAGGGGGTAAAAGAGTGAAGCGGCAAAAGGGCAAAAGAGGATTTGCCTTAATTTCAGTTCTGGTCATAATGCTCATCCTCACGTTCATGAGCGCCATCATCATGGATCTCACCCTCAATGCGCACAGCACATCCATGGAAATGATCCAGGACAAAAAACTCTACAACGCCGCCCAGAGCGGGATCAAGTACGGGGTTTCGCTGTTGCGGAGCAACATCGACGGACTTGCTTCCGGGACCATAGATATTACAGGTTCCGTATCCACCAAGGACAATGTCCTGCCGCAGCTGCGCCCGGCTATCACTAATGGAAGCGGGCAGTCTCTTCCCTGGACGATAACTTCCTTTGCGCCTGCCGTATCTGCTGTTGAGGTCGACGTACTCGACTGCGACTACAGCACGGGGGGGACCGATTACTACAGCTTCCTCCCCCCTGTCCGCGCTGCCGGCTCGGCTGGCGGTGGTGGGGGATCATCAGGTGGCCTCTCCCAGATCGGCACGTCAGGTTATCTTGACCCGAACCGCAACATCACGTTTTTGAGCGGCAGCGGTACGTCCCGGTTTTTTGTCGTCCGTTCTACAGCGACCTCTGTTGGCGGCAGGACCCTTTCTATCGAGACGATGGTGGTGATCACCCAATGAAAAAGAGAGCATTTCTTTTTGCAGGGATTATTTTGCTGTCCATGTGTCTGTTCCCGCTGGAATCATCTTCGGCGGACCAAGGTTATATCAGGATATACATAAACGGACCTTCGGAGGCCCGATGGTCCTATAACGGCGGATTGACGTGGCTGTCCTCCGGGGTCAGATCTCCCAGGATATCCGTGGGGACCTACACCGTCACCTTCAACAGCGTATCAGGCTGGGTCTCTCCCTCTTCCCTGAGTCTGCAGGTCACAAAAAACAAAACAACCGAACGAACAGTTACCTATCAGCAGGGCGGCGGCGGCGCACAGGTCCCCGATAAATGGACTGTCTGGGCGCAGCCCTCCTATCAGGGGTCGGAGTACTCTCCGCTCGTATTTACCCTGGTGAACAGGAACATTCTCGCCTGGGTCGAATCGGACAAGACTCCGACAGCTTCGGTATGGGGGTCGACTTTGAAAATGGTGGACTTTTCCCGGAGCGAGAGCATCAGACAGGTGGAGTTTCCCGGTACCCAGCGCTATCTTTACAGCACCCAGTCCAACGCTGTAATGAATACTCTTGATGCCAACGTAAAAACCACGATGACCGATACCAGGTTCGTTATCCCCGAACTCGTCCAGAGCTGGCTCACCCTTGCGAATCCCGTGGAGACCATAGCGAACCAGCAGTTTACCAACTCAACGGTCGGAGCCTGGGTCACCTCGTGGATCAGCTTCCTGAAGACCTACACCAAGGCGGGCCTTCCTCTCTCCGATACGGGACACGCGAGCCCGGTGGTTACATGGCCCGATAACGCCTGGCTCAACGGTCTGCCGGGGTTCACGACCTTTTCAGATGGTCTTGTGGCCACTTATGCTAACTATGGAGGGGCCATAATCTTTCTGCCTACAACCGACGGTATTATTCACGCTTTTGGAGTTGACTCCGACAGCGATGGGTACTTCGCGGAGCTCTGGGGCGCCATGCCGCTGTCGTCATTTCTCTTCGGAGTCTACCAGGAAATGCTCAAACAGACGCAGAGCCTTACGCTCCATCCCAGGATACCGACACTTGGAGCCCCGATCCTGATACACGATGTTGAGGACGGGCAGGGCGGCTGGGTTCGCCTTCTTGCGGGCGCAACGGGCGAGGGTGTGAACCTTTCCGTCAAGAGGGCCGCGGCCTGGGACACGGAAACCGGACGTTCCGTAAGCAGCGAGCTTGGTGATCCCGGAAGCGTTGACGGCCATGCCGCTGGCGTATTCGCCCTCGACATAACGGATCCGGCCTACAACGGGATCAAGCAGAGATGGTCGGTCACAAACATCGACCTTGGAGGCGGTGACGGCTTTCTAGACCTTGTCTCATCGGCGACCAGCAACGCATGGACAAAGACATCCTATTCCGATATAAACAGTGGCTCGCTCCCTTCTTTCGCCGGTTATAGAACACTCGTAATGTCTCTTTCCCGTCCTGTAGCCGGTTACACGGGAGATTCCAGCAGGGTATGGCATATGGTTCTTCTGGGGATCGACACCGGAAACAAATTCCGCCTCTACAACATCAACCCCCTTACGGGAGAGTTGATCGGCACTACTCAGCTAAACGAGATCGCCGCTTCCGGGACGGAGATCGACTTTCCGTCCAAGATAGGGGCGGTCGCCGCATGGGGTGAGAGTACTCCTAAACTCGAGGAGATCTACTTTTATCTCTCCAACGGTTCGTTCTACGCTTGGGACCTTGACGCCGGGACCGCTCCCCAGTCCCTTCTGAATCTGGAGTACAGGGTATCCAGCGTATACTACAACGCGGAGGTAGTGCAGGAATTTGACGGTACTTTCCTTGAAGTTGAGGGAGAGATCCACAGATTCATCGCGTTCGTGATCCGTCTCGAAAAGGCGGGAGAAGGACAGGGAGGCGGCACCATCTACGGGGCTATCCTGATCGATGTTACCAAACTCCAGAGTCAAAGTTCCTTGCCGGAGTCGCTGGTAATCGGAGGATCCTGGGGTCAGACAAATGTTTTCAATACCGAGAGCGAGTCGGTCAGCAGCATGTATCTGGCGGAACAGATGCACGGCAACGAGTCGTACCCGGTCTCCGCTCCTTTCTTTTATGACGGGAAACTCATCATCACCGCAACTGGTTACATATCCACCGGTAACCCCTCACAAAGGGGTTATTACGGGAAGATTTTCATTGTTGATCCCCTGACAGGAGATGTGCAGACGGAGACCGCCTATGGAACAAGGTTTGTTGGTGGAGCTCTTGTCGACGAGAGCGGTGTTCTGCGCATTCCAACGGCAGATGGGCAGATCCTGAGTTACGATCTTGCGGATTACGGGCTTGACGTTCCCGGGAGCGGCGGCGGAGCCAATCCAGGGGACGTCGGCACCATCTACTGGAAGATGACCAACTGATGATTTGGAATATAATACCGGCATGAGAATAGATGCCCACGTCCACGTTTACCCTCCGGAGATACAGGCCGACTGGGAGACGATAGCCGAAAAGGAGCCTCACTTCGGTTCTTTATGCTCCGGCAGGGCCCACAAGTGGGCGACTGCCGAGGACGTTGTGGAGCAGATGAAGGCCGACGGAGTCGATGTATCCTGGATCGCCGGGTTTGCCTTCCGCGACCCCGGGCTTTGCAGGGTATGCAACGGCTATGTCATTGACGCCGTGAAACGTTCGAATGGTAAGCTCAAGGGGCTTGCGGTGGTCAATCCGCTCTCGCGAGGGTTCGAGGAGGAGATCTCCCGCTGCCGCGAAGCGGGGCTCATCGGAGTGGGAGAGCTGTTTCCCGATGGGCAGGTCTTCGACATCACCGACACCCGGCAGACTTGGCGTCTTGTCGCCCAGTGTCACGAGAAAGGCATGTTCCTTCTGCTGCACGTCGCGGAACCCGTCGGGCACAGATACCCCGGCAAGGGCGAAACCGGCCCTAAAGAGGCCGCCGAATTCTGCTCGAATCACCCTGAAGTCCAGGTGATATTCGCGCACATGGGCGGCGGCTTGTGGTCCTACGAGACCATGCCCGAAATGAGGGTCGCCCTGCAGAACGCCTGGTACGACACGGCTGCCGCCCCGTACCTCTACGAACCCGATGTATTTGCTTCGGCCTCGGCCGCCGGGGCCGGAAACAAGATCCTCTACGGGAGCGACTTCCCCCTCCTCGGGGCTGAAAGATACGAGAAAATGTTCAGTCAGTCCGGGCTCGATGAAGCGGTCCTGGCCGGAATCCGCGGAGACAACGCCGCTTCCCTGCTCGAAAAGGTCCGCCCATTTCCCGGTGTGGGAAAGGACTGAATTTAAATCCCCGGTATGTGTTGACATACTCCCAACAGGTCGATATACTTACCATCGCGCTTTACTGGCGCAAGAGGGCGTATAGCTCAGCGGAAGAGCACCTGCCTTACACGCAGGGGGTCACAGGTTCGAACCCTGTTTCGC
>JAUSOU010000058.1 GCA_030656095.1 Thermovirgaceae bacterium | reverse complement strand
TTATCCACAGATTACGCAGATCAATTCAGAATAGATATAAAAAATGTCAATCTGATCGAAGCGATGAATCTGCCCGTAGGTTCCGCCTCATCCCGATCCGCGATTTAAGCCCTTGCTTTTGCGAGTCACGAGTCACGAGTCACGAGTTACGAGTCACGCCCTTTGCTCCCAGTTCCACCTTGTGATATTCGTGGTTCTTCAGGTCGCACCAAAGCAGTTTCCTGAGCGGTTCACCCACACCTGCCATGATCCTTATCGCCTCCGCAGCCTCGATGGAGGCGATGAACGCGGGTGTGAAGGGAGGATTCCCGGTGATCTGCTCGATACCTTTGTCTGCGCCAGACATAAACTCCCATGGAGCCGTGTCTTCTGGGAATATGACGCAGGTCTGCCCCCAGAACCCTCCTATCGCCCCGTGGACCATGGGTATTTTGAGTCCCCGGCAGGTTGAGAGGAGCATCGAACGGGCGTTGTTTCCGTCAAGGGCGTCCACGGCTATTTGACAACCGGCAAGAATTTTATCCGCATTGCCAGGAGTCAGGAATTCATTCCATGCAGTAACCTCAACAGCTCCGTTTACGGCCTGAGCTCTAGCCTTTGCGGCCTGCGCCTTGGGTTTCCCGATGCTGTTCTCGTCACAAAAGAGCTGCCTGTTGAGGTTATTGTCCGCGAACACGTCCCCATCCACAACGACCATCTCGCCGACTCCGGCCCGGGCGAGGATCTCCACGATCCAGCCCCCGAGCCCTCCGCAGCCAATGACGGCCGCACGGGAGGAGAGAAGACGGGCCTGCCCGTCGAGACCGAGGGTTCCTACGCTTCGCTCATACCGCGATGGACATATCCCGTTCTCGCATGCCCAGATCTCTGTCTGGCGCGGCGGAATGCCTGCTTCCAGGGCAGCTTCACGGCAGACAATCCACGGGACGATTCGCGTTTCGCCCTTTTGCACGGCGGCGGACAGAATGGTGTCTCTCCAAAATGTCGACATTCAGGCGAACCTCCCCGTCTGCGGACTTTCCTTTCACAACAAGCATACCATTTCGGACATAAGGATGCTAAATTAGGGTAAACTTTCATTTGTCTACATCAGGAACGGAATGGAGGAGATAAGTGTGAAAAGAGTATTTGTGTCCGGCGCCTCCGGGAACGTGGGGAAGCTTGTGGTCAGAAACATTATTGCGAATGAAGGCCTTGCCCTGGCTGGAGGGTGGTGCTGCGAGGTAGGGGAGGATCTGGGTGTTCTTGCGGGGAGCGGACCATCGGGGGTCTTTGCAAGCGCTGATCTCGCCTCCGGGATTCGCGATTCGATCCCGGATGTGGTCGTCGATTTCACATCAAGCACTATCCTGATGGAAAACCTGAAGATCTACGCTGAGATAGGGATCGATGCCGTGATAGGCACAACAGGCCTTTCGGATGAGGACATGGCGAAAGTGGAAGAAATGGTAAAGAGCAGAAAACTGCGCTGGACTGTGATATCCAACTACGGCCTTGGGATCAACCTGGTGATGGAGTTCATCAAAAAAGCCAGGCAGTTCTACCCCTACGCGGCCATTACCGACCGTCACCACGCGCAAATGTCCAACGCACCCAGCGGAACGGCGGCTACTCTCGCCAATGCCGCTTCATATGGCCCCAAAGGAGAAGTCGCGAGCAAAGAGACGTTCCCCGGAGTCATGGGGGCTAATATAGCGGGTATCCCGGTCACGTCCCAGAGGCTTCCATATCCCGGACCATACTCCGAACACGAGGTAACGCTTGCGAGGCAGGATGAGATAATCCGTATTACCGTGCAGGATTTTTCGAGCGATATCTATATGGATGGCGTGTTTCTTGCTGTCGAAAAGGTAGGCAGCCTGGCGCCAGGGACCCTGGTTCGCACGCTCGCCGCTCTTGAATGATCGTACCAGGCGAATAGCATTCTGTGGGATCGACAGGGACTATGTCTCCTGGAGAAGTCCCCAAAAGCTCCCTTGTTACATGTTTTGAACTTCAAATTTCAAATTTAATTTCTCCACCCACCATCGTTATTACGGGCTTTACCTCTCGCAGCGTTTCGGGCGGAGCCTTTTGGATATCACGGTCCAGTATCACTATGTCTGCCGCCATCCCGGGTTTGATGAAGCCGAATCTGTGCTCCATCCCGACTGCACGGGGCGGGTTGGTCGTGTATAGGGCAAGAGCCTCGTCGAGGCTCAGCTTCTGCCCCGGAAGCCATCCTCCAACAGGTTCTCCGTTGTCCTCTGTCCGTGTAACGGCTGCCCAGATGCCCCGCCATGGATTGGTAGGTTCGACAGGAGCATCGCTCGACCCGGTTAGCAGAAGACCTTTTCGCAGCATGTCCTTCCACGCGTACGCCCACCCAAGCCTCTCCTCGCCGATGCGGAGTGCGGTTATGTGGATGTCGCTCGGGACGAAAACGGGCTGTATGTCGCATATAGCCCCGAGCCTGAGCAGGCTTTCCATCTGGTCCGGCCGGCATATCTGGACGTGAACGATCCTGTGCCTCAGTCCTCCGGGCAGGGGGGGAAGGTTCCTGATCCCGTCGAGTGCCTCGATGAATTGGTCAATGGCGGCGTCGCCGATAGCGTGCACCTGGACCTGGGTTCCCGCTTCATGTGCCTCTCGTATCACCCTTCGGACCTCACTGCTTTCACAGTTCAGCATCCCCTTTGTGGAAGGATCGTCCACGTAAGGGAAGGTCATCGCGGCCGTGCGTCCCCCTAGCGAGCCGTCCAGAAAGAGTTTTCTCCCGCCGTAGCGGAACCAGTCATCTCCCTCCCCGCTTTTCACCCATGAGGGGACAAAGCCGTCGCTGTAAAGCACAATACGAAGAGGCAGTTCTTTTGCCATGTGGAGAGCCGCGTAGGCCTCCATGTTTTCCTCAAGACCGTAGGATGCCGCGCTGCATGTATGAATGGACGTTATGCCCTCCGAAACCAGCTGCGTCATGGTCTCTCGGAGTGCCTTCGCCTCTCCAGCCCCTTTCATTGAATTCTTCTTCATGGCTTCAACTACGGGGTGGGCAAAGCTTTCGTGGAGGGCCCCGGTGAAGCACCCTTTTTCGTCCCTGACCACCCCTGCCCCTGAAAGATCACTGGAAAGGCCCGCCTCGCGAAGAGCCCTCGAGTTGACGACGTGGATGTGCGCGCAGACTCGCAGAAGCAGAACCGGGTTGGGGATCCCCAGTCCGTCGAGCTCAGCGATCGTGGGCAGCGCCGTGTCGGGCCAGCGTGAGTTGTCGAAACGCACTCCGTATATCCAATCGTCAGGCGCGAGGGTTCCTGCCCTCTCTCTGACCATCTGGAGGATATGGTTTTTTGAAGATGCTTCGAAAAGCGACATCGCTGCCTGCTGGCGCGAGAGAGCGGTAAGGTGCAGATGAGAGTCCGTCATGCCGGGGATCACGGTGGCTCCGCCTGCGTCGATCCATTTGGCTTCTCCCGATGCGGAGTGAGCCTTTACGTCATCCAGGCTTCCAACGGCCACGATCTCGTTACCCTCGATGATCAGAGCCTCAGCCCACGGGCTCATCAGGTCTCCCGTCCAGATGGATCCGCCTTTAATTCCGATCGCCTGTTTTCTCATTTTGCACCTCCCCGGTTTTGCCGTTCACCCCTCACCGGTTCTGCCTGTCATCCTGAGGCCCTCCTGAGGAGCATCAACGAAGGGCGACCAGAGGGAGGAAGGATCAGGTTTTGCTTTGTGTCAAATACAGATTCTGTTGACGTTCACAGTTCACGCCTTTTGCCTTTCGATCTTACCGTTTACCGTTTACAGTTCACGCCTTTCGCCTTGTATGGGCTTTCCCGAGTCACGAGTCACGAGTCACGAGTTACGAGTTACCATTTACCATTTACCGGTCACGCCTTTGCCCTTGCCTGTCATCCCGAGCGCAGCCGCGGGATCTGGTCTTGAACTTTCGAGTAACGAGTTACGAGTCACGAGTCACGGTCTTTGCCTGTCATCCCGACCGAAGCGGACGAAGTGCCCGGCGTTTTTTGCCAGGGTAGGGATCTGGTTTTGCCTTTGCCTTGGGCCCAGATTCTTCGCCCTTCAGACTCAGAATGACAAGCTTTTGCCCTTGCTCTTGACCTCACGATTAACGATTCACGATTAACGATTCACGGTTTTTCCGTTTACTATTCACCGTCCACGCCCTTGATTTTGCTGCCGCTTTCGCCCATGAGAACATTTTCGGCATGTCGCTCATAAGGCGCTTTGTGGAGATGGGGGCTAACCGGATTAATAAACCTTGCAAAGCACGATGAACTGAATTACAATGT
>JAUSOU010000046.1 GCA_030656095.1 Thermovirgaceae bacterium | reverse complement strand
TTTAATAACAGATCCCTCGTCCGAAAAAACTGACTCGGGATGACAACCATTCTCCGGTAACCGCTCCACTCGGGATGACAGGCATTGGCCCCTTCCGTTTACCGTTTACCGTTCACGCCTTTGCTTTTGCTGTCATCCCGACCGAAGCGGCGGGATCTTGGTTGCGATCTGGGTTGGGATTTGTTTGTCATCCCGAGCGTAGTCGCGGGATCTGACCCAGATTCCTCGTCGTTATACTCCTCGGAATGACAAGCTAAAGCCCCGTTCGGAATGACATAATCTTGCCCTTTCGAGTTACGAGTTACGAGTTACGGCTCCTATTCACGATTTACGATTTACGACTCACGACTCACGACTCACGACTCACGATTCACGACTCACGATTTGCGATTTGCGATTTGCGATTCCCCTCCAATAAACTGGACCAGAACGCTTCGTCCTGGTCCAGTTTATTGCAACGGCGCCTTTTTGTCATACGCGAATTCGCGAAAGATCGCGGCTGTTTCTTATTTGAGCACCTGCAGCGGGTTGAGCGGCTTGTTGTTCAGCCGCACCTCGAAGTGCAGATGCGCTCCCGTGGACATTCCGCTGGAGCCAACCTTCCCTACCGGCTGTCCCGTAGAGACCCTCTGCCCCTGGCTCACCAGAAGGCTGCTGCAGTGGGCATAAAGGGTCGTGTAGCCCTTGCCGTGGTCGATTACCACAACCCGCCCGTATCCGCCCATCCATCCGGAATAGACCACCCTTCCTGCCTTGGCGGCCCTGATCGTCCTCCCGGTGGGTCCCTTGATGTCTATGCCCGTGTGGAACTCGCGGCGCTTGGTGAATGGATGCCGTCTCCAGCCGTAACCGCTGTTGATCCCTCCGACGAGGGGCCAATCGAACGACTTCGATAACTTCTGGGTGCCCTTGAAGGACGGATCTCCGAGAAGGGCATATACGGTCGTCACGGGTTTTGCTCCGGGGAGGAATAACTCGGCTCCCGCCTTAAGGCTCTTCGAAACCAGGCCGTTGGCGCTCATGACCGATTCGGCCTGCGTGCCGTGCTTTTTGGCGATCCCGTCGAGCGTGTCGCCCTTCTTTACGGCATAGAAGATGCCGTCCTGGTTGGGGATCCTGAGGACACTCCCCACCCTCAGGTAGTTCGGGTCCTTCATGGTGTTGCAGCCGAACAGGGTGTTGATGTCCAGGTTGAACGAGTTCGCGATCGACCAGAGGCTGTCGCCATCGCGAACGGTGTATTGTTCCACCCCTATCGGCATGTCCGCCGGACGGGAAGCGATATCCTCGGCGGAGCGCCTCTGTATCTCGGCAGCCACGGCCTTTACGGCGCCGGAATTCACGGGGATCAGCAGTTCCTGCCCCTCGGAGAGTAAGTCCGGGTTATCAAGGTGATTGGCATCCTGGATAATTTTGGCGGGGATCCCGAAGGAGGCGGCGATGTCCGAAAGCGTCTCCCCGGGTTTGACGTAGTAATCAGCCCACTCCTTTGGGGCCTCCGGAACCTCGGGTTCATCCGAAGCCGGAGCCTCAAGCACGAAGTTGTCATCGAAGAGGGATGGTCCCTCGGGGATAGGCCCTATCCCAAGCGCCACCGCGCCCGGGGAAGCCACTTCGGAGGCCAGCGAGTGGGAAATATCCACGACGATAAAGCCTGAAGGCATATCTGAAACGGCCGAAGCCTTTCCGGCGTCCCCCATCAGCTCAGGGGCAGAAATCCCGGATGTAAAGAACGCGCAGGTGGTAAGGAAAAGCGCCGCGCTCAGCATCGTAAGAATTGCGGTCCAGAATCCTATTCTTCCGGATAGTAGCATCGTCCTCTTTTTACCCGGGAACCTCTTCAAAACGTTTCCTCCCCTCACTCTTTGCCCTGCGACAGCTTGATCGTCGCAAGAAAATCGCTGTTGGTGGCGGAACTCCTCAGCTTGCCGAGAATGAGGTTAAGCACCTCGGCCTCGTCGACATTCGTTATTCTCCTTCTCAGTACCCATACCCTCTGCAGATCATCCGGACTCATCAGCAGCTCCTCGCGCCTTGTGCCGGAGCGGGTAATGTCGATGGCCGGGAATATGCGCTGTTCGGAAAGTTTCCTCGAAAGGTGAACCTCCATGTTTCCGGTCCCCTTGAACTCCTCGTATATTACCTCATCCATGCGGCTTCCGGTATCGACAAGGGCGGTTCCGATTATCGTAAGGCTGCCCCCCTCCTCGATGTTGCGGGCTGCGCCGAAAAAGCGCTTGGGGAAGTAGAGCGCTGCCGGGTCCATCCCTCCGGAGAGGGTCTTGCCCGACGGCGGCACGACGAGGTTCGACGCGCGGGCCAGCCTGGTGATGGAGTCGAGCAGAAGAACAACGTCCTTTCCCACCTCGACAAGGCGCTTCGCTTTCTCCAGAGCCAGGTTGGCGACTCTCATGTGCTCCTCCGCGGGGCGGTCGAACGTGGAGGCTATGACCTCGCCGTCCACGGAGCGGGCCATATCGGTGACTTCCTCCGGGCGCTCGTCCACAAGCAGCACCATCAGGATGACGTCCGGCTGGTTCTGCGTAACAGCGTTGGCGATGTTCTTCAGGACAGTGGTCTTTCCGGCCTTCGGCGGGGAGACGATCAGCGCCCTCTGCCCCTTGCCTATGGGGGAGAAGATGTCTATCACCCTTGCCGTGAGCTCCGACTTCTTTGTCTCCAGGACCAGTCTTTCGTCAGGAAATATCGGGGTGAGTTTCTCGAAATGGGGCCTTTTTCTGGCCTCCTCCGGATCGGAGTAGTTGACGACCTCGACCCGCAGAAGGGCCTCGTAGTGTTCCTGTTCCTTGGGGGGGCGGATGAGACCCCATACGAGGTCGCCGTTGCGGAGGCCAAAGCGCCTGATCTGGGACGCCGAAACATATATGTCGTGGTCGCTTGGCAAAAGACCGCGGGGGCGCAGGAAACCGTACCCCTCGGCCAGGACCTCGAGCGTTCCTCCTCCGAAGCGGAACCCCATCTGTTCGGTCTGCCCTTTCAGGACGCCTATCACCAGATCGTCCTTGCGCAGGGCGGAGATGGCGGGCACGCCAAGATCCTTCGCGTGTTTACGGAGATCGGCCAATGTTCTTCCCGACAGGTCGGCAAAGGTATGCTTTGGCCTTGGAGCCCTCTTCGTCTCCCCGTTGTTTTCGTCCAGGGCCGTGCCGTTGACGGGAAGGGCTTCCGCCGTGTACTGGGTCTCGGTCATGCCGTTATCTTCCATGATTTTTTCCGTACCCCTCCCAGTCTGAAAGGAACTTCCTTATCCCGCTCTCGGTCAGCGGGTGGTCAAAACACTTCTCCAGAACGGAAAAAGGAACGGTGGCAATGTCCGCCCCTGCCAGGGCCGAGTCAATGACGTGCCCAGGGTGGCGAATGCTCGCCGCGATTATCTCCGTTGCAATTCCGTGGATATTGAAAACCTCGGCGATGTCCCCGACGAGGCCGATGCCGTCCTCTCCGATATCATCGAGCCGGCCTACAAAGGGGCTCACGTAGGCCGCCCCCGCCGCCGCCGCCAGCAGCGCCTGCTGGGGGGAAAAAATCAGCGTCACGTTCACGTCGATGCCCTCTGCAGAAAGGCGCGAGACGGCCGCCATCCCCTCAGGGCACATGGGGATCTTCACCGCGACATTGGGCGCGATCGCGGCAAGAACTCTTCCCTCTTCGACCATTCCGTCGGAATTCATCGAGATGACCTCGGCGCTGACCGGGCCGTCGATTATGCGCGTGATCTCTGCGATGAGGGAGTGGAAATCCCCGCCGCTTTTTGCCACAAGAGACGGATTTGTGGTGACGCCGTCAATGACGCCCCACCCGGCAGCCTTCCTGATCTCTTCGATGTCGGCACTGTCAAGGAAGAATCGCATGAAAAAATGAGGACTCCTTTCAAGAAAGAGAGAAGATAGGACTAACGAACGACAGAAAAGGGAATGGGGGAAATATCCCTTCCGTCACTTTCGATAACGACATCATATTCGCCCACTGGCAGGGGGCTTCCGTCCTCGCGGAGGAGAAAAAACGCCCTGACCCCGCCAGTATCGTTGATCCTTATCGATTCACGGGATATTACCTGGCTCTGGAAGCGCCAGATCACGTCCATCTTACCCCCGGGACGCGGCACCTCATAACGGAAGATCAGACACACCTGTCGGCCTCCCCACTTGAAGATGGGGCCTGCGCCGACAGGGGCACTGGAGTCGTCGAGCTCACGGCATACGACCGCGTCGGTGACCGTGACAGGCCCGGCAAGGGCGCGAAACCCCTGCTGCCAGAGCAGAAGCGCGACCAGAGGCACCGAAAGCACGAGGATTGCTACGAGAAAAAATCTGCCGGTTTTTTGCATTATACCCCATGAACCCCGCAAAAATGCAATAGGGAGATTTAAAACCGGTCCATGAAAACCCGGATTTGCCACTTTGCTGGCTCTATGAATCGTACTTTATCACGTATAGACTCGGTGTACAAACACAATAGAGGGGGCAAAATCTGAATGGATAAACATATAGCAAAGCGTGTGGCTCTGGGCGCGATCCTTGCGGCTGCCGTGACCATCGCCACGATGCTGCATGTTCCCCTTCCGGGCCTGAGAATATACTTCAACCTCGGCGAGGGGGTCATCTACACCATCGCGATACTTCTCGGGGCCAGGTACGGCGGAGCCTGCGGCGGAATAGGGGCGGCCCTGGCCGACATCCTGCTCGGTTACCCCCTCTGGGCACCTCTGACGCTCGTCATAAAGGGGGTCGAGGGTTACGTAGTGGGAAAACTGGCACCAAAGGGGCGCATCCTCGCCGTGGCCGCGGGCGCAGCGATAATGATCGCCGGATACACGACAAGCGCCGGGATCCTCTACGGCTGGAAGGTCGCCCCGGTCGAATTCATGACGGATATAGCGCAGACAGGGATCGGCGCGGCATTCGCCCTGATCTTTGTACCGATATTGGAAAAAAGGATAGGTCTGAGGAAGGGAAATAGTTGAACCACGGGATTTTTGTGGAAAACCCAATACCAAATCCAATTTTCACCACGGAGAACACGGAGAAGAGCAAGAGAGAAAACCGGAATATGTGTGTTGAAGAGCAAAAAACAAGGCCAATGTTTCACCACAAGGGCCGCAGACAAAGTGCCCTGAGCGTAGCGACGAAGTGCCCGTTTTTGGCGACAGACAAAAACAGGGTAGGTCCACAGACAAAGTGCCCTGAGCGTAGCGAAAGGGTAGAAGTACAAAGAGAGTTTTTTGATTTAGAAGCAAATTCCAAACCCAATTTCTGCACTGCTGACAAGCCGCAGTTGCTTTATGAGGTAGGACCACAGACAAGGTCCCGCTGTTTCTGCGGGAGAAAACCTTTTTCTTCCGGAGATCAATATGCTTGTCATTCCGAAAGGGCAAAGCCCTGAGGGTAGAGTAGAGAACAGGCCTTTTGACCTTAGCGCCAGCCTATCTGTTTCCGCCTCTTTCGTCTGGCGGTGCCTCACTAGCCGATGCATAATCAGGTTAGCCTGTTCCCCCTC
>JAUSOU010000041.1 GCA_030656095.1 Thermovirgaceae bacterium | reverse complement strand
CTGCCCCAAATTCCTCGTCTTTTTGCACACTCCTCGGAATGACATCAAATGCTTTGTCATCCTGAATCCTGGGAAGGGGTCTTGTTTCCTTTCCTGCTGCCTGTTTCATTGTTTTTTCCTTTCCAGTAACGAGTTACGAGTCACGAGTCTCGCCCCACCCGTATTGCCTCCCGGAAGACCCCCTTGGGCGGGCTCCGGCCGTTATGGCCAAACCAAACCTATGTCGAAAACGTGACCTGTTAAGAAAAGACGAGCCAAACATAGTCCTCCCGGAGACCCCTTGGGCGGGCTCCGGCCGTTATGGCCAAACCAATCCTATGTCGAAAACGTGACCTGTTAAGCGAAGACGAGCCAAACATAGCCCACGAGGAGACCCCTTGGGCGGGCTTCAGCCGTCCAACAGAGCACCGTGCGAGGAGAAAACAACCCCCTGTGGAAAGCATCCATGATCAATGTATCTCCTCCTGAAGACCCCTCACGTATCACGTCTTACGTATTGTTCCTTTAATCCTGTACCCATAAGGTTACTTTCAAGCCCCTTGGCCTTATTCCTCCTGTCAAGAGCAACATGCGATTTAAAACTGAACAAAGGGTGTTTCCCTGCCAATGCGTTTTCGGCAAATTGACACATATAAAACTATGTGTTATTTTTTCTCGGGGAAGGAGCTTCCGATGGGATCAACATACTCTTCAAGACAGGTCATCAAATTCCTTGAGGCCGAGGGGTGGTACTGCATTGCGATAGAAGGGGACCACCATCAATTTAAGCATCCAACAAAAAAAGGGAAAGTCACTGTTCCGCACCCGAAAAAAGAACTGCGAAGATACGAAATATCAAGTATTCGAAAACAGTCCGGGCTGAACTTCTGAACAAGCCCGGCGTATCTTGAACCCCCAAAAAGAGAGGTTGGAACATTGAAGGATAGATACATTTACCCCGCATTTTTCTGCCACTATGAGGACGGAATAATCGGAATAATCTTCCCGGATCTTCCCGGATGCGTATCCCAGGGAGACAGCGACGAGGACGCCCTTCGTATGGCAAAAGAGGTCTTGGCTCTGCACCTGTGGGGGATGGAAGAGGACGCCGACGAAACCCCGGCACCCACACCTGTAAAGCAACTGAAGCCGGAGAGCGATCAGGTCGTTGTTCTTATAGAGGCTTTTATGCCGTCAATTCGCGAAAAAATGAACAAGAAAGCAGTCACCAAAACGGTAACCATCCCCCGATGGCTGGAAGTCGAAGCAAAGGCCGCAAATATCAACTGCTCCAGGGTTCTTCAGGAAGGTCTGATGTCCCGTCTTGAGGTTAACCCCAAGACGCGGAGCAAAAAGACAGCGAAAAAATCAGCCATTTAAACTTTTGTGTAAACTGCGGTTGCCCGAAAACCTGGCACATCCCTCAAGTACCCCGGAAGGGAAATCCATTTGCAAGCAGGGTGCCGTTTACCGTTCACGCCTTTGCCCTTGCCTGTCATCCCGACCGCAGTGGACGAAGTGCCCGGCGTTCTTTGCCAGGGTAGGGATCTGTTCCAAACGATCTTGACCCAGATTTCCGCCGAATGGGCAAAGGACGCTGAAAGTCCGCCTACCGGCGGATTCCGCCTCTCTCTGCACTTCGTTTCGTTCGGAATGACAGCCCTCACCCCCTTGGGCGGGCTCCGGCCGTCCAGCATGGAACATACTTTGGAGAATCCACTCTCTGTAAAAACATTCCGAATTGATGGACATCCTCCCGGAACCCCCTTGGGCGGGCTCCGGCCGTTATGGCCAAACCAAACCTATGTCGAAAACGTGACCTGTTAAGAAAAGACGAGCCAAACATAGTCCTCCCGGAGACCCCTTGCCAAACAACACAGAACCTATATACTGCAAATATACATTCTGCAAAATGTGTTTATGTATTTATCTGGAGGCACTAAAATGATCGGTCGCGATGTGGAGAGATCCTGGTTCCTGAAAAAATCCCAAAGCGGTAAGGCCGAACTCATAGTCCTTTACGGGAGGAGGCGCGTCGGAAAGACATATCTTCTGGAGAACACCTTCCCGGAGGCGCTTTTTCTGACAGCCGACCTTGCTGACACCGTAACCCTCATAAACAGGTTTTCGGAGCCGCTTAAACAACGGCTCGGTCTCCCCGGCGGCATCGCGCTTTCGACCTGGGATGACTTCTTCAGCCTGCTCGAAAATGCGCTTATTCAGAAACGCTGTCGTCTCGTGATATGGGACGAGTTCCAGTACATCCCACAGAGAGACCATTCGTTTCTGTCGATATTCCAGCGATGGTGGGATTCCGTATTCTCAAAAATGCCTGTCCTGATGGTGCTTTGCGGTTCTATGATCGGCATGATGGAGCGGATCGCTCTCTCCGAAAAAAGCCCGCTTTACGGCCGGAGGACCGGGCAGTATCATCTACAGCCACTGGACTTCTTCTCCGTACGGGGATTTTTGCAGAAAATGAACCCCCTGAACAGAGTTCTGACCTATTCCGTTACAGGGGGGATCCCGCTCTACCTGAAGCAGTTCTCGGAATACGTATCCTTCGAAAAAGGACTTCTTGAAAAGGTTCTCTCCCCGGGAGAGTTTCTGGTAGAGGAGGGCCGGTTCCTCGTCCTGGAAGAGTTCAAGAAAGACCCCACATCCTACTTCTCCATTCTGCAGACCATAGCCTCAGGCCGGACCAGAGCATCGGAAGTCGCACAACTGTCCGGAATACCCCACCAGAACTTGCCTGTATATCTCAGAAATCTGCTCAACCTCCATCTGGTAAAGAAAGAGTTCCCTTTCGCACTCAAAACACCAAAGAAAACACCGCTTTACTTTATAGATGACGAGTACCTCAAGTTCTACTTCCGTTTTCTGATGAACTCGAAGGATCTCATTTACAGGGAGCGGGGGAGTGATCTGCTGAAAAACATCATGGACCAGATGTCCGTACACGCCTCTATGACCTTCGAAAAGATATGCCGAGCCTGGCTGGAAAGAAGCGAATCTTTCGAGAGAGTGGGCCGCTGGTGGGACAAAAACGAGGAGATCGACATCGTCGGGATAAAAGGAAACCTCCTGGCCGCGGCCGAATGCAAATGGACAAACCAGCCTCTCGGAGTTGCGGTTTACAGGAATCTCCTCAGGAAAACTGCTCTTTTCCAGGGAGCGTCTGGTAAAAACAATGAAAAAACGGAGTTCTATCTATTCTCCCGTTCCGGTTTCCGGGGGATATCTCCCGCCCCGGATCTCCACCTCGTGGACCTCGAAACACTATCTTCGGGAGATTAGATGTGCAACAGGGCTGACCGCGTTTCCCACGAGTTAAAGCATTTTCGACGCAGTCGCCGGGCCCGGTTAAAACAGTCCTTTCTCCATTGCGTCGAAGACGAAATCAAAAGCGTCGTCCATCTCCGGCATTGCCTCGCGCATCACGATCCTTATATCCAGATGCTCCTCCAGCGGCTTCAAAAATTCCAGGAGCCAAGGATCGGAGACCTCAAGCTCAGATGGGTAGAATTTCTCCTTGTTCAGCATTTTCATAAGTTCATTCCACAGATCGGGCCATAGATCCTCGCGTTTCGAGGGCGTAAGGAACGCAAACTGCAATATCTTCGGGATTTTTTTATCGACAAGGTGAACAACCGCGAAAGATGACAGATCATCAGGATCTTCGCCTATCCCTCCGGGAGCGCCTTTCCACCCCAACTGCCACACGGCATTTTTTCTGTCAAGATATTTGAATCGCTTTATATCGCCATCGCGGACCATATTTCCGGGTTTAAGGGCATCCATAACATTCGGCATATTTTTCGTCTCTGTCGTAACCCAGCTTTCGGGGCCTGTCTTATCGAAGAGCGGAAGAGGGCTCTGGTCGAAAACAGACATAAGTTGAGGTTGTTCCCGGGCAAGGGAGACAATATCGATGATCAGGGGAATGATCTCGATCAACAGATCCGCTTCTTCCCCGGTTATCTGGCTGTCCAGGTGCATGCAGCTCATTTTCCGGAATTGAGGCCAGGCGTTTTTCCCTTTGAAGGTCATCCCCATGGATCCGGGCAGCTTCAGGTCGTCCCTGCTCAGGAATTTGCGATCCATGAAAGAAAGCAGAATATTGCTGTACATGGACATGAAAATCGGGTCAAAAGTATCGAAATTCGCCTGGGCCATCGAGTATTGAAGAAGTCCCGTCTCTCCGAGGTATATGGAAAGTCCGAAAAACTGGCCGCCGTTGCCCATTATCAGCGGAAAAACGATCTCGCCGTTTGACGGTCTGCGAATGGCGAAAAAATCCGAATCCGAGAACAGATCCCACGGCTTTGTCTTCCGAAACTTCGTGGCCAGATCAAAAAGTTTTCGCCACTGATCGATATCCGGGCGCTTCGATGCCTGCATAAGATCAATCCCCTTCCAGCCTGAATAAAAACACCACCCACTTACCGACCCTTGCCCTAAAAATCAAACGTCAGGAACCTGTCGAAAAGCTTCGTTCTGCGGAACGAAAGAGGCTTTACGGGAATGCCTGATTCCTGATCCCGCCGAATTTCGACAAGGCCGAAAGCTTCCATGTGTTCCAAAATGCGAACTACAAACAAAAATTCAGGCGTTATAAAGCTGTTGTCAAAGGAAGCGATCGCCCTTATGGAGTCCGGATGCAATACAGACGCCGCCGCCTTCTCCGCCTTCACAAATTCATCTTCCTCAAATTTTGACAGCCAGTATATAGAATACGGAAACGTGTACTGGATCATCTCTACTTCCGGCAGTCCGTCGCAATAAGATATATCGAATTTGCGGAAATAAACGCCGAAAAGGAGAGCGTACAACTCTCCGGCGTTTTCGTTTTTCAAAAGATTTTCGGCCTTGCGAGTGATTTCAAAATGCCCTTTACGTTTTTTCAAAAGTCCCGCTAGTCCGCAGACAATTCTGGGAAAGTGTGCTGTGGTAACATTCTCTTCATTCAAAACCCTGGGCTGGAAAAACCGACTCATGAACATACCCTCAGGGCGAATAGACTTTTCGAACACCTGCTTGACCACTTCCCTGTTCAGGTTTCCTCTGGTTGTAGTCTTTACGCCTCCAGCTTCCTGTACCAGCCCAAGCAGAAGGCGGCAGTTATGGAAAAAAGGAACCTTGACCAGCTCTTCAGGCGAAAGGTTCCTGTTCAATAAAATAGACTCAGGTTTCTTCCACCAGCCGAAATATATAAGACTTTTCATCTGATTGGGCGAAAGACCGCCAAATTCTTCTATCGGCTGCTCGTTGTGAGCCTGGGAAATATGGTGAAGAGTTTCGTTTATCTCCTTCAGATTCTTGGGGTCTTTGCCGCGCAAAGCCTCATCAACCCGGCGGGGAAAATCCGATTTGGGAGCGGCCTTTTCCTGCGAGGCATCCCTGATGCACTGAATGAGCTTCTCAACAACTCCCGCCAGGATGTCCCTGTCCGTTCCCGGAGACAAGCATCTTATATCCTTTTCGAGAGCATCTGTCATAGCGCAGAGCCTTTCCCAGTCGGATGAGACCAGCCAGCCCTTTTCGCACCGCTGCGCCTCATCGATCAGGGCACCGTACAGACGCCTTGTCAGTGGTGCGGAAAGCAGCAGAGCCGAACGCTCTCTCTGGCTCAATAAAACATCCAGCAACTTCAACCCTGGTTTATCCATACTATCACCGTCCGATCAGGCTTCTTCTCTCAATATATCAAGCCATGCAGTCGTTTTTTCGCTTTTCCGTGTACGCCTGGTTTTTCTCTTTCTCCTTACCGGTTTTCCTCAAAAGCTTTCCGGATTGTCTCATGAGTCAGGAAAAGCCTGTATTTTTCATCATCGAATTCGCAAAATCCATACCTGAGATAAAAAGACCGTGATTCCTCTTTTGAATGAACGATCATCGCCCACCATGAGATCTCGTTATCGAGGGCTCTCTTCATGGCGTCAAGCAACAGAAGTTCGTCAACTCCTTTTCCCCGGAACTTCAGATCAACGGCAAGTCTGCCAAGCAAGACGGCAGGGACAAGCGGATATTTGGGAAGTTTGTTGTGTATTTCAGAGGGAATATCAGGAAGATTGACCGAATACATGGCCAGAGTATAAAACCCCGCGATCCGGTCTTTCCCAGGGTTAAGCGCGGCGAATAGTGCGCAGGCTCTTTTGTCTATATCCTGGGATGCCTGTCTTTTTAAACAGGAGTTCAGATCATCGCCCCCACAGTCGAAACTGCCTCTCAAGTCTCTGAGATCGCCGGACCAGGGTTCTATCGTATATTCCACGACCTCCTGTGTGCCCGTCACCTAGCGGTTTTTCCTTCCGGTAAAGTGCCCGGCCGCCTCCGCAAGAACATCTTTTGGCGCAGGGGGGGTTATCATGGTCTTGGCGAAGAGCGCCTGGTCCCTCTTGCTGAGCTCGAGGATAGCGTTGGCCCTGACCACATCTCTTGCTGCAGACAAGGCGGAAGAGATAACAAAATCACTCAAACTGCGGCCCTCCATCTTTGCAGCCGCCGAGATAAGGTCCTTCATCTCTCCGGGTATCCTCGCCTCGATTCGCTCCTTTTTGCCCATTCTGTTCTTGACAGATGTGTCCATGGCTCATTTCCCCCAATGCTGTCGAATTGCAAGCTCGACGACATTAAGAAGTGTACGGCACAAAGCCGTACAAATCAAACTTTACCGGTTTCTTTGCCGGCTTTGCTTGCCCCGCCGAGCATCTTCTCAAGCCCATCCGCAAGGGAGAACCGGGGCTCATAGCCAAGGGTTTTCCGGGCAAGCGTGATATCAGCCTGTGAATGTCTTATGTCTCCGACCCTTTCCGGCATGTACCGGGGGTTTACGGTCTGTGGAATATTCGGAAAATACCCGCGGACCGTTCTCTGTATCGAAGAGAGAAGCTCCTCAAGAAATGTCGGGTTTCCCGTGCCGATGTTGAAAACGCCGCCGTTGCAGCCGTCATTGGTGTCCTGCATTGCGGCAAGGATGTTCGCCTGGACAATGTCGCCCACGTAGACGAAATCCCTCGTGTTATTGCCGTCGCCGAAAATAACCGGTGTCTTCCCCCCCAGGGTCTGCTTCGTCCAGATCGATATCACGCCGGAGTAGGGGCTGGAAGGATCCTGCCTTGGTCCGTAGGCGTTCATGTAGCGGCGGCCGGTAACCGTTTACCGTTCACGCATTTAATGTTTTTACCGTTTGTCATTCACGCCTTTGCCCTTGTATGGGCTTTCCCGAGTCACGAGTTACGAGTTACAAGTTACGGGTTATGTTTTTTGTTGTATCATAACAGGTATATTAAGTTGAGAAAGGGAAAGGTGCTTTCATACTAACCTGGATTCGAGGTGAGGGGCGTGCAGGATCGAAAACTAAGTGAATTTAACCAGTTTAAACTCGGGGACCTGCTTGTCCAGACGGGAAATCTAACTGAGGGGGATCTGCATTCCGTTCTCGCGGAACAGAAATCTTCAAAGAAGAGACTTGGCGAGATCCTTGTCGAAAAGAAGCTTCTGACCGAAAGACAGTTGGCCGAAGTCCTGAGCCGCCAGCTTAAGATACCTCTTATTTCGCTGGCGCGTTACCGCCCCATGGGAGAAGCTCTCAGGCTGATTCCCGAGAGTGTCGCCAGGAGACTCGAGGTTGTACCCCTTGCAATTCTCGACAATAACCGCCTAATGATAGCCATGGCCGATCCCCTGAACATTCTGTCAGTCGATGAGATCCGGATCCTTACGGGGATGGATGTCGAGGTGGGCATTGCTACACCGACGGAGATCTTCCGTGATCTGGACAAGTTCTACCAGGTCCAGGGATCGCTCGACGACGCAATGGTCGAGGTGGTGGAAACTTCCGGAGGAGCGGTAGACCTCGACCGCGAAGGAAAGACCGCAAGCGCTGACGACGCCCCGGTCGTCAAGCTGGTCAATTCCATCATGGAGCAGGCAGTCAGGGAGATGGCTTCGGATATTCACATAGAGCCTTTCGAAAAAGTCACACGCGTCAGGTACAGGGTTGACGGCTCACTCTTTGACGCCATCGATTTCCCGAGGAAACTGCATCCAGCGGTCTCTTCGAGGATAAAGATCATGGCCAACATCGACATTTCCGAGAAGAGGCGCCCGCAGGACGGAAGGATCATGATCAAGGCGCTGAACCGCAACATCGACCTCCGGGTTTCAACCCTCCCCACCATCTATGGGGAAAAGGTCGTCCTGCGCCTTCTCGACCAGACAAACGCAATGGTGGGCCTGGAAAAACTGGGGCTTGACCAGGAAGACCGGGATGTTGTTGATCAGATCATTGCCGCACCGTACGGCATCATTCTGGTCACAGGCCCCACCGGAAGCGGAAAGTCCACGACACTTTACTCGGTGCTGGAACGACTGAGCAAGCCCGAGGTCAACATCATAACCGTGGAGGATCCCGTCGAGTACACAATGACGGGGATCAACCAGATACAGGTCAACGAAAAGGCGGGGCTGTCATTCAGCGAAGCCCTGAGATCCATCCTTCGGCAGGACCCGGACAAGATCATGGTGGGAGAGATCCGTGACATGGACACTGCGCAGCTGGCTGTCAGAGCGGCCCTTACCGGCCATCTAGTCCTTTCAACGCTTCATACCAACGACGCACCCAGTGCTTCTATACGGCTGGGCGAAATGGGCATTGCCCCGTTTCTCGTCTCCTCCTCCCTGTTGGCTGTAATAGCGCAGAGGCTTATCAGGAAACTATGCGACAACTGCAAACAGGAGTATACGCTTCCCGATACAATTGCCGAGGATGTGACCCTTCCGAAGGGGACCAAAGCGTTCCGTCCCGTCGGCTGTGATAGCTGCAGGGGAACCGGCTACAGGGGCCGAAGCGGGATCTACGAGATCATGAGGATCGACGAAGGCATTCAGAACCTTATCCTTGAAGGGGTACCCGCCCATCGAATACAGCAGGAGGCAGTAAAGGGGGGAATGCGAACACTCAGGGAGTCCGGTCTCAGAAAGGTTCGGGATGGGGTTACAAGCCTGGAGGAGGTTCTGCAGGTTACACTGAACTGACCTGAACCCCCCTGGAGGTTGAAAGATGAGCATTTCCTTGCAGGATATTCTCTCCGAAGCGTTGAGGAAGAACGGGACCGATATTCACCTGGGCACTGGATTGCGCCCTATGATAAGGGTGGATGGAGACTTGGTGTCCATGTCCGGATTCGGGGTTCTCGCCGCCGATGATGTCCGCGCTGTCATCGGAGAGGTTCTGATCAGAAAGCAGATAGAGGATCTTGAGGAGAACTTCGAGATCGACTTCAGCTTCTCCTATTCTGGCTCGGCGGGTGAGACATCCAGGTTCAGGGGCAACTGTTTCTTTGAACGGGGCAACCTTTGCGTGGCGCTTCGGACCATTCCCACAAAGATAAGGACGATAGCTGATCTCAAACTTCCAAACCCCATGATCGAGATCACAAAAAAACACAGGGGACTCTTCCTTGTTACTGGACCTACAGGCAGCGGGAAAAGCACCACTCTCGCCTCTCTCATCCAGGAGATCAACATGACGCGTTCCTGCCATATCGTTACTATAGAAGATCCCATCGAATATATGTACACCTCGGAGATGGCTGTTATACACCAGAGAGAGGTGGGCTCCGATACCAGGAGCTTTGCGGAGGCGCTGAAAAGAGTCCTGAGGCAGGACCCCGATGTGATCCTTATCGGAGAAATGCGCGACCTTGAGACGATATCCGCTGCCGTGACCGCAGCGGAGACGGGGCATCTGGTTTTTGCGACCCTTCATACACAGAGCGCGGCACAGACAGTTGACCGGATCATCGATGTCTTCCCTCCCTATCAGCAGCAGCAGATAAGGCAGCAGTTGAGCACGGTCCTGATAGGAGTTTGCACACAGCAGCTTATCCCGGTCCCGGGCGGCGGCAGAGCGGTCGCGACCGATCTTATGTTCGCCACGCCCGCCATAAGGAATTTGATCCGTGAGGCCAAGGTCGCGCAGATGTCGAGCATAATGCAGACCGGCGCCTCCTTTGGGATGCATACAATGGACCAGGATCTGGGCAGACTTGTAAGGGAAGGCACCATTCCGTTCGATACCGCAAAGGCAAGGGCCCATGAACCCAAGGATCTTGAACGCCTTGTCTTCGAATCATCCTTTTAACAGTAGAACGTGACATATTGACTTTAACGTGATATAGTGCAAAAAATGAATAGGGCAAACCCGCCGTAAGGCGGCGACGCAAAGCTGCGGGTCCTCTCTCAAGGGGGAGGATAGCCGGGTTGCAGGTTAGGTGAAATTCCCTGCGGCAGCCTGCGGGAATTTTTTTTCGTAGACATGCAAAGGGGTGTTAAAGTGCGGTTCAAATACAGGGCACGCAACCCAAAAGGAGATACGGTATCGGGATTTTTGGTTGCCGACAGCCAGGATCATGCAGCCGTTATGATCCGGCAGCGGGGAATGACGCCTCTCTCTTTCGACAGCACCCTGAAGAGGGAGCGCGAGCCTCTTATGGACAGGCTGAGAAAAATCGGCACCGTCCCCCTTAAACATAAGTCCGTTCTCTTCAGGCAGTTGGCTACGATGATCTCAGCAGGGATCAACCTTGGGAGCGCACTAGACATCCTTGTGGCCCAGACAACCAATAAAAGGCTTTCGGCATCGGTCAGGGAGGTCAAGAGGCTCGTGGACAGCGGCACATCCCTTAGCGCGGCGATGCGGACCCAGAATGTCTTCTCCGTTCTAATGATATCCATCGTCAGGGCAGGGGAAGAGGGAGGAGTGCTGGATTCCAGCCTCGAAAGGCTTGCCACATTCCTCGAAAAGCAGCACGCCCTCAGGAGCAAGATCATTTCCGCCGTCAGCTACCCTGCGGTAGTTATGTCTTTCTCCCTGCTGGTCGTCTATATCCTCGTGACTTTCATCGTCCCAAGGTTCGCAAAGGTCTTCGGGTCTATGGGGATAGAACTTCCCCTTGTAACAAAGATCATATTCAACTTCGCCCTGTGGATGGGTGAGAAGTGGTACGTTATGGTCATTGGGTTTTTCTCTCTGATATTTTTGATTATTCTTATGAATAGAATGCGCGCGACCAGGCCGACGATGGACAGGATCAAACTGCGGCTTCCGGTTTTTGGGGACATTGTCTATAAAACCATAATGGCACGCTCGAACCGGACTCTTTCCGCTCTCGTGGAGGCCGGAGTCCCTATCTTGATGGCCCTGGAGATGACATCGGAGGTGGCGGAAAACGCGGTGATCCGAAAAGCCTACGAAGATATGAGGGAGGCCGCCCGAAGGGGACAGGCACTGGGCGAGACAGCGGCAAAGACCAAGGTCTTCCCGCTCATGGTCGCCCACATGATAACGGTCGGGGAGCAGACAGGACGGCTTGAGGAGATGCTCGCAAAAATTGCGGACTGGTTCGAGATGGAGCTGGACGAAAAGATCAAACGGCTGACGGCAATAATAGAACCTGTTATGATCATATTCGTGGGCGGAATAGTGGCGCTCGTTGCCTCCGCTATATTTCTGCCGATCGTCGGCGCCATTCAGGCCATGCTGTAAATGCGGGATGCGAAGTTTACGTTTTTGATCTTGACCTTGACCTATATACACAGGGGGGGGTAATGTTATAATCTTTTCAAATCTGAGAACAGAACCATCCGGAAAAATCGAATCAATTCAGGGAGGGTTTTGAAAATGGCACAGTGGATGAAAAAGCGGAAGAGTCGCGGATTCACTCTCGTCGAACTTCTGATCGTAATCGTGATCATCGGTATTCTTGCCGGGTCTCTGCTTCTGGTAATGGGCTCAGGAACCGACAAGGCGAACGCGACCAAGGTCGTCAGTGACATGAGGACGCTCAAGGCTGCGCAGCTTATGTATTATGCAGACAATGATGAGTTTGCGACCGATATAGACGATCTAACCACCTACGTTGACAGAACACCTGACGGAGGCGCTCTCGGTGAATACTCCGCAACGGCTACGTCTATTGTCTTCACCGCAGACGATACCGGAGGCGGTTTCCAGTCGCGACTGGATGCAATGGCACCAGCAGCAGGAGTAGTTAAGAGCGGCGACATCTATTCCATGTCACTTTAACAATTTTTCGGTAAGTATCGTGTAAAAACCGTTGGGCCGGGGAAACCCGGCCTTCTTTTCCAGAAAAATCACTGTATACAGTAATTGGGAGAGAAGAAATGAATGAGATCAACGGGACCATTTTAAAGAAAAAAACCGGTTTTTCTCTCGTTGAGACGCTTCTTGCGCTGGTGCTTCTGGCCGTGGCGGTTCTCTCTCTTGCCCTTGTTCCGATAGCCACGACCAAACTCTTCGTTCATACCGCCGACCACGAAAGGGCCATCCTTCTTGCGACATCCCTGCTCGAGAGGATAGAATCCGGGGAGAATGTCGGGACGAGCGGAACTGACGGCAAGTTCACCTGGGCCGTTACGAGCACGCCCGAAGCCGGAACCGGGGGAGATATTGTGACGGTTCAGATATCCTGGACGTCCGCGACGGGGAGCCGCTCCTCGCAGATGGAAAGGCTGGTAAGGCCGGATGTGGAGTAGCGGGGTGTCCAAAACCAGGCGGGCTTTTACGCTGACGGAAGTCCTTATAGCCATTGCGATAGGAGCCATAGTACTTCTGGCGGCGGTTTCGTTTCTCTTCTCCTTCATCCTTAATCTGGAACAGACAGACGAGCACTCGGCTGCGACCCAGAGGGCAGAGATGGTTCTGACCATACTCTCATACCCCGTTCTTCAGTCGGGGATCGGCATGCCATCCGAAACGGATGAATTTCAGGAGAGTCTTAACGGGCTCACCACGATCTCCGGATGGAACGGCCCGGTCGAGGTTTCCACCACAACGAACGCCAATGATACACTCCATATTGTCTACGGAATGGGAACGGGTAGGGGTCTTTCTGATTTTGATGCAGATTCGATCTCCGACGGAGAAACCGTTATTCTCGCCCTTAGTGAACAACCTCAAGCCAACACATTCACTCCGAACGTTTCCTCCAATCCCAAGGGCTGGTGCCTTCTCCCTGCGTCGGGAGTTCCCCTTAGGGTCACTGCAATACTCGGCAGCGACCTTTCAGTGGCTGTTGCTTCCGCGTCAACAATTAGCGCTGATTTCAGCCAGTTCGACCAGTTGTACATGCTTCGGGGGATGGAGGCCTGGGTTACGACAGGTGCAAACCCCTCTTTCTACACCAACGACTTGATGGGCGGCGGGCCACAGCCTCGCGTCCAGGGGATATCCGGCCTCCGTTTCGATTTTGATCCCGTTACAGGAATCCTCTCCGCCGTGATCCTTGCCCGCGGAAACAAGCGCCACGACAACCCTGTTTCAACAACTCCTCCCGACGGATGGGATACCTCCTGGGGTTTCTCGACCGAGGACACCCATTACAGGCTCTCCGTTCTTCAGACCGCCTGGCGCGTTCGAAACTGAAAATCATATTTAACCCTTGCGGTTCTGTGCTTTGCTGGGGTATAGTGTCACTATAAGCAAGGTAAAAAGCCTATAGAGATGGTGGTGAGTGGCCATCGGTTTTATCGGGAAACGTTTGTCCGCTGCTGGTCTTTCTCTTGCGACCGGATCCATCAAGTATCTTGAGATCGAGGGTAAGGCAGGGGATCTCTCGCTTGCCAGAAGCGCCGAGGCCAGAGTAGAAGGCATGGCGGTGGAGCAGGAGATGATCGCTGATGTCCAGTCTCTTGAATCGCATCTGCTTGACATCAAGGATGCGCTCGGAGGAAGCTGGGCTCGTTCGGTTGTACTTGGGATGCCCTCGAGGGATGTTCTTCTCCGGATCGTGGAGATGCCGCCGATGGAGATAGAGGACGCCCGTGAGGCCCTCAAATGGGACTTCGACAAGTATTTCCCCTTCCCCTGCGCCGAGGCTACCTTCGACCTTGGGGTGGTTGCAACTCCCGGAGATTCCGACCGTGAGAACCAGAAATACATCGTTGCGGCAGCCAGGATGCATGTCGTTCAGTCCCTTCTGGACATCGCCCGCAAGGTGGGGATAAGTGCCGAAGCCGTGGAACCTGTCAACGTAGCGTTGTTCAGGTGCACAAGGGGTATGATACCCAGACCTGCCATGGGGTCGATGGTTGTCTCCGTGGGAAGAAACAGCTCCCAGATCGTCGTCGGTTACGAGGATAATGGGATACTCTACAGGACGCTTCTCGTGGGAGGAGAGGCATCCTCGGGGTCCGGGGAATCCTTTGCCGCCGTTGCCAGGGAAGTTTCCTCTACATTTACCTATCTTGGAAGCCAGTTTCGTGAGATGAAGGTGGAAGAGATAGTTCTCGGAGGGGATTACGCGGAGGATCAGTCTCTCAAGGACGCGATCGAATCCGTGGCCTCCATCCCCGTAATACTTTCCGACCCCTGGAGTATGTGGGGAATTAGGGGAGCTCCCGAAAAGAGCACCGGCTGGGAGTCTTCGATAGGTCTGGCAGTTAGGAGCCTCCTATGAGGGTAAAACTCGATCTTAGACCGAGGGATTACATCGATACGGAGAAAACCCCCGTTCACTTCGGCAGGATCGCGGCCCTAGTGATCGTTCTGCTCTTTGTAGGCGTTTCGTCGGCCACTTTTATTTACGGTTTCTTCCTCTCGAGATCTCTCAGATCCGAGAGGGTGCAGCTTGAATCCTATATAGAACGAATGCAGGAACAGGGAACCAGGATGAACGTCGAACTGAAAAGACTTCAGACCCAGGTCAAGGATTACGGCAAGGCGCTGTTGATCCTGCAGCAGGAACTTCCGTCCATCGAGTTTCTGAGTGTTCTTGAAAAGGCTCTCCCTGGAGGAGTCTGGCTCGAGAAGGTCGATATTTCCGCCGGAATTGCCGCCTTATCAGGTTTCGCATTCACGGAAAACGATGTCGTATCCTTCGGAAGAGCGCTTTCCGAGGCCTCAGTCATCGAATCCGTCGGTTTCCCGGTTACCAGCAGGATCCGTCAGGATGGAGGAGCGTCGGTCCGTTTCTCTCTCGACTGCAGGATCAGGGACATAATGTCGATAGGAAGCAGAATCGACTCCCCCGAAGTGCCGATGCAGAAGGAGGCAAGCAGATGAACATTTCATTTCCCCGGAAAAGAGTGGCTCTCTCGCTTGCTCTGGCTTTTTTGATTCTCTTCATTGTTCTGGGTCAGGCTCTTTTCAGCAGGGCCGTCACGGCCGAGAGGGAAATGATCGAGGAACTCCGGACAAGGCAGAGGATCCTCGAACTTGACATACAGAACAAGACACGTCTTTTGCATGCAAACAAGACAACCATCGGTGTGATAGGAGAGTACAGGGTAACGCTTCCAATCGATGAAGTCGCGTTTTTCTCATCCGTGGAAAGAGAACTGGCGAAGAACGGTATCCAGGTCAACAGCATGAAACCGTCCAAGGCTGTTTCGGGGAATTCGGCCGTACAGATAGATTTCGTCGGCCCCTATTACTCAGTGCTCAATGTAATGGCTGACTGGAGAAGAATGGGAACCGCGGTCAGGATGGTTAACGTTTCGCTTTCCAGGGACGAACCGGGCATGGTGAAGGGGACGGCGGTTCTCGAGACCGTCCTGTCCGAGGGAGGTGTCTAGGTGGCTTCTCGGGATTCCTGGCTCGGTTCCGCGCAGGATCTATGGAGAGATATAACCGAGGGCGACAGGTTTCCAAGGTTTGTCCGTATATCCCTGGCTATAGTAATGACCCTGGGTACGTTATGGTCGGCATTTCTTTTCCGCCAGATGTTTTCGACGATGCGCGGCAGCGACATGGCTCCCCCGGCAGACAATGCAACGACCGACCAGGAGATAGCCCAACTTGAGGAGACCGCCAGGGGCTTCAGAAACGCGGTGATGGCAAGAACCGGCAGTACCCAGCTTGCTGTTCTTGCAGCGACAGTCGCCAGGAAACCCTTTATGCCGTCCGATGCGGCCGGGTCCCGCGCCGATCTGCTGGATGAAATGACCGGAACTCCGATGATGTGGGTCAAGGCCGTGCTGATAAAAGGAAATGACGCGGCGGCAGTTGTTGACGTGGATGGGTATGGTGAAGGGATAATTCTTAAAAAGGGCGGGTCCTTCGCCGGAGGGAAAGGCAGAGTGGTAGCCATTACACACGACAAGGTGGTGGTCACATGGTCCGGTCAACAAATCGACATTCCTGTGGACAGGTGATAAAGCTCAGGGCGATCCTGGCCTTGTTTGTCGCTTTTATGGTTGTCTGCCCTGTCTGGGCCGCTTCGGGGGATCCTTCCCCGGCGGGTGATCCGCTGGCTTCATCGCTACCGTCGATACAGGGAGTTACGATGCTCCAGGGAGGGTCGTCACTTGCCGTCCTTGAGGTCACTGGCAATCTGCTGCCTTCCCCCGACATCCTTTCCACGGGAGACAACGTCCTTGTGCTTCTCTGGAGTGGAGTCTATCTGCCTTCCGCATATTGGGAGAGGGCATTCGCCACCCCCCTCGTGCAGTCTGTGACCCTGAAGCAGGAACCCGACGGCGTACACATGACGGTACGATCCACGAAGCGAATTGCTCTTGGAAAGACAGTTGGAGACCCGCCGACTCCTGTAATGTCAGTCTATCTTTCCACGCCCGACTCCGCAAACCAGATCCCCCTATCCCCTGCCGCTCCACCCAGGACGACCGTGGGGGACCCTCTTGCGGTGACCACACTCGTAACTCTGGAGCTGCGCGATACCGATCTCAGGGATGTCTTCCGCATGCTCGGCGGGCTTGTGAACATGAATATCATCGTCGACCCATCCGTTCCCCCGATGCCGGTCACAGTGAGCCTGAACCAGGTTCCCATGAACGAGGCTTTCGGGTATCTGATGCGAATGTACGATGTTTCATACGCGATGATGGGCAAGACGATCATCGTCGGCAAAAAGGAAAATATTTCCAGGACGATGGGAATGGAGCGGACCAGGTCATTTCATTTGGCCTACGCCGACCCCAAGCAGATACCAGCGCTTCTGCAGGGGATATCAGGCGTCTCCAATATAGTTGTTGACGAGCGCCTCCGGACGATCTACGTTACGGCCTCCGAGGAGCGCCTGCAGGAGGTCGCGAGTACGCTGCAGCGGATAGACCACCCCGGAACCCAGGTCATGCTCCAGGCGAGGATAATCGAGGTCAGCGAAGGCGGATCGGACGAGATGCAAAGCCTGATTAACGCTGTCTATGAGAGATGGTACTCGTCCATCAGTAGCTTAGGGGGAGTCATAGGGTATTTTGATGACAATGGAAGCGGGGTTTATGACCCTGGTACAACCGACAGGGCTGTAAATCCCCCAGAAAGCATCACCTTTCCGGACCTGAGTGGTAGTGTTCTTAAGTTCTTCGATGCAGGTTTTCAGATCCTCGTAACTGAGAACAAGGCCAAGATGCTTGCAAGTCCCTCCGTGGTAACAATTGACGGTCAGAAGGCCACCATCAAGCTTGTGTCGGACGTCAAGTATGTTTCCGGGAAGGATGAGGCGGGAAATCCTACCTATGGCGATGTGGAGGCCGGACCTGTACTCGAGTTTACCCCTATTGTAGGACGCTCCGATATCGTGACCCTTGAGCTGAGCATCAAGACCGGGGAAGTAGTGCTCACCACCAGTGCCAGTGGGATTCAGTACCCGGAGTCAAGCACCAGGGAAGTACAGACCACAGTCAGAGTCAGGGATGGGGAGCCGTTCGTGGTCGGGGGGCTTTTCAATGAAACAAAGTCCGAAAACACCTGGAAGATACCCGTAATTGCAGATATTCCGCTTCTCGGCGAACTTTTCAAGGGAAGGTCCAAGACCGTTACCAAATCTGAGGTTATTATGATCGTGGTTCCTTATATTCTCGAGGTACCGGAATCCCAGATCACAGGCAGCGACGTCAAGGTCAACTGATCGAGGCTCGTGAGTTGAAACTCAGGGGTTCTGGTGGTTAAATGAATACCCGTCACCTGAAAGGTCATTTGAGGCAGAGAGTTTTTTATTTTCGGGATTAATACCGCGGGAGGGCTTGCTGAATGGGTCAGGTTGTGGATACGAGCAATTTCCATTCTGGGATGAAGATTGTCTGGCAGGAGGGCATCTGGGAGATTATAGACTGCCAGCACCACAAAATGGGCCGCGGCGGCGCCATCGTAAGGACCAAGCTCCGGAATGTCGAAAGCGGATCCATTGTCGAGCACTCCTTCCGCTCGGGGGAGAGGCTCGAGCGAATCATATTCGACGACAAGCCGGCCCAGTTCCTCTATCAGGACGGAGAGAACTATATTTTCATGGACATGCAGAACTACGACCAGATCTATATCCATAAGGATATTCTCGCAGATGCAGCATTCTTCCTGAAGGACAATCTTGAGGTTGAACTCGAGATGCACGAGGGGAAAATTATGGGGATAGAGATCCCCAAAAACGTGGAACTCAGGATCGTTGAGACCTCACCAGGCTTCAAAGGCGATACCGTTTCAGGGAGTGGCAAACCAGCGACCCTTGAGACAGGGTTCACGCTCTCGGTACCGATGTTTGTCGAGGTTGGCGATGTGATCATTGTCGACACAAGGACAGGCGAGTACATAGAACGGGCAAAGCGCTGACAGGGGAGGAATTATTATGGGAGCAAGGGAAAAGATTGCTTTCCTCAACGGCCTTCTTGAAGGGCTGAGTCCTAAAGGGGAAGCGGAGAAAAAGATCTACGCGGGGATACTGGAAGCGCTTGGCGCACTGGCCGACGAGATCGACGAGCATTCGGAGATTCTGGACGAGCAGCAGGAGTTCATGGAGGATCTTTCGGAGTACTGCGAACAGCTGGAGGAGGACATGGATCGTCTTGAGGGCGATTTCGGGGACCTTGAGGAATATCCCGAGGACGACCAGGATGGAACATTTGATTCCCGCGAGTGTCCGGAGTGCGGGCATGTTTTTTTCTTCAGACCGGAAGCCAGCGAAGAGGATGGGGCCCTTCAGTGTCCCGAGTGCGGTTTTGTGATCCAGGATTAGACGGGCTGATATTCCGATATCATTAAATCAAGGAGGGAGAGAAATCATGGGGACAGCTAAAAAAAGCCCGGATATTGAAGGGCGTGCAGGCAGCCAATTTCTTGAGGAGAACTCTTCCGCAGGCATTCCTGACGAAAAAAGCGAGGGAAACGTGAGGATCTCCGAGGATGTTATCGCACAGATAGCCACCCAGGCTTTACTCAAGGTCAATGGAGTTCGGCCGGCCAGTCCGGGCCTTGTGGCCAACTTGAGAATCGGGAAAAAAACATCCGGCGGTGTGCGCATTTCAGTTGAGGAGGGAGATGTCCCTTCTGTTGTTGTTGATGCATACATAACTACAAAATACGGACTCCGGATCCCCGACATAGCCTGGGATGTGCAGGAATCCATCAAAAAGACACTAGAGCAGTATACCGGCTACAACGTAAAGGGCGTCAATGTTTTCGTGCAGGGTGTCTTTTTCGACACGGATCAGACCAAGGAAGCCGGCCAGGGGGGCAAGTCCTCCAAAAATGTGAATCCGGACCTTAAGGATTGACACCGGTTCAGACAGGGCCGCCTCCAGAGGAACCGGCCCTTACTTTTATGGGGTGATCAATATATTCTATTTCTGGAGTTCGGGAGATAAAGGTGATCTTTGGCTTTCGGGAGAGGGAATACGAGACGCTTATTCAATAATGCATCCGGAGGGTCCTGTTTGTTCGGACGTTGTGCTGTTGGGTGAGAAAAACCTGCTGAATGTTACTTTTGTGCTTGACCCCGGCACTCCCCAGACATCAAAAGACGCCGCAGAGAAGAGTTTTCTGGAATTTGCAGTGAAGCTGGGTATAGAAGAGGTCCAGGCATGTTGGGTTAAAGACAGGTCCGTGGAAGATGCCATATCCACAAAAAACCTCCTTCGATCTCCTTTCTTCTGGGGAGGGCTTGCCTGGGTTGCAGTTTCCGTTTTACGGATGGGATTTTCCGGAACACTGCTTTCGACAGCCGTAGCGGTAGCGGCATTTTCCATTGCGGCACTTTTCACAACCAGTCAGGGTCTGGAGGTTCGAAAGTGGGTAAAAGAATTATCAAGAAAAAATGCTTGAGTGGGCGGCGTAAATAAGGTGAGATCTTTCCTGCCCCAAAAACGGAGAAGATCAAGGGAGATAGCCCTGCAGATACTTTACTCCATTGAAATGCGTGAAAACATTACGCCCGAACTGGCTATTGAACTTTTCCCCTTCGAGTCGGAGGAAGATGAAGTCAGGAATTACGCCGGGATACTGGTAAAGGGAGTATCCTCTAATCTTAACGATATTGACGCCTTGGTCAGAAAGAACATTGTAGGGTGGAGACCCGAACGCATGGTCATAGTTGATCGGGTTGCCATCAGGCTCGCTCTTTACGAGAGCGTTATCGCGGAGATTATCCCCGTCCCGGTTGCCATCTCCGAGGCTGTTGAACTTGCCAAACGATTCGGAACGGGTGAATCCGGGAAATTCGTAAACGGTGTCCTTGGAAAGATCGTACGCGTCCTCGGTTATAACGAGAGCGGGGAGAAACCCCATGCCGGGGATACTGACAGTTGACGAACTGACCGGTTATATCTCGCTCCTCTTCGAAAGAAGCGATTTGCTTTCTTCCCTTTATGTGCGGGGATCGCTGGCAGATTTCAAGCGACATTCGAGCGGTCACGTTTATTTTTCCATATCCGGCACGGAATCCAGGGTAGCCTGCGTTCTTTTCAGATCGGACGCAGGAAAGATCCCACAGTGGCCCCGCGAGGGTGACGATGTGCTGGTTGAGGGCAGAGCGGGAGTTTACGGCCCCAGGGGTTCCTACCAGATATACGCAAGAAGCATTCGCCCTCTTGGAGAAAGTGCCCAGGCCAGGGCCAAAAAAGAGCTGCTGCAGAGGCTTGCTTCCGAGGGTCTTTTCGACCCCTCCGCAAAACGCAGATTACCGGATTTCCCCGAAAAGGTAGCAGTAGTTACATCACCAACCGGTGCGGCTGTGCGCGATGTCGTGAAGGTCTCTTCAGGGAGGTTCCCACTGTGCAAACTTGTGGTGGTCCCCGTTACTGTCCAGGGAGCCGGCTCCGCCGGGGATATCGTCCGGGGGCTTGCAAGGGGGGGGAGAATTCCCGGGGTCGAGGCCGTGATGCTGGTTCGAGGGGGAGGCAGCCGTGAAGACCTCAACCCATTCGACGAGGAGGAAGTCGTCAGGGCGATAAGAGGATGTCCAGTACCCGTTATCACGGGTCTTGGTCACCAGGTCGACAGAACCCTTGCCGATCTTGCCGCCGACATGGATGCTCCGACACCCTCCGCCGCAGCGGAGGCCCTTTTCCCGAGCCGCATTGAAATAATCCGTGAACTGAGAGCCGCCGGGGACAAAATGGCTCGAATAGTATTCGCGTCGGTAATGGAATTCAGCTCCTCTTTGCAGAATAATCGAACCTGCCTGGCAAGGGCAGTCGAGCGTTCCGCCATAATACCCGCAGAGGGCATGCTTGTACGGCTTGGAGACAGAATGGTCAATGCCGTCAAAAGGGGAGTAACCCTCTCATTTTCTTCGCTTGAAAACGCTGCTTCCTCCCTGGATGCACTCTCCCCGCTCAAGGTTCTTTCAAGGGGTTTTACCTCCTGTTCCACACCTGACGGCGGCCTTGTGTCCAGCGTATCGGAAGTGTCTCCGGGGGACGGCCTGAACGTCAGATTCAAAGATGGCCGTATCATTACCAAAGTCGCTGAAATCTATCCGGATTGATCTTCGCAAGGGGGTAAGTCATCATGGTCCCCGAAACTCTCAAATGGGATCCTTCAGGAGAGAGCCTGTTGCTTCTTGACCAGAGAACATTGCCCTCCGTGGTCCGGTATGTGACGTGCTGCAATTATCACCAGGTCGCGGAGTGCATCGAGAACCTGACGGTCCGGGGGGCTCCCGCGATCGGAATAGCGGCGGCCTATGGTCTTGTCCTTGCTTCAAGTGAGGGAATCGACCTTGTCAGGAAGGCCGCAGTTCGTCTTGCCTCCACGAGGCCGACGGCCGTCAATCTTTTCTGGGCGATCACCAGGATGACAAACCTTGCGGAAAGAATCAAAGAAACGGCTGGAATGAAGAAAATGCTTCTTGAAGAAGCCAATGCAATTTTGAATGAGGACATCAATTCCAACATTTCGATCGGAAAGAACGGGCAGGGTCTTCTTCCACCGAGTTGCCGGGTGCTGAGCCATTGCAACGCCGGTTCTCTTGCCACTGGAGGTTATGGGACGGCGCTTGGGGTGATCAGGGCTGCGCGCGAAAGCGGGAAGCAGCTCACGGTTTTTCTCGATGAAACCCGCCCCGTTTTTCAAGGGTCGCGCCTTTCGGCATGGGAAATGGCCATGGATGGTTTTGATGTAACGGTGATCTGTGACAGCATGGCCGCTTCTCTCATGAAGACCAGGGGGCTCGACGCGGTGATCGTAGGGGCCGACCGGATCGCAAGGAACGGTGATTTTGCCAACAAGATAGGAACATACGGCCTCGCGGTCATCGCAAAAGAACACGGAGTTCCGTTTTACGTGGCAGCGCCATCGAGCTCAATTGACTCATCTGTGATCTCCGGAGAAGATATTTCCATAGAGGAGCGTTCATCAGAAGAGGTCCGTGTACTTCCCGGAGGGATTAGGATACCCGACGAAATCAAAGTCTGGAATCCAGCCTTTGATGTAACGCCTGCCCTCCTTGTTTCGGCTTATATCACGGATAGGGGCGTTTTTCGTTATCCATTTTTTTTCGATGATCATTGAGGATTTTCCCATAAACCGATAAGGAGGTCTGAATGTGACAAAATCGCGAATAGCGGATCCATCGAAATCCACCGAAGGGATGAAGAAAATTTCCTGGGCCCTTCAAAGAATGCCGGTTCTTGCAGCACTTGAGAAGAAGTATTTTGACGCGCAGCCCCTTTCGGGGGTCTCTGTTGGGACCTGTCTCCATCTTGAGGCCAAGACCGCGTGTCTTCTCCTGACGCTCAAAAAGCTTGGAGCCAGGGTTGCCGCCGCAGGAAGCAATCCTCTTTCAACCCAGGATGATGTCTGCGCAGCGCTTGTGGACGAGGGTATTGCGGTTTTCAGCCGAAGGGGGATGTCAGCGGAGGAGTACTACGAAAACCTCAAGTCCGTCCTTGATGAAAAGCCCCGCATAATCATCGACGACGGGGCTGACCTGGTGGTCCTTGTCCACGAAGAGAGGCCGGAACTTATCCGGGACATTCTTGGGGGTTCGGAGGAGACGACAACCGGCGTAAAGAGACTCAAGGCGATGGAGGGCGAAGGGGTGCTCGCTTTTCCAATGATCTCCGTAAACGATGCCAAAAGCAAATACCTTTTTGACAACCGCTACGGAACAGGCCAATCCGTACTCGAAGGCCTGACGAGGGCGACCAACGTTCTCATAGCCGGAAAGGTTTGTGTGGTTGTAGGCTACGGCTGGTGCGGCCGCGGTTTTGCGATGAGGGCAAAGGGGATGGGTGCACGAGTCGCGGTCGTTGAGGTTGATCCGCACCGCGCTTTCGAAGCGCTGATGGACGGATGCGATGTCATGGATATGGCGGAAGCTTCCGAAGCCGGAGATATTTTCCTTACATTTACAGGTAATATCAATGTGATCAGGGCGGAGCACTTCGCGGTGATGAAAGATGGAGCCATACTTGGAAACGCTGGCCATTTCGACGTAGAGATAGACAAAAATGCCCTTGCCGAAATTTCCAGCGAGGTCTTCGATGTGCGCGACAACGTCAGGACATACCTCCTCAAAGACGGCCGCAGGCTCAACCTCTTGGCGGAAGGGCGTCTGGTCAACCTTGCCGCGGGGGACGGCCACCCGATAGAGATCATGGATCTGAGTTTTGCCCTGCAGTTAGAATCCGCCATCTTTATAAGGAACAACCCCAGGAAGCCCGGAGTCTATAATGTTCCCGGAGAGATCGACGACGCCGTCATCAGGGCCGGCCTTGCCGCCCAGGGAGTTGTGCTGGAGGATCTCACTCCCGAGCAGGAGAGATACCTCCTGGAATGGAAAGAGTAGAATTTCAAGCTATTTCCTCAAATAAGTACCGGTGCTCCAAAGGGGGTAAAATCGTGAGACTTTTACTGAAAAACATGGTTTATATCGACTCGGAGATGGTCAAGGCCGAATGCGGAGACATCCTTGTTGAAGACGGAATGATCAGTTCGATCGGATTATTTGGTAAAACGGAACGTAATGGTCTGGAAACGTTCGACGGCAAGGGCAAAACCCTGGTGATGCCGGGTTTTGTAAACAGTCACACGCATGCGGCCATGGTTCTTTTGAGGGGGCTGGGAGAGGAGCTTCCCCTGAAGGAGTGGCTGGAAGAAAGGATATGGCCTGTTGAGGCAGCCCTCATGCCAGAGCATGTTTACTGGGGGACCAGGGGAGCTATCGCGGAGATGGCCTCGTCGGGTACGACCTGTTTTACGGATATGTATTTCGAAATGGATCAGGTCGCGGATGCAGCGTTGCATGCGGGTATGAGATGCTGCATCTCCCGGGGAATAATAGGTGACGACCCCAAAAAGATGGAAGAGGGGATAGATCTTTTCCGGAGACGTAACGGAAAGGGGAATGTAAGGGTTCAACTTGCACCTCACGCTCCGTACACTGTTTCCCTGGAGGCTGTAAGGGAGATCTCGGCTGCCGCGAAATCACTGGGTGCCGGGATACATTTTCATTTTCTGGAGGCAGAGTGGGAGAGATCCTTCCTTAAGGATAAACTTGGCCTTTACCCTTTCGCCTACCTCGAAAATACGGAGCTTCTTGACCTCACTTCTACCATTCTTGCCCACTGTGTCTGGTTCCCCCCCGAGGATATCCCAAAGTTGAAGGGAACGTCGGTGACGATAGCGCACAACCCCTCCAGCAATATGAAGCTTGGAAGCGGATTCGCTCCCGTTCCAGCCTTTCTGGCGGGGGGTGCAGATGTTTCGCTCGGCACCGATGGTGCCGCCAGCAACAACAGGCTGGACATGTGGGGCGAGATGCGGCTCTGCGCGCTCATCCACAAAGGTATAACAATGGACCCAACGGCAGTCACCGCAAGGAGCGTTTTCAAAATGGCCACCGTTGCAGGCGCAAGGGCCGCGGGTTTTGATGATGTCGGGCTTATCCGCGAAGGATGGCAGGCCGACCTTATCCTGGTGGATCTCGACAAACCTCAATACGAGGGGTGGACTACTGAAAACCTTTTCGGATTTATCGTATATGCCGGTTCAAGCAGGGATATTTCCGGAACTATCGCCGCAGGCCGATGGCTTTATCGCGGCGGCAGATTCATGGATGGAGAATACGAAGAAGTGAAGCGGCAAATTTCACGGTGCAGGAAAGAGCTGGTTTGTTCCGGCAACTGTTCCTGATGATATGATCGCCAGAAAAATCGGAGGAGACACCCCAATTATGCAATGGAGACGCGGAAAAGAACTTCGTGAACTTTTTCTTTCCTATTTTGAAAAAAACGGGCACAGGGTATTTCCAAGTTTCTCCCTTGTACCCGATGATCCTACGCTGCTTTTTACTATAGCCGGTATGGTGCCGTTCAAGCCGTACTTCCTGGGGATGCGGAAACCCGGCTTCAAGAGGGCGACCACGGCCCAGAAGTGCGTCAGAACTAACGACATCGACAATGTCGGAAGAACCGCGAGGCATCATACCCTGTTCGAAATGCTGGGAAACTTCAGCTTCGGCGATTATTTCAAGAGCGGCGCGGCGGCTTTCGCCTGGGAGTTCCTGACCGAAAAAGTGGGGCTGGATCCCTCTAGACTTTACCCGACCATCTACAGGGAGGACGAGGAAGCTTTTGAGATATGGAACAGACAGATAGGGGTTTCAGCCGAACGCATATACAGATTGGGAGAGGCCGACAACTTCTGGTCCGTTGGCCCTGTTGGGCCCTGCGGTCCCTGCTCCGAACTTATTTACGACCAGGGACCGTTATTCTCCTGCGGACGCCCGGATTGCGGTGTCGGATGTGAATGCGACCGTTTTCTTGAGGTCTGGAACCTGGTATTCATGCAGTACAATCGTCTTGAGGACGGATCCTTGGAACCTCTTCCCAAGCAGAACATAGACACGGGAATGGGACTGGAAAGGCTCGCTTCGGTCGTCCAGCAGGTCTCAGGGGATTTTCAGACCGATCTTTTCAAGCCTCTTGTGGACAGATCCTGTGAAGTATGCGGGATCGAATACGGCAAGGGCGAGGCCGGTGACATGGCCGCAAGGGTCATATCCGATCATTTCAGGGCAACTGCCTTCATGATCGCCGACGGGGTCCTTCCCTCGAACGAGGGGCGCGGATATGTGCTCCGGAGAATTCTCCGCAGGGCCATACGTTTTGGAAAGCTTTCCGGTGTAGAGAAGCCGTTCCTGATGGATCTTTATCCGACGCTGGTCGAAGTGATGGGCGATCCCTATCGGGAACTGATCGACCAGCGTTCGTTGATAGAACAGGTCGTAGAGATGGAGGAGTCCCGTTTCGGAAGGACTCTTGAACAGGGTCTTCGGCTTCTTGAAACCGAGATCGGAACGATCCTGTCAAGTAAAGGCGATTCCCTGCCAGGCGATGTCGCGTTCGAGCTTTACGACACTTTCGGGTTCCCCTTCGAACTCACCGAGGAAGTATGTCAGGAACAGGGAGTATCCGTGAACCGCGATGGTTTTACAGATCAGATGGAAAAACAGAGGGAGCGGGCACGGGCAGGAGCCCGTGCTTCCTCAAGGCAGATAGGCGGCTCCGTTTTTGACAAGATTCGGGACGAATCCGGCCCGACGAAATTCGCCGGATACGTTTCAGACAGCCTGAAAACAAGGATCCTGGCAATTGTTTCGGGCGAGAAAAAGATTTCCCGTGCCGTTTCCGGCGACGAGACGCTTCTGATTCTTTCCGAAACGCCCTTTTACGGTGATGGCGGCGGACAGGTCGGAGACCGAGGAACAATAACCGGTGATTCTTTCAAGGCGGAGGTAACCGACACAGTAAAGCACGCCGGGGACCTTATAGTTCATAAAGTCCGGATCATCGAGGGTGATGTTTCCGGGGGAGATACAGTTCTTGCGGAGGTCGACCATGAGAGGCGGATGGGGATCAAGTCGCACCATTCTTCAACCCATCTTCTTCATGAGGCTCTTACGAGGGTGCTCGGAGACCATGTTACTCAGGCGGGTTCCCTTGTCACCGATGAATTTTTACGTTTTGATTTTACGCACATGAAGGCTTTGACTGGAAAAGAGATCGAGGATGCCGAGCGGATCGTGAACAGACAGATACTTGAAAACACTCCCCTTGAGATTATTCAGACCGACCTCGTGAGTGCGAGGAAAATCGGAGCAAAGGCTTTGTTCGACGAAAAATACGGCGAAACCGTCAGGGTTGTGAAGGTGCCCGGTTTCAGCGCCGAATTGTGCGGAGGAACCCATGTCGATGCGACCGGGGACATAGGTCCCTTCAAGATCGTGCGCGAAGAGGGGATCGGCTCCGGTGTCAGGAGGATCACCGCATTTGCCGGACTGTCATCATTAGAACACTTCAGAAAACTATCGGATACTGTTGCGGCCCTTGAAGAGCGGCTTTCGGTCCCGGGAGACAAACTGGAGAAAAAGGTATGTGAGATGCAGGACGAAAACAGGAAACTTGCCGGAGAACTTGAAAAATTGCGTTTACGGCTGGCGCTCTCCAGGATTGATGAACTTGTAGCGGCAAAGATCCCTGCCGGGCCGGTTTACGTTGTGGTCGGTCAGTACGAGGGCATCTCATCGGATTCCGTCAGGAGCGTGGGGGACAGGATACGCCAGAAGATATCAGGTGTCGTGGTTATCCTTGCTGCTATCAATAAAGAGCAGGCAATGGTTATTGCGATGGCGGACAAAAAGGCGGTCGGGCATGGAGTTGACTGCGGACGCCTCGTAAGGACAATTGGCGGAGAACTGGGCGGAGGGGGTGGGGGAAGGCCTGACATGGCGCAGGCCGGCGTCAGGGATATCGAAAAGATCGGCGCCGCTCTCTCCAGGGCTCCCGAGATCATTTTTGCCATGACAGGGGAGACACATTGAAAAGAGTCCTTGGACTCGACATCGGAAAAGTTCGCATAGGCGTTGCATTAAGCGATCCCCTGGGAACGTTCGCCCAGGGGATCGCTGTTCTCGACGCAGGCCGCGACTGGATAAACGCTCTGAGGGGTCTGGTTGTGGCAAACAACGTGGGTGTCATTGTCGTGGGTCTGCCTGTCAGGACCGATGGATCCAGAGGGCCCGAGGCGGAATGGGTCGAGTCGATAATCGAAAGACTTAAGACGGAATTTGATGGGATCGAAATCCTGGCCTGGGATGAAAGATTCACCACCACCGTAGCCATACAGTCACTTCTTGAGGGCGACATCTCACGCCGGAAACGGAAGATGGTCGTCGACAAGGTCGCAGCCTCGATAATGCTTCAGGGCTTTCTCGAAAACAGGAGAAGAGGGAATTGACCCTTCCTGAAGAAGTTAAGTTGACCCCGATGCTGAAACAATATTTCGAGTGGAAGAAGAGGTACCCTGATTGTCTTCTCTTCTTCAGAATGGGCGATTTCTACGAGATGTTCTTTGACGATGCAAAAACGGCGGCAAGCATACTCGACATTGTGTTGACTGCAAGGGATCCCGAGAAGAAGATCCCAATGGCGGGGGTTCCTTTTCATGCCGTTGAATCCTATCTTGAACGTCTTGTTGCTTCCGGCCGGAAAGTGGCGATCTGCGAGCAGGTCACTGTTCCGGACGGGAAAAACCTTGTTGAGCGCAAGGTTGTGAGGATCGTTACCCCGGGTACTTTTTTGCCCGGTGAATCCCCCACTGAGGGACGCCTGGCAGCAATGAACATTCTTGAAGAGGGCGTTGCCCTGGCTCTTCTCAACTGTGCCACCGGCCTTCTCAGGGCAGGAACTCTTTCACCCGAAGCAGCCGGTTCGGAACTGGCCGGGTTTTCACCTGCAGAGATAATCGTGCCTGCCGGTTCGGAGAAGAAAGCCGCGGCCATAATTCCCTACGGAAGCGGAAGCGCTCTCTCGACAAGGAACCGTGACGACTTCAAGGCTGCGGAGGCCTCCAGAAGGATATGCCGTGATTGGGAGATCTCCTCCCTTGCGGGCTTTGGTTTTTCGGATGTTGATCCTTCCTGCGGCTGTGCCGGAGTCCTTTTAACGTATATTGAAGAGACGCAATTCCGTTCTACCAGGGGAGTGATCGAACTACGACCGATCGTTGAGAGATCCTCCATGCAAATAGACCCTGCCGCCATCGAAAATCTTGAACTGGTCGGAGACGGGGGTACATCTCTTTTTGATGCCCTGAACAGATGCAGGACTTCGATGGGAAAACGCAGACTTCGCGAATGGCTTCTGCATCCGCTTCTCGACCCCGAAGAGATATCCGGAAGACAGGATTGCGTTTCATCCCTTGTTTCTGCTGCAGACTCAAGGTCAAGGCTTCAGACAGCTCTGGCCGCCTGCGGTGATATGGACCGCTCGCTTTCGCGCCTGGCATTCGGCAGCGCCGGTCCAAGAGATGCCGGAATAGTGCGCGATACGCTTAATTCGATACCGGCCATCAGAAAACAGATCGAGGAGACGGGCATGGAAATTATTCCCATGGAGACCGGGGAGACTGTCGCCCTTGGCGCTCTTCTGGGCAGAGCCCTGAATAAAGATCTTCCCCGCGCACTTCATGGGGGACAGGTCATTCGCGAAGGGTTCGACCCAGTTATAGATTCCCTCAGGGGTATTCAAAATAACGAAAATGAATGGCTCGACGCCTTTCTCGATGCCCGGAAACAGGAAACGGGTATTAAAAATATGAAGATCGGCTTTAACAGGGTTTTTGGCTATTACATCGAAGTGAGCAGAATCTCGTCTCGGGATCTGCCGGATTCCTTCATTCGAAAACAGACGCTCGTATCGGGGGAGAGATTCGTCACCGAGGAACTTAAGGAATTCGAGGAAAGAATGCTTTCAGCTTCCGAAAAGGTGAGAGCGAGGGAGGAAAAACTTTTTCGGGAGGTGTGTACTTCGATCCTTGAATGCTCACCCCGACTTCGTGCTCTTGCCATTTCCATTGCCGAGATCGATGTCCTTGCCTCTTTCGCCCAGACGGCCTCCATTAATCGCTACTGCAGGCCCACCGTAGACCTTGGCGAGATCATTGATATCGAGGCCGGAAGACATCCCGTTGTTGAACTGTCCCTCAAAAGCGGCGCCTTCACTCCCAATGACGTCAGGCTGGATTCTGATAATTCGCGGATCGCCATAGTGACCGGCCCCAACATGGCTGGCAAATCCACATACCTGAGGATGACTGCCCTGCTGGTGATCATGGCACAGGCCGGCTGTTTTATCCCGGCAAGGAGTGCAAGGATAGGCATTATCGAAAAGATTTTCTCCCGGATCGGAGCAAGGGACGATATAGCCAGAGGGAGAAGCACCTTCATGGTTGAAATGATCGAAACTGCCAATATTCTGAACAACGTCTCTTCGCGAAGCCTGGTAGTTCTTGACGAGGTGGGGCGGGGGACATCGACTTACGACGGCATGAGCATTGCCTGGGCGGTGCTGGAGTATCTTCAGCACCCGGAAGACCGCAGGCCCCGGGTTCTGTTCGCGACCCATTTTCACGAATTGACTGTTCTCTCCGATAAACTTCCCGGGGTTCGAAATCTGAGCATGGCCGTGGAAGAGAGGGAAAACGGAATTATCTTTCTCTACAAGGTGGTGCCTGTTCCGGCGGACAGGTCCTACGGGATTGAGGTTGCACGTCTTGCCGGTATACCGGATGTCGTGCTGAGAAGGTCGATGGAGATCCTGGAACGATTTGAAGGCAAGGATGACATGGAAGCCATGACGACTCCCGCTGGATCTTTTGCTGAACAGCTTTCTCTCTTCGGAGGCGTCTTTGAAGAGATAATCGGAGAGCTCGCTGAGATCGAGCCCGATGAAATGACGCCTTTGAAGGCCCTGGAGAGGCTTTATGATCTCAGAAAAAAGGCAAGGGAGGCACTTGATCTGCGATGAAGCCCATAAGACAGCTTCCGCAGGATGTTTCAAGCAGGATCGCAGCCGGCGAGGTCATCGAGAACCCGGCATCCGCGGTAAAGGAACTCATAGAGAATTCGCTTGACGCGGGATCCTCCAGGATCGTCATTCGTCTCGGGAATGGCGGGAAGAGCATGATTTCCGTAGAAGACGACGGGAACGGCATCCCCTTCGAAGAGCTCCCCCTTGCAATTGAACGCTTTGCCACTAGCAAGATCGAGGATGTTAAAGATCTTTCCAGGATCGACTCCTTCGGTTACAGAGGGGAGGCTCTTGCCAGTATTTGTGCGGTGAGCCGGTTGGAGATCAGAAGTTTCCGCCCAGGATCGGTTCAGGGGGGGCTCCTTCGAGCGGTCGGAGGAGAGATCATCCTCCACGAACCCGTGACCGCACAGTCGGGGACAAGGATCCAGGTTGATGATCTCTTCTTTAACCTTCCGGCCAGAAGAAACTTTCTGAAGAGCGCCTCCACGGAGGGGCGAAGGGCCGCGGCCATAATCAGGGATTATGCCGCCGCTTTTTCCGGAACCTCATTCTCCATTCACCGGGACGGAAAGGAGGTTTTTTCGACCGACGGCAGGCAGGATAAGGTATCCGTTCTTGAAAAGATCTGGGGATCCACCTCCGAACTGCGCCGTAACACCGTCAGTGAGGGCGGTGTGATCGTGGAGGCGGTATGGTCTCCCTCTCCCGGCACAAGGAGAAGGGACGTTACTGTTTTTTTCAACGGCAGGCGGGTTCGTGACGCGGCCGTCGCGGCGGCCGCCGCATCCGGCGGCGATGCGGCGTCGGGAAACTGGATGTTCTTTATTTCCGTCCCCCCTGACCTTCTAGATGTCAACATCCACCCCGGAAAAACCGAGGTCAGGGTCCATTCCTCACTGCCTCTCTTCGTGGCAGTCCGGAGGGCCGTAATTTCTCTGGTTGAAGTGAATCAGTTTGATCCGGGTTTAATTGCTTCTGGAAAGTCTTTGGCCGGATATCGCCCAAGAGGCGCTGATACGGGAGGGACGCTGTCACTGCGCAACGAAGGGGATAATAATTTTTCCAGAGTGGGGGAACCCCCTGTTCCTTCCGGTTCGATCGTCCAGCAGGAAATTCAGCAGGATTCCGGGGGGGCATATATCGGCCAGATGGGTTCGGGTTATCTGCTCTTCAACGGGAACGAAGAACTCATAGTTGTCGATCCGCATGCCGCCCATGAAAGGATAGTCTACGAGAAGCTTTCCTCCAAGGGGAGAGGAAACACATCCCAGATCATTCCTTTTCCCGTGCAGATCCCTCCCACGCTTTCAGATCGCACCGTCGAGTTCCGTGAGAGTCTTGAAAGTTCCGGTTTCGGGTTTGATGATAGATCCGGAGCGCTCTTTCTTGTTTCGCTCCCGGAAGGTTCAGGGTCAGAGCATACGACCTCTCCTCTGGAAGCACTCAGATCCTGGATCAGTATCCTTGATGATCATGAAGACGGTCACACAAATATTGAACCATTCGCCGATAAAGCATGTCACTCATCTGTCAGGCTTGGCGAAAGGATATCACCTGAGGAGGCCTTGAGGCTCTTCGAGGAGCTTTTAGCCTGCGAAACTCCTTCGATGTGCCCTCATGGCAGGCCTACGCTGATCCGTCTCCGGTCAAGGGATCTGGCTCGCCTCTTCGGGAGGGAATCATGAAGCTGCCTTGTGAAACAAAAGAAATTCTGGCAGTAATCGGGCCTACAGCCTCGGGGAAAACGTTTTTTTCACTTGAACTCGCAAAAGGCCTTGACGGGGAGGTCGTTTCGGTCGATTCGCGCCAGGTGTACAGGTTCATGAATGTAGGGACCGACAAGATCTCTCCTGTGATCCGCAGGGAGATACCACACCACATGATAGACGTCGCCGACCCGGACAATGTCTTCACCGCCGCCGATTTCGTCTCGGGTGCAACGGAGGCGATCAATGGCATCCTTGCGAGGGGCAGGACACCGATACTTGCAGGTGGGACTCCTTTTTACTTCAACGCTCTCTTTTCAGGAGTTCTTTCCGATGGACTTGAAAGGTGGCAGGATGTCAGGAGCGCCTACGAAAGCCTTTGGCTGGCTGGCCATTCCGGTGACCTCTACGAGAAGCTCCGTTCTCTGGATCCCGTTTACGCGGAAAGGATCCACCCCAACGACGCGTTTCGGGTTATCAGGGCCCTGTCCATTATCGAAAAGACTGGCAGAACCCCGACATGGTGGAGGGATACAGGGACAAAAACAAGGCCCTCCTTCCGCCCCTTCTTCATAGCTCTTTACCCCGGAAGGGAGAACCTGTACAAAAAGATCGAGGAGCGCGTAAGTGAACAGTTTGCTGCAGGCTACCCCGATGAAGTAAAGTGGCTTCTGGCCAGAGGTTACCACGCCGATCTGCCGTCGATGAGAGGTTTCGGCTACAGGGAGCTGGCGGCCTTTCATGCTGGAAAAATTTCCCTGAGCGAGGCCCGGGAGGGAGATATACGTTCCACAAAGGCTTTTGTGAGACGTCAGATGACGTGGTTCCGAAAGTTTTCGCCAGCTCTGTGGTATTATGTTTCATGTTCAGGAATCCCGGATCAGGCGAGGAATGTGATTGCTCTTTGGAAAGAAAGACACTGGAAATTAAGGAAAAAATCGAATTGATATTTGCCGAACCAAGGGGATTCTGTTTCGGGGTTCGAAGGGCCATATCCACACTTGAGGATTCTCTTGCAAGGTTCGGCAAGGTCTATGCCCTCGGTAGCCCCATCCACAACTCGCAGGAGATCAACAGGCTGCGTTCTCTGGGTCTGGAGATAATCGAAGATCCCTCGGACGTCCCTTCAAAAGCAGCAGTCTTTATAAGAGCGCATGGAGTATCCGGAGAGACTCTTGAATCATTGGCCGGAAAGGGCTCCATAATCATCGACGGCACCTGCCCCTTTGTCAGAAAAGCGCAGGAAAAGGCGGCCTTTCTGTCGGAGGCGGGTTATATGGTTTTGATCCTTGGAGACAAGGATCACCCTGAAGTTCAGGCTATAAGACAGTTTGCCAGGGGAATGGTAAGGGTTGTCGACCCTGCCGCTGTATCTTTTCCTGTTGAGTCCGGGATCTCAAAGATCGGGATCGTTTCGCAAACGACCCAGAGAAAGGAAACCCTTTCCCTTCTTGTTTCATCGGTCACCAAAATGGCCGATGAGGTCAGGGTCTTCAACACGATATGCGACGCCACCTCGGCCAGGCAGGAATCGGTTGCGCGCCTGGCCGGTTCGGTTGATGGTATCATCGTTATTGGTGGCAAAAACAGCGCCAATACCGCTAAACTTGTGGAAATATCTAAAAAAACCGGAACTCCGACCTTGTGGATTGAGAACGACGGGGAGATGGAAAGCGGGTGGTTCAGGGGTAAAAGAAAAATAGGGATCGCGGCGGGAGCAAGCACACCCGACTGGCTGATCCATAAACTTGAAAACAGACTCGCGTCTGCAAAGAGCGCCAGGGAGGATGGATACGAAGATGACTGAAGAGACAAGAACCGAACACGAAGAGGAAAATCTCGAGAACGATTCCACAAACAACGACGACACTGAAACGATGGAAAGTTTTCTTGGGAAGTACGAGGTTGGAGAAATTCACCGAGGCAAAACCGTAGAAGGCACAGTAGTTGAATCCAGCGAAGAAGGATGGCTGGTCGATGTCGGTTACAAATGCGAGGGGTTCCTTCCCAGGCATGAATGGAGCCACAGGGTTCTAGTCGAGGCCAAGGAAACACCCTCCATCGGAGACACCGTCAGGGTGCAGGTTGTTTCTCTCAAGCAGGGAGAAGAATCGCAGTTGGTAGTAAGCAGGTGGAGATCCGAGTTCGATGAACGCTGGAACTCGATGGAAGAGAGTCTCTCGAAGAACGAGGTGATCGACGTTCGGGGTCTTCGAAAGGTGAAGGGCGGTCTTATTGTCGATTGCTGCGGTATCGAGGGCTTCATTCCCGTTTCCCACCTCGCGGAGGAAGGGCGGGGGATCAATCCTTCTCGCCTTGTGGAGGACACCTTCAGTGCCAAGGTGATCGAAAGGGACAAGAGAAAACGCCGGATCGTTCTATCACGCCGGGCGATTCTCGAGGGCGAACTGAACGAACAGAGGCAGTCCTTTTTCGAGAGTACGGAGATTGGACAGGTCGCCGAGGGAACAGTGTCGTCCATAACTTCCTTCGGAGCGTTCGTAAACCTTGGGACCGTTGAAGGACTCGTCCACAACACGGAACTATCCTGGGGCCGGAACATAAAGCCCAGGGAAATAGTCAACAAGGGCGACAGGGTCAAGGTCAAAATCATCGGTATAGAACCGGAGAACAACAGGATCTCCCTGAGCATAAAGCAGACGCAGACAGACCCTTGGGAAGAGATCAGCGGCAGACTCAAGGAGGGTGAGATCATCACCGGAAAAGTGACCAATCTCGCTGAATTCGGAGCCTTCGTCGAGATCGAGCCGGGTATCGAGGGGCTGGTTCATATTGGCGATATCAGCTGGCAGAGGATCAGGCACCCGAAGGAAGCCCTTCGCAAGGGGCAGCAGATAGATGTACAGATCCTAGGGATCGACCTCGCCAGCAAGAGGATCAGCCTTGGCTACAAACAGCTCAACGACCCATGGCAGGGGTTAGAGGAGAGGTTCCAGGTCAACGGAGAGTATCCCGTAAAAGTTGTGAGGCTTACGGATTTTGGAGCCTTCGTCGAGATCGCGGAAGGTATCGAAGGGCTGATACATGTCTCGCAGCTGAGCCAGAAACGAGTTGAAAAACCACGCGATGTCCTTACCGAAGGGCAGGAAATTGTTGCCCGCATCATCGAAATCAAACCCATCGACCGCAGGATCCGCCTGAGCATGAGTGCCATGGAGGAGCCGGAGCCCCGCAAGGAGCACGAGCCCGAAAAACGCCGCAAAAAGAGCGATGGCAAGAAGGACAGCTCACAGTTCGTCGACGGCGAGACCAACGTCACTATCGGAGATATCCTGAAGGCATCTTTGAAGGATTAGTTCCGCTGCAGGGCGGTACCTGGTTTTTCCGGAACCGCTCCTGCAGGGACAAATGAAAGGAAGCGAATCGCGATGTCCGTGCACCGCATCCGGGAGTATCCCGATCCAGTGCTGAGAGGCTGCGCGGAGACAGTCAGGAATTTCGACGCCTCCCTGATGGATCTTATCAACGATATGTGGGAGACGATGAAAGAATATGAGGGTGTTGGACTTGCGGCTCCCCAGATAGGGATCAATCTCCAGATCGCCGTCGTCGGGTGGAGGGACAGAAGGATCGTTCTCGTTAACCCGGAAGTAGTCGATTGCGAAGGAGAAGACTTTCAGGAGGAGGGGTGTCTTAGCTCCCCCGGTTTTTACGAGAAAGTCGGCCGTCCGGAAAGGATTGTTGTTGATGCCCGGGACGAAAAGGGCGACCCCTACAGACTCGATGAGACCGGTTTTCTTGCGAGGGCCATCATGCACGAGATCGACCACCTTCACGGGAAGTTGTTTTTCGACAGGCTTTCACCTTTGAAAAGAAAGTTTTTCAAGAGAAAATTGGAAAAAAGGGAAGATAAATGACCCTGAAGAATCAGCTTTGGTTCGCTGGATCGGGATCCTTTGGAGCCCGATGTCTATCCGTTCTGGTTGAAAGCACTACGATCGTCAGGGTTATCACGGCGCATCCAAGGCCTGCGGGAAGACATCTTGCCGAGAGAGAGACTCCTGTCGAGTCTGCGGCAAGAAAATTTGATCTACCGCTGACGCGAACCTCTGATTTCAACAACGACAGGGCTTTGATGGATCTTTACAAAGGAGAGTCACCGGCTTGCATTCTGGTCGTGGATTTCGCGCAGAAGATCGGAGAACCTTTTCTCTCTCTACCCCAGCCTGGATGCCTCAACATCCATCCGTCCCTTCTTCCGGCCTACAGAGGCTCGGCTCCCATCCAGAGGGCGATCATGAATGGTGAAACCAGGACAGGCGTCACGGTATTCCGTCTTGTCCCGCAAATGGACGCCGGTCCGGTCCTTGCCTCCACACACATTGTGATAGGCTGCGAGGATACTTTTGGAGATATTTCGGAATTACTTGCTGTTCAAGGTACCCGTTTGCTTCTGGATGGACTAGAATTGTTGTGTCAGGGAAGGATTTCCCTCAAAGAGCAGGATCATGAGAATGCATCATTTGCCCCCAGGATTTTTAGATCGGAAACAGAGCTGAGATGGGAAAACCCTTCCAAACAGGTCCATGACCTCGTTAGAGCCATGAATCCCGTGCCCGGTTGTTTCGTTTTTGTTGGCGTCAGGCGCCTCAAGATCTGGAAAACCCGAATATCTGATCTCTCGGGTGAACCCGGCGAGATCGCAGGTTTTCTTGATGGAAACCCTGTTGTTGCATGCGGCGCCGGTTCGGTGGTTCTTGTGGAGGTCCAGCAGGAAGGGAAACGAAGGACAGATGGAGCAGGCTGGCTTAGAGGAATTAACCTGAAGAAGGGGGATAAGGTGGCATGAATCTTCTCTCCGGACAGAGCCGGCCCGTCGGCATGGTTTGCGAACGCTCCTGGCCAAAGGCGATTGCCGTAACGGGAGCACTCGGATCAGGAAAGACCGAGTGTGTTCTCAACCTGGCACTTGCTTTCCGTTCCTGTGGTGAAGAAATAACGATCGCAGACGTTGATATCATCAATCCGTATTTCTGCGTCCGGCAGATCGCCGAGACCCTCCGTAATGAGGGTTTCAAGATACTTACCCCTCCAGAGAGTGTCAGATGGTCCGACATGCCCGTCATCTCTCCAGGAGTCGCCTGGGCTCTGAAATCCGGCAGGGGCCGCCTTCTGCTCGATGTCGGAGGAGATGCGATAGGCGTCAGAGCCCTGAAGCAGTTCGCCGGACAGATTGTCGATGCCGGATACCTGCTTATTTTAGTGGTAAACCCTTTCAGGCCCCAGACCCGTGAATCCGGAGGAATAGGAGTTATGATCCGGAGCATGGAATCAATATCCGGATTGAAAGTCGGTGCCCTTATGGCAAATCCTCATCTCATGGATGAGACCTCCAGGGATGACCTTTTGTGGGGTTACAGTCAGGTCTTTCAGGCCGGCAGGGATCTGGGTCTGGAAGTGATTTTCGGAACTGTTCCTCCTCATCTTGCGGACGAAACTGATGGATTGCGTAAGGAGACCCCCCTTGCACTTTGGCCCATGGTCAGGCACATGATGCTCCCATGGGAAGAGGGATATTTGTGGACTCATGCAGGGGATAGATCCTGAGCGGCCGAAAGGTTCGGGAAAAAATTACTTCGAACATTCATTTACCATAGGGAAGAGGGTGTATGGATAAATGGCAAAAGGACGTATCAACGTGCTGGAAGAGTATTGCAAAAGCTGCGGGCTTTGCGTCCAGACGTGCCCGGTAAAAGTGCTGAGGATATCCGAACATATCAACAGCAAAGGGTACAGGCCCGTGGAACAGTTCAAGGATGGGTGCATCGCCTGCAGCATGTGCGCGACGACCTGCCCCGATGCGGCTATTGAAGTCTTCCGAATCGAAGAGAAGTAATCAAGCCGGGAGGTGGTATCCATGGCAAGGGTTCTAATGAAGGGAACTGAGGCAATAGCAGAGGCCGCCATTCAGGCGGGCTGCAAGTACTTTTTCGGGTACCCTATCACGCCCCAGAACGAGATACCCGAATACATGTCGGCAAAACTGCCGAAGATCGGCGGCGCTTACGTCCAGGCCGAGAGCGAAGTTGCGGCGATCAACATGGTCATGGGCGGTGGTTCGACGGGGACTAAGATAATGACAACATCCTCAAGTGTGGGGATATCCTTGATGTCCGAGGGAATTAGCTATATCGCCGGTTGCGAGATCCCTGCGGTCATCGTAAACGTTATGCGCGGAGGCCCGGGTCTTGGTGGCATTCTCCCCTCGCAGGCAGACTACTTCCAGGCTACCAAGGGCGGGGGAAATGGTGACTACAGGCTTCTGGTGCTGGCTCCAAGCACTTTGCAGGAGGCAGTCGAGATCACCCAGGAGGCCTTTGATCTGGCCATAAAATACAGGAACCCGGTCATGATACTGGCGGATGGTTTCATGGGACAGATGATGGAAGCAGTGGAGATCACCGAACACGTTTCGAAAGATCTACCCAAAAGGGAATCATGGGCACTTGGCTGCATGGGCGAGCGTGGAGGGAAAAGAAGGATCCTGAAGAGTCTCTATCTTAATCCTGAAAACCTTGAACAACACAATATCCATCTTCATAAGAAGTACAAGGAGATGGAAAAGGAAGTCCGCTTCGAGTCCTTTCTGTGCGATGACGCCGAGATCATCCTTTCCGCTTTCGGTACAACGGCGCGTATCGCAAGGTCAGCGATCAACAATCTTCGCAGGGAGGGGATCAAGGTCGGCATGCTGAGGCCTATAACGCTCTTCCCTTTTCCCAGCGATAAGTTGAATGATCTTGCGACCGGCGCAAAGCACGTCCTGGTAGTCGAAATGAACATGGGGCAGATGGTCGAAGACGTCAGGGCTGCCGTATGCGGGAAGGCCCCGGTCTCCTTTTTTGGTCATGCCGGGGGCATTGCTCCTTCGGTGAAGGAGATCGAGGACCAGATAAGGGCCATTCTTTAGGAACGGGGGGGTGTGAAGGTGATGAAAGAGACGAAGATATACGAAAGGCCCAAATCATGGGTCGACGGCGTTCACACGCATTACTGCCCTGGGTGCGGACACGGGATCACTCACAGGCTCCTTTGCGAGGTTATCGATGAGCTCGGTATACAGGAGAATACTATTGGAACCGCCCCTGTAGGGTGCGCGGCCCTGATGTACGACTACATAGACATTGATTTTTGCGAGGCGGCCCATGGCAGGGCTCCCGCACTTGCGACCGGAATCAAGAGGACCAGACCGGACAAGATCGTATTCACCTACCAGGGTGACGGCGACCTTGCCTCAATAGGGACAGCCGAGATCATTCACGTCGCCAACAGGGGAGAAAAACTTACGACAATTTTCATCAACAACGCCATATACGGGATGACCGGCGGCCAGATGGCTCCAACAACACTGATCGGCCAGAAATCTACGACCTGTCCATTTGGAAGGGATCCGGAACTTGCCGGTTACCCCATGCGGATGTGCGAGATGCTGGCTACGCTGGAGACCCCCGGGTACATCATCAGGGTATCGGTCGCAAAACCCAAATACGTTATCGAAGCCAAGAAGGCCATCAAAAAGGCCTTCCAGAACCAGATAGACAGGAAAGGCTACTCCTTCGTGGAAGTTCTCTCCAACTGCCCGACCAACTGGGGAATGCCGCCTGTGGAGGCGTTTGAATGGACGGAGAGCACGATGATGCCGCACTACCCACTCGGCGTCTTCAAGGATTTCAAATAAGGAGGCCTGCCGATTATGTCAGCTTTTTTCAGGGGAATGATCGCCGCCGGTTTCGGCGGCCAGGGAATAATGGTTCTGGGACAGCTTGTCGCATATACGGCCATAAACGAGGGAAGGTATGTCACATGGATCCCCTCGTACGGCCCTGAGATGCGCGGCGGAACCGCCAACTGCGGAGTGGCCATCAGCGACGAGGAGATAGCTTCTCCTGTTGTTGCCGAAGCCGATGTCACAGTCATAATGAACAATCCTTCGCTGGAGAGGTTCGAAAGATCCGTAAAGCCCGGCGGGCTTCTTGTGTACAACTCCGACCTTGTTCTATACGCCAACCCAAGGAAGGATGTCACCTTATTGCCGGTCCCGGCCCACAGCACGGCCATTGCACTTGGAAGCGACAAGGTATCCAACATTGTTGTTCTCGGAGCGATAATCGAGGCCAGTGATCTTGTAAGCAAAGAGGCTTGCATCGAGACCATCAAGGACAAACTGGGCAAGAGAAAGCCGCAGTTCCTTCCGATGAATCTCGAGGCCTTTGAGAAGGGGCAGGAGATAGCAAGGAAGCTCCTGAAAAAGTAGCCCCGTAATGCCTGCGGCAGAGGAACGGGTATCGGGCAACCTGATATACAGGGGCCGGATAATAAATCTCAGGGTTGACAACGTCAGGCTCCCCGGTGGAAGCAAGACGATGAGGGAGGTAGTTGAACATGCCCCCGCCGTCGGGATAGTCGCGGAAGCGGAAAATGGAGATTTGCTTCTTGTCAGGCAGTATCGGTACCCGGTGGGGGAATTTTTGCTCGAGATCCCTGCCGGGATAATCGAGGAGGGTGAGAAACCCGCCGAGACGGCAAGGCGCGAGATGCAGGAAGAAATAGGCTACGATGCAGGAGAAATTCGGGAGGTAATGAGGTTTTATACATCTCCTGGATTCAGCAATGAGATGCTGGTGATCTTTCATGCCGTGAATCTTGTTCCTTCGGAGAAGGATTGCGACTCCGACGAATTTCTGGATGTTGTCCGTCTCTCACCCCGGGAACTTCGGCAGGCTGTAGAATCAGGGAAGATCAAGGATTCAAAGACGATTTCGTCAATATTCTGGTATCTTGCCCATAAGAATGACATCTCTCAGGGCGGGGGCGGGTAATCAACCGCCCTTTTTTCAAGGGGGGTTGAAGAGGGCATGACAGGCCAAGTGCCGGATTTTCATCTTTTCTTCGGATACTTGCGTTTTGAGCGAGGCTGCTCGGAGAACACCATCAACGCATACGGCAGTGATCTCCGTGCCTGGATGAGGTATTGCGAAAATAATGGGATCGATCCTTCTCCTCCTTCCCCTGAAACGATCTCAGGTTTTCTGGCTTGCCTGACCGATGCGGGAAGAAGCAAATCATCCGTCCAGCGTAGTGCGGCGACTCTGAGGTCCTGGATGCGTTTCCTGGCCGCGGAAGGACTCCTGAATGAGGAGGGAAATCTTCCCCGCCTTCCCTCCAGAGAAAAGAAACTTCCTCAGGTGCTTACGGAGGGGGAGATCGACAGGCTGCTCGAAGCATGCGAGGGAGAGGATCCGGTATCTCTTCGCGATCGCGCCATTGTGGAACTGGGGTATGGATGCGGTCTCAGGGCCGGGGAGATCGCCTGCCTGGCTCTTGATGATGTCGGGATACAGTCGGGGTTCGTAAGAATAAAGGGCAAAGGCGGCAAGGAAAGGATTGTTCCCCTGGTAGGAAAGGTCCGGGGCAGGGTGGAAAGATATCTCGAAGCCGGGAGGGGGCATTTCCCCCCGGAAGACACGGACGGTTTTTTTGTTTCGCGTAACGGGCGCGCTCTTCGCCGGGAGGATGTCTGGCGGATAGTCCGAAAACGGGGCAAGGCAGCAGGAATATCAGAATCCAGGCTTTTCCCTCATATCCTGAGACACTCCTTCGCAACCCATCTTCTTCGGCGAGGCATGGACCTCCGGACGCTTCAGGAGCTTCTGGGGCACTCCTCGATAATGACCACTGAAAAATACACCCATTTTGATGTCGAATTGCGTGATGTTTACGACAAAAGCCACCCCAGGGCCTAAAATTGGTTCAGGTTGACCTTATGTCTGACCAGGAGGAATGGTTTTCATGTCATACAGGGAAAAAGTCCAGAAAGCAAAGGAGTTCATCATCAACCGGATCAGACAACGCCCGGAGGCGGCCGTTGTTCTTGGTTCCGGGTTGGGTGCATTTGCCGGATCCATTCAGGAGAAAGTCGAGATCCCGTACGAAGAGATACCCGGCTGGCCATCATCTACGGCTCCAGGGCATTTGGGCAAATTAGTGTCCGGGATCTTTGGGTCCACGCCGGTCATTGTCATGCAAGGGAGACACCATTATTACGAGGGTTATTCGCTGCCGGACGTCGTTTTTCCTGTAAGGGTTTTTGGAGAGATGAAGATACCCTATTATTTTGCGACTAACGCCTCGGGGGGTATCAGCCACTCCCTCTCCCCCGGCGACCTTGTGCTTATCTACGATCATATCAACTTCCAGGGACACAACCCGCTTAGGGGCGGAAACGAAGATGAATGGGGTCCGCGGTTCCCGGACATGACATATGCTTATGACAGAAAATTAATCGAATTGACTGAGAGTGCAGCCTCCTCGCTAAATATGCAGGTTAAGAGAGGGGTTTATGCCGCCTTTACCGGGCCCTCCTTTGAAACCCCCGCCGAGATCCGGATGCTCCGTATTCTTGGGGCGGATGTAGTGGGAATGTCCACCGTCCCGGAGGTTATAGCCGCAAGGCACATGGGAATGAAGATCTGCGTGATATCCTGCGTCGCAAACTACGCCGCAGGAATGACGGAAGCGCCGCTTACGCACGAAGAGGTTCTCAAAGAGATGGATAAGGCATCCGGCAGGCTGGTTGGCCTTCTCCAGGCGGTGATCCTCAGGCTTCGGAACGCCGGATCATGAACCCCGTTTCCTTCATCGAAACCAAGCGCGACGGCCTGTCGAACGAACCCGCCCAGATTCGCGAGTTTGTAAGACTTGTAACCCTGGGGAATCTGGCGGACTATCAGATATCGGCATGGCTTATGGCGGTATTTTTCACCGGTTTGTCGGAAGAGGAAAACCGCGTTTTCACTGAAGCACTTTCGGAATCAGGCCGGAAAGTGAAATTTCCTGAACGCTTTTTCGCCGTGGACAAGCACAGCACCGGTGGCGTGGGAGACAAGACGACCCTCGTCGTTGTTCCGCTTGCCGCTGCATGCGGTGTTCCCGTAGCAAAGCTTAGCGGCAGGGGACTTGGTTTTACAGGCGGAACAATAGATAAACTTGAATCAATCCCGGGTTTCAGATCCCGGCTGGACATGAAGAGCTTCATGAACCAGGTGGAGGATATTGGATGCGCCGTGAGCGGACACTCCGGAGAACTTGCTCCGGCAGAGGCGCGTTTTTATGAACTGAGGGATGTCACAGGAACGGTTCCCTGCATTCCACTGATAACAAGCAGTATCGTGAGCAAAAAACTGGCGGGGGGATCCAGTGCGTTTGTCTTTGATGTCAAGTGCGGCAATGGCGCCTTCATGCAGGATATTGCCTCCGCAAGAATACTGGCCAGACAGCTGGTCACACTCTCATCATCCCTGGGCCGAGCCGCCATGGCTCTTATTACCGACATGTCCCAGCCCCTTGGGAAATGGGTGGGCAATTCAGCCGAGGTCATGGAAGCGATAGAAGTACTCAAAGGGCGCGGCCCATCCGACACTAGGATCCTTTCAATAAAACTGGCTGGAGCAATGCTCTTCCTTGGGTGCAAATCTGACACTCCTCTTCATGGCGAGGAAACCGCAAAAAAAGCGCTCGATTCGGGCGAAGGTTTTGCCATGTTTCAAAAAATGGTCAAGGCGCAGGGCGGAGATCTAGATGCTTTTATTGATGAGAGATCCGGACCGATGCGATTTGCCCCTTCGGTACATGATGTCAGGGTTTCTGAAGACGGATGGATCAACCGTTGCGATGCGAAGACCATTGGAGAAGTGGTTCGCCTTCTGGACGGGGGAAGGCTTACCAGGGAACAGGAGATCGACAAAACGGTCTGCTGCGAACTTTTGGCGAAAAAGGGCGACAGGATCGCCAGAGGGGACATTGTCGCACGCCTATACTGCCAGAAAAATGACAGCCGGAGCGAAGAAGCACTGGTCAGGCTGTCAGGAGCTTTTTGCGTTGGGGATAAAACACAGCCGGGAGATATTGTGATCGATACCGAAGGTCCCGTTTTCCCGGAATGAGGACAGGTTTGCCAGATGGTGATGAGTTTATGGAAAGAACCCGACTTTGAACTGGTGAAAAGATGCAAGGAAGGGGAAGAGAAGGCCCTTACCGAACTGTTTGTGGCATTTACTCCATTTGTAAGGTACATTGCCAGGGAATTCACGGAAAATGGACGACATGACCTTGACGACCTGCTCCAGGAGGGTTATATGTCCCTGATCCGTGCGGCCAAGGGTTATGAACAGGAGAGAGGAAAGTTTTCCTCCTACTCCTTTTCCTGCGTCCGCAACGGAATGATATCCTTCCTTCGGAGAAACAGGGATAGATTGACCATGATCCATCTATTCGGGGAAATCCCCGATGATATTTATTTAATGGCAGGGCCTGATCCATACCCGCTTCCTGATTTTGCCCTTGAAGACCTTTTCAATGGTCTCTCATGTCTGGAGACTACCGTGCTTGACGCCTTTCTGGAGACGGGTTCCATATCCGGAGCATCTGAGGTACTGGCCTGGCCCCGAAAAAAGGTGGACAACGCGCTGCAAAGGATCCGGAAGAAAGTAATGGTGAATCGTAAATCGTGAGTTGCGAGTCGTGAGGGACTTAAACCGTGAACAGTTACTCGGAAACCCGAAAAAGCAAACCAGCGAACTGTCATCCAGAGAACCAACAGGACCGAAGCAGTATTGAAAAGTGTTAGTCCTTCCTCCTGACAATGTCTTTCCGTCCAACGTTTTATCGTAGACAAGGTGCCCGCCCTTCTGCGGCTGGGTCCGACTGACGATCAACGGCCTTTCCAATTCACAATTTCCGAACTTCATTCATAGACATGAAAGCCGCAAGGAATTAGAATATTCAAGCTGTCGGAGACGAGTGTGCTCTGGTGAGTGCCCCGGGCTTCAAACCCGGTGGGGGTCGGCACGGCCGGCCCTGGTGGGTTCGATTCCCACACGTCTCCGCCAATTTTTCCCCCGGTTCCAAATAGCCAAGGGAGGCCATCTCGTGGACAAGGACAACCTCAAGATCAAAGGATACTCGTATCCCCTTACTCCAGGAGGGAAATCCTCCATTGTCGGAGACTTTCCCTGGCACTATGGAACGGAGTACCTCAACATCCTTTACAGGACGGATCCGGAAGCCATCGCAGCATATCTGCCGTATCCGCTTGAGCCAGGACCTGAGCCTGATCTTGCGTATGCGGCTTTCAGCAGATGGTGGTCCGTCTGGGATGAAGAGAAGGCAATGCCGTCAGTTAATCCGGAGAGGACACAGTACATGGAGGCGGCTATCTGGGCCGGATGCAGCTTCAAGAACAGTCCGGGGCAGATATGTCTTCATATATGGGTCGACAATGACTTCAGCATGGCACGAGGATGGTTCATGGGTTTCCCCAAGAAACTTGGACAGATCTACATGACCGCTTATCACCCGCTGAATCCGGCAATGCCGGAGCCAGGACCGGGTGTAAAGATGAAGGGGATTGCGGCGGCACACGGGGAGCGGCTGCTTGAAGGAACCCTCAATATCCGGGAGCGGGTTTCCCCAGCCGATCTTCCAAAGCCAATGGGGCTCCCCCTTCTTCATATTCGTCACTTTCCATCGATCGAAAAGGGGGCTCCTCCCTCGGTCATGGAACTGGTCTCGCTCGGTGCAGACGACTACAGATACGGCAATGTTGTATGGAAGGGAGTCGGGGACCTTCGGTTCTTTCCTTCGGAGATAGAGGAACACATGCTCCTGGCCCCAAGAGAGGTACTGGGAGCGTACCACTTTACCTCGGGCTATTCTTTTCCTGGAGGCAAAGTTCTTCACAGCTGGGTGTGAGATAATTTTCAGGGGGGTTATGCCCAGGCATTGCGATGTGTACAATAGAGCTGATAATAATTATATTATCCAAGTAAATGTCAACAAAATGAATTGTTTTGAATATGCCGGGGGGGAAAAATATGAACAAGAAGTTGGTTGGAGTATTGATCGCAGTGGTACTTGTAGCAGCAGGTTTTATGTTTCTAAGGCCGAAGCAGGAATTGCCGACTGCGCCGTCAGCCGAAACAGCAGTAGATCTAAAAGTTGGTTTTGTCTATGTTGGACCTGTGGGAGACGGCGGTTGGACGTACATGCATGATGCAGGCCGTCTCGAGATGGAAAAAGCTTTCCCGGGGATGGAAACATTCTTTGTGGAATCGGTCCCCGAAGGACCTGATTCTGTAAGGGTCATGGAGACCTTTATCCAAAACGGCGCGAAACTTGTTTTTGCGACCTCATTCGGGTACATGGATTTTGTCCAGGACGTTGCCGCAAAGAACCCCGATGTTGTCTTCATGCACTGCTCAGGCTACAAGACCGCCGCGAACGTGGGTAATTACTTTGGAAGGATGTATCAGGCAAGGTATCTTTCCGGGCTTGTTGCAGGGAAGATGTCCAAGAGCAACATCATCGGTTATGTTGCAGCCAACCCGATCCCTGAAGTTATCAGGGGAATCAATGCCTTTACGCTAGGCGCACAGAAAACCAACCCCAAAGTCAAGGTGAAGGTCGTCTGGCTCTTCTCCTGGTTTGATCCTGCGAAAGAGAAAGAGGCCACTCTTGCCCTAATAGACGCCGGAGCCGATGTCATCGCAATGCACGCGGACTCAGGCGCCGCTCCCCAGACCGCAGAGGAGGCCGGAGTTTATGTTGTAGGCTACAACAACGACATGAGCCGGTATGCGCCCACGAAGCACCTCACCGCTCCAGTATGGAACTGGGGGATGGTCTACAAGCACATAGCGGGCCAGGTCATCGAAGGCACCTGGAAATCAAGCAATATCTGGTGGGGACTTAAGGAAAAGTTCGTCGGACTGGCGCCGATCTCGAGTGAGGTTCCGGAAGAGACGGTGACTCTGGTAAATTCGGAGACGGAAAATATCATTAGTGGAAAAGGGGATGTCTTTACCGGACCGATCATGAACCAGAAGGGTGAGGTTGTCGTCCAGACAGGGGAGAAGATGTCCGACGGCGACATGCTCGGCATGAACTGGTTCGTAATGGGCGTTGAGGGAGAGATACCGAAATAGGCTTCCCGGAAGCAGATCCAGGAGGGCGCGGAATTTCCGCGCCCTCTTTTTTCTACGCAACAAAAGTCCTGATGGTTTAGAATCATTTCGTGTCCGAGAACTGCACAGTGCCTGGAGGGAATAATTGTGAAATCCCGCAATGATCGTTATCTTGCTGTCATGAAAGGCATCGAAAAATCCTTCGTAGGAGTCAATGCGAACGAAGGGATAGACTTCGACCTGAGGAGTGGAGAGGTTCACACCCTCCTTGGAGAGAACGGCGCCGGCAAGAGCACACTGATGAATATATTGAGCGGGCTTTATACTCCCGAAAATGGCTCTATCACAATAGATGGCGAGAAGAAGACATTCAAGTCTCCCCGGGATGCCATTGATTCCGGCATAGGCATGGTTCACCAACATTTTATGCTTGTTCCCACCCAGACGGTTTGGGAGAATGTAGCCCTCGGGTTGAAAGGGCTCCCTTTTGTTCTCAGGAAAAGGGAGATCATTTCGAATGTTCTAGCCATCCAGGATCGTTACGGCATCCATGTTGACCCCCTTGCACCGATCTGGCAGCTTTCAATAGGGGAGCAGCAGCGCGTGGCCATCCTGAAGATGCTTTACCGCAAAGCGGATATCCTCATACTCGACGAGCCTACCGCCGTATTGATCCCGCAGGAGACCAGGGCGCTTTTTGCCACCATACGGCAGATGGTTGCGGAGGAGCATGGAGTCATCTTCATCTCCCACAAACTTGACGAGGTCCTTGATATATCCGACCGCATTACGATCTTGAGAAAAGGGAGGAAGGTGGCAACCATTCCTGTAGAGAATGCCACCAAGGAATCACTTGCCGAGATGATGGTAGGGAGGAAGGTCGTATTTCAGATCGACAAGACTCTTCAGAATCCCGGGAGGGTCGTGCTTGAGGCAAAGGACCTTACCGTCAGGGGCCCCCGCGGCAGGATCAGCGTGAACGGTTTCAGTATTGAAGTCAGGCAGAGAGAGATCTTGGGACTCGCCGGCGTCTCGGGAAACGGCCAGGAAGAGCTTTGCGATTCTCTTGCAGGTCTCCGTAAACCGGAAGTAGGGAGCATCCTCATTGACGGAGTCCCACTGGAAGGAGAACCTGCAAGGACGTTCCAGAGGAGAGGGGTTAGCTATATTCCGGCCGACCGGCTGGGGACAGGACTTGTAACAGGGATGAACATCAGGGAGAACATAGCGTTGAGAAAGTTCTGGAGAAAGGAATTTACGCGCTTTCATATTTTTGTCCACTGGGAAAATATTGCCGGCCGTACCGGTCAGCTTGTAGAAAGATACGGTGTGCTCAATCCCGGGCTTGGTTACCCGGCAAGGATGCTTTCCGGGGGCAATCTGCAAAAACTCATGCTTGCAAGAGAGCTGTCTGATGACCCCAGGGCCGTAATTGCCGTCCAGCCCACCTGGGGTCTTGATGTAAGCGCGACGCAGTTCGTCAGGGAAACTCTGCTTGAACAGCGTGACCGGGGAGCCGCTATCCTTCTTGTCTCGGATGATCTGGAGGAGATCCTGTCAATGAGCGACAGAGTCGCCGTTATCCATAATGGAAGACTGATGGGCCTTGTGGAAAACCCCGACCGGGTCACTGAAGAGCAGATGGGGCTGATGATGGCCGGAACACGTCTCGATGAATTTTCTCCACAGGATCATGAATCCGGTAAGAGTCCGGGGAAGGCGGTTCCTGAAAACCATGAGATACAGGATCCTCTTTAAAAAAAGATACAATTCGACTTTCCTTTTTGAAGGTTTTTTGTCGCTTCTTTCGGTAATAGCCGCATTGTTTTTTGCCGGAATTGCCCTGAAGCTTTTCGGCGTTTCCCCAGTGAGAGCGTATGCCGCCATGTTCAGGGGGGCGCTGGGAAGCTGGTATGGAGTTGGCGAGGTCATCGTCAAGGCGATACCTCTGATAATCGCCGGAGTTGCGGTTGCTCTGGCCTTCAGAATGAAGATCTGGAACATCGGGGCAGAGGGTCAGATCTACATAGGAGCGCTTGCGGCAACAGCGGCAGTGAGATTTCTTTCTACCGGAAATCAGTTTGTAATGTTATCGACGATGGTTGCCGCGGCTTTTCTTGGCGGAGGCATCTGGGGGTACCTGGCGGGTTTTCTCAAGGCAAGATGGAACGTCAACGAGATAATTACAACGCTGATGCTCAACTATATCGCCATCCATCTCGTCGAATACTTCATTTATGGCCCCTGGCGGGACCCTTCAAGCCTCGGTTTTCCTATGACAGCTCCTTTTCCTGCCTCCGCGAGGCTACCGCAGTTTTTCGACAGCAGGGTGCACATGGGGATCTTTGCCGCGATCCTTCTCATTATGGCCTTCAGGCTGGTTATCAGATGGACCAGATGGGGGTTCGAGATCCGCGCAATAGGGGATAACCCGAAAGCGGCCCGGTACGCGGGGATACGGTACGGAAGGAATATTCTCCTTTTGATGTTCATGTCGGGAGCGATCGCCGGGGTGGCGGGGATGGTGGAGATCTCCGGCCTTCAGGGCCGCCTTCAGCACGGATTTTCCCCAGGCTACGGCTACACTGCAATTATTGTGGCCTGGCTTGCAAGGCTCAATCCATGGGGAATATTGATAGTTGCATTTTTCATGGGGGTTCTTCTTGTAGGGGGCGATACCCTGCAGATAGTAATGCGCCTTCCCGTTGCGAGCGTCCAGGTCATTCAGGGGTGCATTCTTTTTGCGGTTCTGGCATCCGAGTTCATCCGGAACTACCGGATTCAGATCGTCAAAAGGGAGCGTGAGTAGAATGGACTTTCTTGTTCCAATTCTGGCCGCCGCAGTAAGAAGCGGAACCCCGATCCTTTATGCCACGCTTGGAGAGATCCTTACCGAAAGATCGGGAGTATTGAACCTCGGGATAGAGGGACTTATGCTCATGGGAGCATTATCGGGTTTCATAGTGACACACGCGACCGGAAATCCTTGGATAGGAGTTATCGCGGCTTTCCTTGTCGGAATAGCGATCGCGGTCATTCATGCCTTTCTTTGCGTAACCGTTGGGGCAAATCAGGTTGTCAGCGGTCTTGCCATTACGATGTTCGGCACAGGAGCAAGTTCCCTTCTCGGCAGGGGGATGATCGGTGAGACTGTTGTTGGTTTCAGCAGGATCCCGGTTCCATACCTTTCAAAAATACCTGTTCTGGGAACAATCCTGTTCAACCATGACCCGCTCGTTTATTTATCCTACGGCCTTGTCGCCTTTTTGACCTGGTTCATCTTTTATACCAGGCCCGGCCTCAACCTGAGGGCGGTAGGTGAATCCCCGAAAGTCGTGGACGCCATGGGGCTTAGCGCCTCAAAGCTGAGATACTTCTACACCCTTGTAGGCGGAGGTCTGGCCTCGGTTGGCGGAGCCTACATGTCGCTTGCCTACACCAAGATGTGGGGTAACGGGATGACCGCCGGAAGAGGGTGGATCGCCGTGGCACTGGTGATATTTGCAATCTGGCATCCGGCGAGGGCGGTTCTGGGAGCATATCTTTTCGGGGGTGTCGGGGCGATGCAGCTCAGGATCCAGGCTGCCGGGACCAGTTTCCCCGCGCCCTTGCTTATGATGATGCCCTACTTTCTGACCATCATCGTACTTGTGGTCATCTCCATCCAGAAAGGCAGAGGGATCCTTCTCGGATCACCGGGGTCGCTCGGGGTCCCGTATTCAAGGGAGGAGAGGGGATGAAAAAGTTTTTAACCCCGTCTTCCGTTGAGATTCCTTGAAATATCCGCAATCGGGTCAATATACTGATACTGCGGCTCCGAATCCCACGGGAAGAGTATCCATGTCTCCTGACTGACCTCCGTCACGTAGGTATCAGTCAAGGGCCTTCCGTCGGGTTTTGCGTAGACTGTAGCGAAGTGGCTTTTGGGGAGCATCTCGCGGACTATCCTGGCTGTCTTTCCCGTGTCCACAAGGTCGTCGATAATAAGAGTGTCCCCGCTGTCTCCTATACTCTTTTTCAGGATGGTCGACCCTCCCTGTGATCTTACCGTGTAGCTTGAAACGCAAACAGTGTCGATGAAATGGATATCAAGTTCACGGGCGATTATTGCTGCGGGTACTAGACCGCCCCGTGCTATGGCGACGATCCTCTCCCACCTGGGCCGGATCTCAAGCAGCCGCCAGGCAAGTACCCTGCAGTCGTTGTGGAGTTGACTCCAGGATACCGGGTAAGTCTTGTGGTAGCGGGAATCATAGGTCTTCATCTCATCCCTCCAGCCGTATTAAATGGTATTTTAAATTTTCTTCCACCTTGTGCCCAGTGGTGTATCCTCCAGCACAATACCCCTGGAGGCAAGTTCATGCCTTATTGTGTCAGCCCTTGCGAAATTGCGTTTTTTTCTGGCCTCTTCCCTCGCGGAGATCAGGTTGTCTATCTCTTCATCCGGAGCGGAAGGATCTTCAATTGCGTCTGCCAGGCCTATTACCCCGAGAATGCTGTCCGCGTAACTTAAAAAGTCCATGGCCTTTTGCCTGAAAACAGGGTTCAGGGACATTCCGTTCGAAACGGAGAGGTTGATCATTTTAACAGTCTCAAAAAGCACTCCAATCGCTCCGGCGGTGTTGAAATCATCATCGAGAGATGCGTTGAATCTTGATACGGAATTGTCAAGAAAACTTTCTCCTTCGCTGTTCAAGGGAAGAGATGCATCGGAAGGAGCGGATGAAAGATCTGCGATGCAGTTTTTTATCCTTGTGACGCCGCTTTCGGCCTGTTTCAGACTATCGTCTGAAAAGCTGATAGGCGATCTATAGTGTGCCCCCAGCATGAAAAGCCTGATGGCAACAGAAGAAAACCTTTTACGAGCCTCACGGGCGGTGAAAAAGTTGCCGAGCGACTTGGACATTTTTTCCTGGTCGATCAGAATATAGCCGTTATGGATCCAATATCTTACAAACGGTTTTTCGGTTGCAGCCTCGGCCTGCGCTATCTCGTTCTCGTGATGCGGAAAGACGAGATCGCTGCCTCCGGCGTGAATGTCTATGGTTTCGCCTAGGATCTTCATGGACATGGCACTGCATTCGATGTGCCAACCGGGCCGGCCCTCTCCCCAGGGGCTCTGCCAAAAAGGTTCGCCATCTTTTTTGGCCTTCCAGAGGGCAAAATCAAGCGGATGGCGTTTTCTCTCGTCGATCTCTATGCGGGCTCCGGAGAGAAGATCATCCAGTGACTGTTTCGCGAGTTTTCCGTATCCCGGAAAACTCGCGACTTCAAAATAAACGTCCCCGCCAGCCACATAGGCATGGCCCCTTTCGATCAGGCGCACGACAAGGGCAACGATCTCGGGGATGAAAGCGGTAGCCATCGGCGAAAAAGAAGGGCGTTTTATCCCAAGTGCGTCCGCATCTTCATAATATGCGTCTACAAAGCGGCCGGCGAGTTCTGGAACGCTTATTCCAAGCTGGGCGGCCCTCGTGATCATCTTGTCGTCGATATCGGTGAAGTTCTGGACGTAGATGACTTCGTAACCTGAAGCCTCCATATAACGACGGAGTGAGTCGAACACGATGAAAGGACGGGCGTTCCCTATATGAAAGTAATCGTAAACAGTTGGCCCGCAGGAATAGAACTTGACTTTCCCGGGCTCCAGGGGTTCGAAAAGTTCCTTCTCCCTGGTGAGATCGTTGAAAAGAGTTAAAGGCATCAGGGCCACCTCCCTTGGAACGGCTGCATTCTTCATAGGGTATCCTATACCATGAGGTCCCGGAGGCCAACCGGTTTCGCGACGTTCAGCCCCGGAGTATGAACAGACCCTTTGTCAACTACCACCAGGACAAGCCTGGTGGCTTGCGACTAGACCGAAGTCCGTCGCATACGGCTGGTTGACGGCAGCCTGCTCCACAGACCCGTTTTCCTGGGCAGTGGAGAGAATGTAGAGATCCCTGATGTTTTTGGC
>JAUSOU010000032.1 GCA_030656095.1 Thermovirgaceae bacterium | reverse complement strand
CATAGGCTGGTCCATGGACAGGACCATGACCAGAAAACTGGTCTGTGACGCTCTTGAAATGGGCATAAAGAGAAGGAACCCCGGCAGGGGGCTGTTACACCACTCCGACCGGGGTGTCCAGTACGCAAGCAAGGATTTCAGGAAGATGCTGGAAAAGAACGGAATGATCTGTTCCATGAGCCGCAAGGGAGACTGCTGGGACAACGCACCGATGGAAAGTTTCTTTCACACACTTAAGACGGAACTGATCTACCCTTTTCGATTCAGGACTAGAGAACAGGCCAGAAGGGCAATATTCGAGTACATTGAGATCTTCTACAACAGGAAAAGGTTACACTCTTCTCTGGGGTACATGTCCCCGGAGGAGTTCGAGGCCCAGACGCTGTCGCTTGTAGCTTAGGTTCGTGTCCACTAAATTGGGGCAAGATCACAAGAGCAAGGGCAAAAGCTTGTCATTCTGAGTCTGAAGGGCGAAGAATCTGGGCCAAAGGCAAAGGCAAAACCAGATCTCCGCCAGTGGGCGGACTCGGGATGACAACAAGGGTCGGGATGACAGGCAAGTCCTCCCAAGGGGACGGCCGGGGGGCAGTCATAAAATATGGCGGACGTGAGCATTGACGGGTTTCCTGGTGATAGAATCGATAATGCAAATGAAACCTTGTTACGTTCATACAACTTATTCCATCCGGAGGGATCTGCATGTTGCTCGTTACAGGTGGCGCAGGGTATATCGGAAGCCACGTCGCGCTGGAGTTGAGGCGTCTGGGACGCGATGTGGTGATATTTGATGATCTGAGCAGGGGACATCGGGACCTGGCCGGAGACTCGGTTCTTGAGGTAGGCGACCTGAAGGATATTTCCCGGGTACGGGAAGTCTTTGCCAGGTACACGTTCGACGGCGTGCTGCACTTCGCGGCAAAAAGCCTTGTGGGCGAGTCGATGGCAGAACCGCTGGATTATTACAGAAATAACCTGGTCGGCACCACGAATCTGCTGGCCGTCATGAAGGAGCATGGTGTCGGCAGGCTGGTTTTTTCTTCGACAGCAGCAGTCTACGGTGAACCGGAGACTGTTCCCATAGTGGAGAACGCTCCCAAAAAGCCTACGAATGTCTACGGGGACACAAAGTGGTTCATCGAGACGATGCTGCAGAACCTGAACAGGGCCTACGGCCTCAGAAGCGTATCGCTCCGATATTTCAATGCGGCAGGCGCAGACCCAGGCGGGAGCGTGGGCGAAGATCACACGCCTGAGACTCACCTTATCCCGATCGCCCTTGATGTGGCCCTGGGAAAGAGGGAAAAACTGATGCTTTACGGCAGCGACTACCCCACCCCTGATGGCACATGCGTGCGTGATTATGTTCATGTATCGGACCTGGCCCAGGCTCATGTGCTGGCGCTTGAGAGGCTCGAAGTCGGGAAAGCTGAGTGCGAGGCATACAACCTGGGCAACGGCAAGGGGTTTTCGGTGCTTGAGGTTTTAGAAGCCGTCCGGAGGATCACGGGATGCCCGATCCCGGTGGAATCGGCCGCGCGAAGGGCGGGAGATCCGGCAGTTCTGGTGGCTTCGTCCGGACTTGCAGAGAATGTACTAGGCTGGAAGCAGGAGTTCGCCGACATCGACGTGATAGTGAAGACAGCATGGGAGTGGCATAAGGCAAGGGCGTGAAGCATCCCGGGTCGGAGGACCCTGATGAGGTTTAAAGTAGTCAAAGACAAATGGGAGGGACAAACAAGCCAGCAAAGCAGACGGCCGCTTGTGCCCGGTGCTTTAACACCCAGCAGTTCCCTGGCGGTGCCCTTTATGCGTGGACCATATAGGGGGACAGGGAAGCAATACCCAGTGCGCATATCCCCTCAGAGATCTGGTTTTTTCCCTCTCCGTTGAACAGGACGTAGCCCTCTTTTATCAACCCTTCGCGCTTTGCTTCGATAAGGTTTTTTGCGTGACCGGGGTTGGCGGAGGAAGCGTGTTTGGCTTCGAAACCTATGTTGTCATCACGGGTCTGAAGGATGAAATCTATCTCCCTGTTGTTGCGGTCGAGATACCAGAAGAGGCTTGTCCCCGGCTGGAGCGAGCTCCAGGCACGAAGAGCCGTATATGCGGCGTTTTCAAAGAGACTTCCCTGGTCGGAGTTTCCCAGGTATGAGGCAAAACCTGGATCGAAGAAGTAAAGCTTCGGAGCCTTTCGAAATCTTGAAGTTGAATTGACCCATGGGGGAAGAAGATCCACGACTCCGACATCCTCAAAAGCATTGATCCATCGCTTTACGGTCGTAAGAGCTACTCCTCCCATGTCCTGGGCAATATCCTGAAAGTTGACCCTTCCTCCGGCTCTTTGGGCCAGCAGTCTGCAAAGTCTGTATATTTCGGCTGAATTGCGAATATCGGAGACTGCGGGAATGTCCTTTTGCACAACCGCTGTCTCGTATCCTTTCCAGAACGAAAGCCATGCGTCTTCCTTTTCGTATCCAAGGCGGATCCGCGGAAGCATTCCCCTTGTCCAGTCGGTGGATGCCGGCCATGCTCGGGATGACAGCAAGGGCAAAGGCGTCAACGGTAAACGGTTAACGGCAGTTGCGTGACTCGTGACTCGGGACTCGGGAAAGCCCATACAAGGCGAAAGGCGTGAACGGTGAACGGTAAGGTCATTCCGAATCCCGAAGGGTGAGGAATCTGGGGCAGGTTCAGATCCCGCGGCTACGCTCGGGATGACAGGCAAAACCGGTCGGGATGACAGGCAAGGGCAAAGGCGTGAACGGTAAACGGTAAACGGTTAACGGCCGCCGCGAAAATCGAACGACTCCCCGACAAGATCATCGTGGGCTATGCACCCTGGCAAAGAACGCCGGGCACTTCGTCGGCTACGCTCGGGATGACAAACAAAACCGGGATGACAAGCATTGGTGTGGATGCTGGCTGCTCAGCTTTATTCCCACAACACCAGCGCTTTTTCCTTTTTGAATTTTTCTTCGAGTTTTTTGTACTCCTCAGCCTTCAGAACCAGGGTGCGGATCTTTCTTTCGATCATTGCTTCCGCTTTTTTGACGAGTTCCACGAGGTAGGTCTGGTCCACATCCCCCACAAGGACAAGGTCGATAAGGCCGGAGTCGACGCCTTTGGCATAGTCGCCGGTGACCAGGGCCAATTCCACGTTGCCGAGTCGGGAGACTACCTGCTCTACAAGCCTGTCCAGGCCCACGGTCTTTGCGACGATGCGCCGGATCTCGGGGAAGAGGGGGTGCTTTTCGTTGGCCCGGTAGACTTTTGTACGCCCTTCGTCGGTGGATTCAAGTATGCCTGCCTCCGAGAGGCGGTTGAGCTCGACACGCACTCCGTTGGTGGACTCGCCGAATTCGTCGGCCAGCCCCCGTAGGTAGGCGCTGGTGCCGGGGTTGAGGAAGAATTTGAGAAGCAGGCGGACACGGGTCTTTGAGGTGATAAAGGATTCGAGCATGAAAAAACCTCCAAATGCTTAACCGCAGAGTATGTTTTTGTAAAAATCAACTTCACGTGCAAATCCTCTCACCACAGACGAAGTGCCCGTTTGGGGCGGCAGACCCAAACAGGGTAGGTCGCAGAGGAACACAGAGAAGAGCAAACAGAGAAAACCTGTTTATTGTGGGTTTAGAGGCAAATTCCAAATCTACCGCCACACCTACTTCTTGCACCACAGACAAAGTGCCCGTTTGGGGCGGCAGACCCAAAACAGGGTAGAGCACGGACGAAGCCCCCGAAAAAGGCATCGGGGACAAAGTGCCCGATGATCTGTTCGGGTAGGCTTCGCTCTGCCCCAAGCGTAGCGACGAAGTGCCCCAAGCGTAGCGAAAGGGTAGGAACACAGACAAAGTCCCGCCGGTTTCTTGCGGGAGAAAACCAAAGAGAGTTTTTATGAGTTTAGTCCTTGAAGCAAGCTTGTCCAATATGGCCTCCAAAACCGTTGCCGCTACTGGGTCATGTTCCTGGTTTTCGTTTATTTTGGACAGCTCTGGGTTCACGTCTAACGTCTTACGCCTCTATAATCGTCTTCTCCAGGCCCTGGGCAAGGGTGTAGAGAGGTTCGTAGCCGAGGGTTTTTCGGGCAAGGGTTATGTCCGCCCGGGAGTGCATGATGTCCCCGACCCTTGCAGGCATATAGCGGGGCGTGACATCGGCGATCCCGGGCCTGACGTTGCGGGCCGCCTCGACGATGAGGGAGAGAAGCCTGTCCAGGTCAGTGGGGACCCCCGTGCCTATGTTGAATATGTTTCCGCCCTCAAGGGTTTTTTGATCCGCCATCGCGGCGAGGATGTTGGCCTGGACGATGTCATCGACGAAGACAAAATCCCTGGTGGTTTTTCCGTCGCCGTATATGACCAGGGGTTGGCCTTTGCGCAGCTGTTCGGTCCAGATGGATATGACCCCGGAGTAGGGGCTGGAGGGGTCCTGCCTGGGCCCATAGGCGTTCATGTATCGTAGACCTGCGGTTCTGATGCCACCGGAGAGGACCTGGGAATAGAGTTCGCCCGCTCTCTTGGCCACGGCGTAGGGGGACATCGGCGCAAGCGGGGCGTCTTCGCGGATGGGGCCCTCTGGCTGGTCACCGTAGACGGCTGCCGATGAGGCGAAGACAAATGAACGCACGTTCGCGTCGCGGGCGGAGATCAGCATGTTGAGGAATCCGGTCACGTTGCAGGAGTTGTTGAGATGCGGTTCCTCGAATGACCTGGGCACGGATACCAGCGCGGCCTGGTGGAGAACGAAGTCGGCCTCTTCGCACGCCTCCCGGCAGATCTCCATGTCCCTTATGTCGCCCTTGATCAGGCGGAAGCTGGACTGATTGCCGGCGTTGGCAAGGGCCTCGTCGAGGTTTTTCTGCTTTCCCGAAAGGAAACAGTCTATCCCGGTAACGTGCTGGTTGAGGGAGATAAGGTTTTCGACAAGGTGAGATCCAATGAACCCGGCGGCTCCGGTGACGACCCATCTGAAGGGCCTGGCAGAAAGGTTCGATCGGAGATCTTCGTATCTGGACATGAGTCACCTCCGGAAGTTCTAAACACAACCTCGACCGAAGGTATTTTATTGTAAGGATGGAGTTAATACAATGAGGAGGCAGGGAGATCTCAAATGCGTGAGTCGGTAAGGCCGTGAAGCGTGAATGGGGAACGGATGAAACACTAAATGCGTAAACGGTGAACGGCAGTTGCGTGACTCGTGACTCGTGACTCGTGACTCGGGAAAGCCCATACAAGGCGAAAGGCGTGAACGGTAAACGGAAAAACCGTGAATCGTGAATCGTTAATCGTTAATCGTGAGGTCAAGAGCAAGGGCAAAAGCTTGTCATTCTGAGCCTGAAGGGCGAAGAATCTGGGCCCAAGGCAAAGGCAAAACCAGATCCCCGCCGGTGGGCGGATTTTCAGCGTCCACTTCGGTCGGGAGGACAGACTAAACCCAAAACGGATCGCAAATCAGATCGCAAACCAGATCCCGCGACTGCGCTCGGGATGACAGGCTAAACCCGAAACGGATCGCAAAACAGATCGCAAACCAGATCCCGCGGCTGCGCTCGGGATGACAGGCAAGGGCAAAGGCGTGAACGGTGAACGGTAAGACCGAAGGCAGATCTCCGCCGGTGGGCGGAGACCTCAGAAGCTGCGCTCAATCCTCAGCCAAACCCTGGGGGAGCGCTGGTCGTCGTCGGATCTTGCGTCCCCTCCATGCGTTGTCCATGCTGCAGACGCGTCCAGGCTCCAGTCATCATAAGCATATCTAAGGCCTATGCCGGCCCCTGCGATGCCACGGCTTGCGCCCGTGGAGTCGCTGGAGATATTGCCGGCGTCATAAAAAAGGTAGGGCGCGAAGCAGCCGTTTGCCGCGTAACGCAGCTCGGCTTTTGCAAGCCAGCCCGCGCTCCCGGAACCCTCGCCCTGCGGGTATGCCTTTACCCCATTGGCCCCGCCCAGTGAAAAGCTCTCCGACGAGTCCAATTCTCCATCCGCCCACTGGCCGGAGGCATTCAAAAACAAGGTAAGATCCGAAGAGAGGTTCTGCACCCTGGTTATTTCAAGGTTGGCCTTCGTGAAAGCCCCCTGCGCCTCTCCGGGGTTGTCGGAATCAAGGTGCCCCGTCGTAAGGGAGATGTCACCGTAGGTGACGCCTCCGCCCCCGAATGCGTCGCGATGGTCGAACTGCAGACCCAGCAGCCAGCTCCGGCTGGATTTCTTTTCGTAACTGGTGCCGAGCAGTTCGTTGCCCAGATCCTTGTACTGGCACATCGTGTAAACAGCCAGGTTCGTCAGCCTGCTTCGGACCAGGGGGCAACTCAGCCCCATCTTGCTGACTTTGGCCGTTCCGGTGTAGCCTTCGTAGGGAGCCATCAGGTCATAGGCCGTATGAGCGTAGCCTGCATGCCCTCGCAGGCCCGAATAGCCTATCGGAAGCGAGTAGTCCAGCTGGCCAAGCCACATGTTTTCGTTTGTGTAAAGTGCCCGGAGTGAAATCTCATCCCCGAACGTGAAGGCCCGGTTCACCCACAGCCTCAACTCTCCGCGATACTCCCCCGAGTAACGGTTGCCGTGGTTGTCGAAACCTGCTCTTCCCGAGATCCGGGGCTTTTCCGCGGCCCGCAGCTCAAGGTCTCCTGTCCCTATTTCCTCTCCCGGCCTGATGATCGGTTCGACAACAACCCCTGGCTGGCCGCCGAGGATGAGAATGGCGCGTTGAAGCCCTCTCTCCTCTATAACGGCACCGGTCCGCAAGGTTTTCAGGAATCTCTGCGCCCAGGCCGAAAGGGCTGGATCCCCGCTTGCCGAAACTTTTCCGTAGCGCCCCTCCACCACTTCGATCACAAGTTCTCCGCCTGCCATGCTCTGTTCGGGGATATATGCCCATGCGAAGGGGTAGCCGTTTTCACGGTAAAAAATGCTGATGCGGTTGGCTATGTGGCGCAGGCCGGCCAGGTCATGAGACTTTCCGATCTCGTCGCCGACCTCCGACAGGAGCTCTTCTTCTCTGAAGACATTGTTGCCGGAAAAACCGATGCTATTCAGCCATATCCGCGCTCCGCCATTCGGAATTTCGATCAGGGTATTCCCCTGAGGGCTGGAATCGACTGAAGGGGCCAACGGCTGAAACTCTCTCTTCAGGGTGTCCTGAAGAATAAGGCCCGCATCCGGCCGCATCTGCGTGTAAGCAGTTGCAGGAATAAGGCAGATAAGGGCCAAAAGGAGTCCAAGGCAAAGTGTCCGGGTTTTGGTCTGAGGGAGCATCGTTTTTCCTCCTCCAGGATCAGGCGCTGCAACGGTCGACCCACGGCTATCTTTATAAAGAACTGCGATGGAACCGGATACTTTCATTGGAACAAAAAACCTAATCAGGCAGTCTGATCCCGCTATCTACTATCAAAAACTGGACAAAACCGGAGGCGTCGGGATCAGAGCCTCCATCGTCTTCTCCCGCTCCGGCCGGGTTCCCGGATCCCCGGACAAACACAAGACCTCCGCCGGGGTTCAAGTTGCCGCCGAAACCCGCCGCTGCGTTCTGGGCATTTTGGACCGCATCCAGCCGCGGCCCGACGAGGCCGTCGTTATTTTTGGTGATCGCCAGATCGGCAGGGGTGTATTGAATGCTGTAGTTCGGATTGTTTTCGTTTACGACCGTGCCCGGCCGGATCTCGTAATCTCCGAGCGCTTCTCCGTTTTCACGGGTCAGATCGCCCGCAAGGTTTTCACCCGTTACCAGACCGCGATCACCGTTCTGCGCTTCGACCTGGTATGTCAAAGGGGGATCGCTCTGGTTCTCTTCCTTGGACTTCGCATCCGCGGTCGCGCCTACAGCCCGTGGGGTTATATCGGCTGTTGTTTGTCTGACATTCTCTTCAGAACCAGGAATATCCAGCTCGTAATTTGAGGCAAGTCCTCCATTGTCCCCGTTTTGCAGGACAGCTCCCGTCAGGTTCACCGTGGTATTGTCCGCCGCTTTCTTATCAGCAAAGGCCGCCACAAGATCTGTCACACCCAAGGTCTCCGTTCCGACCCCGGTTGCTGCCGTCAGGCTGTTGTTGCTTATGGCCGCGGTGGTGTTGCCGTCATAGGTTTTATCATCTGCCGTGAAGGTTCCGGCAAGGGTGAGGGTTTTGGGATTGATCGAAACTATGGCTGATTCGTCGAAGATAAGGTCATATTCCAGCTGATCCGAATAGAGACCTGTCAATGAAATTAACTGCTGACCCACATTCTTGTCAGCTGAATGATATTCTGCCATTCCGTGTACGTATCCGCTTTCCTTGCCTGCTTCGAGGGAGCAGCTTCCAGCAAAAACTGTTGCGCCATCGTACACTTTTGAAACAGAACCGGGAGTTATTGTTGCAGTGTCCTTGAAAAACGCCCGAAGGAGCGGGTAGGTGCACCCCTCATAGACGCGCCATATCGTGTCTTCTCCGCCCCGGGAGGAAATATTCCAGCCGTCATCCGAGTCTTTAAACGTGGAAAGCTTTTTCATGTCGTCTGTCGTTTTGCCCGTGCCGCCGGCACTCGCAGGTTGCAAAGAAGTTTCTGTGTCCCAGTAGGAGTTGGTGATAGTGTTTTCGGAGCTGTCGGTTTTCCCTATAAAACCTCCGGCAGTGGGGTTGCCCTCCGGCCCTGAAATCCGCCCTGATGACCAGGAGTTAATGATGGTGCTGGAACTGGAAAGATAGCCAACGAAACCCCCAACGCTCCCGACTGAGCTAGAAACATCACCTTCGGCGAAGGAATTGGTTATCGTGCTGCCGGCATGGCAATTACCGACAAGACCCCCGACATTCTCGGTTCCTGTAACTGCGGCAGACGAAAAGGAACTTTCAACTACAGAAGATGTGCGTAACAGGCCGACCAGCCCGCCAACATATTTCCCGGAACCGATAACGCTTCCTGAAGTAAAGGAATTGCAGATCTCGCTCCCTGTTGCAAACCCCACGAGACCGCCAGTATAGTTATCTCCTTTACCGACAACTTCGACATTCGCATAGCTGCTGGTTACCACGCTATTGCTGGATAAATATGCCGCCAACCCTCCGACGTAATTATTGCCGGTGATTTTTCCGTTTTTGATACCGACATTCCGAATCTCCGCAGCGGTGGTGTACCCAAACAGGCCGATGAAATTGCTGTCCGGACGGTTGATCGTCAATCCGGAGATTGCATGTCCAAGACCGTCGAATGACCCGGAGAAACGATAATTAGCATTAGAGTTGAGATAATTACCCACCGGGTCGAAGCCCTTCCCGTCATCCCACTCGGCAGTCGGAGAAGCATCGATGTCAGAACCGAGGGCGTAGTAACCATTTAGTTTGTTCTTCATGCCTTGTAAGGTTGTCTTTGTCGTGTCGTTCTGGACTCCCAGTTCGGTGATGACGTAGTAGTTCTTTACGATGCTGTCGTTGCCCAGTCTGGTGGAGAAGTTATAGCCCGCGGGCAGATTGACGGGTGCGTTGATGCTGCAGGCAGCGGCGTTGTTCAAAACCGCTGCGCCCTGGCCGAAGTACAGGGCTAGTTTTGCGGACCCCGAGCCGAAGAGTTCGCGGTTGATCTCGATGTTGCGCCATGCGTTCAAAGTCAGCGTGTTTTGAAACCAGGTGATGGAGTCGTTGACGAAGATGTCGCCGTTGCCGGCCTGGCTTCCTGCTGTCGATTCGATCGTAAGGTTATTAGTTGCCAGAGAAGTTGAGATAGCCGCCCCTGTAGCGTCTCCGCCGCTGGCGGCGATGGTGAAGTCCTTCGGGTCTATCAGCCATGTCCCCGTCTTTCCGCCTTCCGCCTTTGTGGTCACCTTAACGTCGTCATTTATCCTGACAGTTGCCGCAGATGTCTCAATGAAGCCGCCGTCGCCTTCGGGAGCCGAGGCGTCGAGCGTGCCGCCCACCACGATGCGGTCGTTTTTCATGCCGCCCATGAGGTATATCTCGCCTTTTTCGCCTGTTGCGATGGTCCTGGCCTCGGTGATGCCGGTGTGATTGATGACTGTGGAAGAGAGATCGCCCGCCGCCTTGGCGGAGATGTACACCAGGCCTCCGTCGGCCCTTATGGCTCCGCCCTGCTCGATGAGGGCATCGATGGCCGCTTCCTCGACCTCGAGCTTTACAGCCCCTCCAAGGTCAAGGACTACCCTGCTCCCCGCACCCATCAGCACTCCGCCGCTGCTGGCCGTGATAGTGCCGGTGTTTTCTATTCTGGCGGCTATCATCACCACGTATCCACCTCCGGCCGCGCTGATATCGCCGCGATTGACAATATTACCGGGGCTGCCGCCGCTGAAGGTGTAGTTGCCGCTCATGAAGTCGTCGTTGCTGATGTTCAGGGTGGAGACGACAAGGTCGCCCACATTAACCTGGGCGGTACTGCTGAAGATGACTCCGCTTTGGTTTATGAGGAAGACCCTTCCGTTGGCTTTCAGCGCGCCCTGTATGTTTGAGACCTCACTGCTGATGACCCTGTTGAGCGCGGTCGCGCTGCTGGAGGGTTGATCGAAGGTTACGCTGTTGCCTGGGCCGATGGAGAATCCCTGCCAATCGATGATCATGTTCTCCGAGGTCTGGTTTATCGTCATGTCGGTGTCCGTTTGGCTTATGGAACCGTTACCGGCAGAAATAACTCCTCCTTCGGGGAGTACGGAGGCGGAAAGAGCAACAGGAGATAGAAAAACAAGGCAAGCCAGAAGCAGAATGAAAAGGATGCAAGGACCCGGGGGCAGTCGATGAACAACCTCAGCCTCATCTGAAAAGAATGGAAAGGATGACCTGAAAAGAGACGATAAGCGGTATTTGAGATGAAAGTTCAACGTCAACGATGTCTCCCTGTTTGTTTGATTCTTGCCTTGATCATTTTAATGAGAAAAAACAGAGAAGTTTTTTAAAGCTGGAATACATACTCGATGCACTCTTGCGCTGGTTTTATTTTCGGGCTTTGTCCAGGATATTACAAGGGGTCTCCGGGAGGATGTCCATCAATTCGGAATGTTTTTACAGAGAATGTATTCTCCTCAATCAGTTCCATGCTGGACGGCCGGAGCCCTCCCAAGGGGGTTCCGGGAGGATGTCCATCCATTCGGAATGTTTTTACAGAGAATGTATTCTCCCGCCAGTGGGCGGGCGCTGAAAGTCCGCCTAACCTGTTTT
>JAUSOU010000089.1 GCA_030656095.1 Thermovirgaceae bacterium | reverse complement strand
CTGTCCCTGCAAGATCCCACTTCGAAAATATCCTTTATTCTGTAAGAGGGAGGGCGGTTGTATTGTGTCTTGCAAGTTTTTGGATTGTACTCCAATAAGGCAATAGCCAGGCTTCAAAATCATATTGTGCGGCGTGAGGGTGGAATCTTCTCTCTTCACCGACCCAAAGGCTCATCTTGTCTTTTGCATCCTGCGCATCGCGGAAATCATGAGGAACGGATCCGGTATAGACATCCGTCAGGGCTATAACATGATCTGAAGCATTCTTTCCCTGAAGCATATTTTCTACGACACGTCTAAGCTTCGATTCCTTGGGAATTCTTCCATCATAGGGGAAAGGATCCAATCTGGGCATTTTCCCCGCAAGGCGTAACCTCAGAAAAGCTGAAAGACAGGGCATGAAGGCTTTTTCCGTTTTACCCTCTACGATAATGGTGATTTTCATGACCTTCCACCGATACGGCCCATTCGCCAAATTTCGTCAAGGCTGTATTCTGCCAGCCATTTTTCGACATCAAGAGAGTCTGCCCATGTTGCTACCGCACCGCCCTGTTCATCAATGTCCATGACTACGACCTCTTCCGGATTCAAGAAGCGTATAAGGCCATCGGAATGTGTGGCTACTATCAGCTGGGTGCGTTTTGAGGCTTCCCTCATGGTCTCTGCAAGAAGGCTCAGGAGTTCCGGGTGCAGACTGACTTCAGGCTCGTCTATCATTGTGATGGACGAAAGATCCGGGCTTTGAAGCAGTGACACGAGCCAAAGAAAACGCAGTGTTCCCTCGGACAGTTCATTCATGTACATCGGTTTACCAAATTGTCTGTCTTTCCACGTCATTGCAAGCATTCCGGCCGCAACAGGCGGAAACCCCAGATCTTCCAAATCGGGAAAAGCCGCTCTCAGTGAGTCGATAACGGCATCGTATCTGTCCCTGTCGCTCTCCCGGAGAGTGTAGAGATACGGCACAAGGTCTTCTCCATCCGGGCCGGGCAATACGGCCGGCTTCATGGATTGGGGCATTTTTACGGGTGCCCTGGCACTGACATCCAATACGTGATACTGAGTGGTGGTAGCCAAAATGCGTCGTAGTTCTTCCGGTTGACGATACATTTTCGGGATTTGCGACAGGGATGTTTCCAAGGGGCTGTGTTCCCAGTCAGGGCGAACGAAACTTTTCTCCTCTGTTCCGTAATATCGGATGTCGCCATCCGATGAGTCGATATGCTTGAAAGGCTCATCGTAGCCTTCTCTTGTTTGTGAAAGAGTTTCACGGGAAATGGAGTAACCTGTACCTTTGGGCTCAAGATGGAGTTCGTATTCCAGTGGACGGTGGCCTGGAATATCCATATCGACAAAAAAAGAAATCTCTGAGCATCTGCCACGCGTCAAAAGGTTTCCAATGCCGCCAAATCCGGAAAGTGTCGAATTCAGTTTTCCGGAAGCGGAAGCAGACAACATGGAGAAAGCATCCAGTAAGGTGGTTTTACCAACACCATTTGCGCCGATCAATACCATGAATGTCTTCATCGGAAGGTCCATTTCCTGAAGTCTTCGAAATCCGGATATTCTGATCCGGTTGATTTTAAACATCTCTGCACCTCCACTTGGCCCCTGTTTCCCGAACCCAAGACATCTGCTTATTATAATAGACGGAAACAGGTAACGCATGACGCGAAGAATCAAAGTCTTGTCATCTCGAACCCGCTAACTGGCGGGGAGAGATCTGGTTCAAGACAATTTAGTTCAAGTGCGAGATTCCTCGCCCTAAAGGACTCGGAATGACAAGA
>JAUSOU010000015.1 GCA_030656095.1 Thermovirgaceae bacterium | reverse complement strand
CAGGGACGGCGGAACGGGGATTCTACTCATCGAGCACAACATGAAGGTAGCGATGTCACTATCAAGCAATGTCGTGGTTCTGGATCACGGGGTCAAAATAGCCGAAGGATCGCCGTTGACCGTCCAGAAGGATCCCGCCGTAATTGAAGCCTATCTGGGAAAAGCAGGTGTCGAAAATGCTTCTTGAGGCAAAGGATCTGCGGATCTCCTACAGGGACGTCGAGGCTGTTCACGGCGTCTCCTTCCATATCGAAGAGGGAGAACTCATCTCCATAATCGGCGCAAACGGGGCCGGCAAGACAAGCATACTCAACGCCGTCATGGGGATCATTCCCGCAAAGGGTGGGACCATAAGCTATCAGGACCATGATATAACAGCCCTCCCCGCTCACCACAGGGCACGGCTGGGGATAAGGATCGTCCCCGAGAGGGCGAGGGTTTTTCCCCTCCTGACCGTCCTCGAAAACATCATGACGGGGCTTTACGGCCTGAAAAACAAAACAGATGTCCCCTCGCGCCTCTCATGGACATACGATCTCTTCCCCGTTCTGAAGGAGCGGTCGAAACAGCTCGCCCAGACTCTTTCGGGTGGAGAGCAGCAGCAGCTCGCGATAGCGAGAGCGCTTGTTTCGCAGCCCAAACTGCTTCTGGTTGACGAGGTCTCAATGGGGCTGATGCCGATTCTAGTAGACAAGGTTTTCGACGTGCTGCGATACCTCAACAAAGAGGAGAACCTGACCATCCTGCTGGTGGAACAGAACGCCCTGGCGTCTCTTTCCATCTCCCACAGGGCCTATGTTCTTGAGACCGGCGTTATCTCTCTCCATGGCGATGCTCAAACCCTGAAAGAGGATCCCGCCGTAAAAAAGTCGTATCTGGGAGCCTGAGGAGCCAACACCGGCATTACTCCTCTTTCTTGACAAGGAGGAGTAGAATATATCAAGGGAATTAAATCAGTTTATCCTGGAGGTGGATAATATGCCTGGAAGGTTTACGCGTGTTGCAGTGGTCGCAGTCGTTGTTCTCGGTCTTGCAGCCGGAGCGGTTTTCGCGGCTGACACGGTAAAGATCGGGGCTCTTGTACCGCTCACGGGACCGGCTGCGGCAGATGGCCTCAGCGCTCTCAACTCTCTCAAGATAGCGGTCGATAACGTCAACGCGGAAGGCGGGATCCTGGGCAAGAAACTTGAACTGGTCTACTACGACGACCGGGCCGACGCAAAGGAAGCGGTCGCCCTGGCGCACAAGCTTATCGGCCAGGACAAGGTTGTCGCCGTGGTCGGCGGCTCCTACAGTATGCCGAGCCGGGCGGTGGCAACTATCTTCCAGGAAGAGGAGATGCCGTTTGTAGCGGCCTACGCCGTTCACCCCGATGTCACCCTGGCGGGAGACTACTGCTTCAGGAACGGCTTCCTGGCTGACGTAGAGGGTAAAGCCGCCGCCAAGGTCGCAACCGAGCTGCTCGGAGCCAAAAAGATCGCCCTTCTCTACTCCGATATAGACTTCGGCAGGACTCTTTCGAAGGGATTCAAGGAATATCTTGCGAAGAACGCCCCGGGAGTCGAAGTAGTCTACGATCAGGCATATCCGTTCCCGGAGAAGGATTTCAAGCCGTACCTTTCAAAGATCAAGGAGCTTGCCCCCGACCTGGTAATGGTCAACGGATACTACTTCCAGACGGGGCCTATCCTCAAGCAGGCTAAG
>JAUSOU010000166.1 GCA_030656095.1 Thermovirgaceae bacterium | reverse complement strand
GCCACCGAGCGTTTAGCTCTTTTCATCATGGGCTGCTGGCCGGTAATGGTGCGCAGTTCGGCCAGGGAAGTCTCCATGAACTTGTAGTCGACCTTTGCTTCGCCTACTCCGATATTAACGACAACCTTCTGCACTCTCGGTACCTGCATGATATTCGAGTATCCGAACTGCTTCTGCAGGCGTCCTGTTATCTCGTTTTTGAACAATTCCGCCAGACGCGGCATAATCCCGTCGCCTCCCCGTTACGCCTTATCGATAATTTCGCCGCACGCCTTGCAGACGCGAACCTTGCGGCCGTTCTCAAGAAAGGCCCGGCCAACCCTGGTCGCCGCGCCGCACGCAGTGCAGACTAACTTGACTTTGCTGGAGTAAATGGGAGCCTCCTGCTTGATGATCCCGCTCTGGGGGTTTTTTGCCGATGGCTTGACGTGCTTGGTCATCACGTTGACCCCTTCGACCAGGACCATGTCCCTTACGGGAAAATACCGGAGTACCTTCCCTTCCTTCCCCTTATCCTTACCGTTTATCACATGAACCCGGTCACCCTTGCGGATACGCATTTTGCTCATTGCCGAAGTCCTCCTACACGACTTCCGGAGCCAGGGAGACGATCCTCATGAACCGTTTTTCCCTCAACTCGCGGGCCACGGGACCAAAAATACGGGTTCCCCGTGGGTCGCCATTGTTGTCAATGAGGACCGCCGCGTTGTCGTCGAACCTGACATATGAACCGTCGCGCCTGCGGACCTCTTTCCTTGTTCTGACGATCACGGCCTTGACGACTTCGCCCTTCCCGGCGTTGCTGTTGGGGATGGCTTCCTTGACGGATGCGACCACAATATCGCCCACCGTGGCGTAACGTCTCCGGCTTCCGCCAAGAACCTGAATGCACATTATCTTTTTTGCGCCGGAATTATCGGCAACCTTCATCATTGTCCGGAGCTGGATCATCGATTACGCCTCCTTCTCCTGGCTTCCGCCAAAAACCGGCGCGCGCTCGATTATCTCGACGACCCGCCAGCATTTTCGGCGGCTGAGCGGACGTGTCTCCTCGATGCGGATCCTGTCCCCTAGGCGGCAGGCCTCTTCCTCGTCATGGGCCATAAATTTCTTGCTCCTCAATACGGGCTTGCCGTAGAGAGGGTGCTTGGCCATGCGGTCAACCTTTATTACCACGGTCTTGGACATACGGTCACTGACGACGATGCCCACACGTGTCTTGCGCGAGATGATCCTGTCCTCCATTGCCTGTCCCCCCCTACACCGGGCGTTTCAGCCCGATCTCCTTTTCCCGCATCACCGTCAGTACTTTGGCTATGGATTTCCTGACTTCCCCGATGCGCCCGGTGTTTCCGAGCTGCCCGATGGCGTGCTGGAAACGGAGATTGAAAAGTTCTTCCTTGAACTGCTTGTGCTTGTCAGTCAGTTCCTCTAAGGATAATTCACGCAGTTCCCTGGCATTCATCCTTATTCACCACCCATTCCATCACGGGAGACCAGCCGAACCTTGATCGGCAGCTTGTGGGAAGCCGACAGGAATGCCAGCTCGGCAACCTCCCTCGGAACTCCGGCTATTTCGAACATAATCCTGCCCCTCTTGACGGGAGCCACCCAGAACTCGGGGTTGCCCTTACCCTTCCCCATTCTCGTTTCCAGAGGTTTCTTGGTAAAAGGGTGATCCGGGAAAATCCTGATCCATGTCTTTCCGCCCTTGCGCATCTTTCTGGATATCGCGACTCGCACCGCCTCTATCTGCCTGGCTGTGATCCATGCGCACTCGAGAGCCTGAAGACCATACTCTCCGAACGCCACGGTTTTTCCCCCCTTGGCGGTTCCGCTGAGGGGGCGTCGGAAAGGCTTGCGGTATTTTGCCCTTTTCGGCATCAGCATTTCCGTTTACCTCCTCTCAACCGTACCCTGGGTTCCGGCAGGGGCAGGCCGTACGGCCTGTCCCTTGTATATCCAGACCTTGATGCCGATCACGCCGTAGATCGTCTTGGCCTCGGCAAAACCGTAATCGATGTCGGCCCTTAGGGTCGAAAGAGGAAGACGCCCCTCGAGGTACCATTCGGTACGGGCTATCTCCGCTCCTCCGAGTCTTCCGCTGCACTGGATTTTGATGCCCTGTGCCCCGGATTTCATCGCCCGGAAGATGGACTGCTTCATGGCTCTCCGGAAACTGACCCTTCTCTCAAGAGCTGATGCAACTCCTTCGGACACTATCTGCTCTTCCTTGTCGGGGTTCTTGATCTCCTGGACGTTTATCATGACCTTGCTGCCGGTCAACGTCTGGATCTCCTCCCGGATCTTCTGTATCTCAGTCCCGCCCTTGCCGATCACGACACCAGGCCGGGCGGTCCAGATGGTAAAACGAATGACCTTTCCTATGCGCTCGATCTCGACCTTTGATATCCCCGCATGGGACCACCTTTTCATGATCCATTCCCTCAGTTTGAGGTCCTCGTGCAGTTTAACCGCATAATCCCTGCCGCCTGCGTACCATCTTGATTCCCAGTCGCGGACCACTCCGAGGCGAAACCCAACAGGGTGAACTTTCTGGCCCAACGGTCAACCCTCCTTAGCGTTCGGCAACCACAACGGTGATATGGCTGGTGCGGTGCTTGTAGCCGTGCACCCTGCCCATTGAAACCGGTTGCCATCGCTTCATCGATGGACCCTGGTCGGCATAAGCCCTTACGATGACCAGTCGATCCATATCCATTCCATAGTTGTGCTCGGCATTTGCGATTGCGCTTTTCAAAACCTTTTCTATGACCCGCGCCGCTACTTTCGGGGTAAAGCGGAGCGCGTCAAGCGCAACTCCCGCTTTCTTCCCGCGGATCAGCGTGAGGACCTGTCTTGATTTGGTCGGCGTTACTCGCGCCTGCCTTGCAATGGCTTTAGCTTCCATAAACAGCCCCTCCTAACGGACGCGGGTGGAGCGTTCCTGCCCAGCGTGACCGCCAAACTTTCGCGTGGGTGCGAACTCCCCAAGCTTGTGACCGACCATGTTCTCGCTTATATAGATCGGAATATGAATCCTGCCGTTGTGAACGGCGATCGTATGTCCGACCATGTCCGGAACGATGGTTGAGCGCCTGGACCACGTCTTGATTACCTTCTTCTTTCCCTCGCCGTTCATGACCTCGACCTTGCGGAGAAGCTTCTGTTCGATGAAGGGTCCCTTTTTCGTGGAACGAGCCATTACCGTCCCTCCCTGCCGCTACTTCTCGAAACGACGCCGCACGATGAATATATCGGACGGCTTGCGTTTGCGGGTTCTATATCCCTTGGCGGGCGTGCCCCAAGGAGATACCGGATGCTTGTTCGACTTGCTGCGTCCCTCGCCTCCGCCGAGCGGATGGTCGACGGGGTTCATGACCATTCCCCTTACATGGGGACGCCGCCCCAGCCAGCGAGTCTTTCCGGCCTTGCCGTAGGTGAGGTTCTCATGATCCTCGTTTCCTATCTGGCCGATGGTGGCCATGCATTCAAGAAGCGCCAGACGAAGCTCCCCGCTTGGAAGCCTTATGAATGCCTTCTTGCCCTCTTTGGCCATGAGCTGGGCCGAAGTTCCGGCGGAGCGTACCATGACACCGCCCCGGCCAGGCTCGAGTTCGATGTTGTGGATGAAGGTACCCACCGGGATATCCTTCAGTTTCATCGCGTTCCCGGGGCGGATATCCGAATCCGGTCCGGCGGTGATGGTGTCGCCAACGCCAAGTCCTACCGGAGCGAGAATGTATCTCTTTTCTCCGTCCACGTAATGGATCAGCGCTATTCTTGCCGAACGGTTCGGATCATACTCGATGGAAGCGACCTTGCCTGGAACAGCCATCTTGTCGCGTTTGAAGTCAATGATCCTGTAGAGTCTCTTGCAGCCTCCGCCGCGGTGACGCATTGTGACCCTTCCGAGATTGTTTCGCCCGGCGGTCTTCTTCAGAGTCTCTACGAGGGACTTCTCCGGCTCCTTTTTCGTGATCTCCTCGAAAGTGGAGGTCGTCATGGTTCTTCGCCCTGGTGTATAAGCCTTGTATTTTTTGATGCCCATCTCGATATCCTCCCCGCCTACGCGTTAGCGCCCTCAAAGAACTCGATGCGCTCACCGGCCGCGACGGTAACTACAGCCTTCTTCCACGATCTTGACTTGCCGAGGAAGGCGCCCATTCTTTTGGGCTTGGATCTCACATAGATCGTGCTGACCTTGACGACCTTCACCTTGAAGAGCGAAGTTACAGCATTCCTGACCTCTATCTTGTTGGCCCGGGGGTGTACTTCGAAGGTATATTTGTTCTGCTCCATAAGCCGGCTGCTCTTCTCCGTGATCACCGGTCTGAGGATGATATCCTGCGGCATTTCCTTCATGCCCCGTACACCTCCTCGATCTTTTGGGCGGCATCCAGGGTAAGGATCAGGTGCCTGTGGTTCAGGATGTCGTAGACGTTGATGCTGTCGACGTGAAGGAGCATCGCGCCGGGAATGTTGCCGGCGGACTTGTAAGCTGCCTGGTTGCTCTCGCTGACCATGATCAGCGGCTTCTTGCCGGCCTCGATATTTGAAAGGAAGCCGGTCATTCCCTTTGTGCTGGGCTTCTCCAGGTTGATCCTGTCCAGAAGAATCAGGCTGCCCTCGCTGACCTTGAGCGAAAGAGCGCTTCTGAGAGCGAGACGCCTTACTTTCCTGTTCACCTTCTGGTGGTAGTCCCTGGGGTGCGGACCGTGCGTGACTCCGCCGCCAACCCAGATCGGGGATCTTCTGCTCCCGTGCCGCGCCCTTCCGGTATGCTTCTGTTTCCAGGGCTTTCTTCCCCCGCCCCGGACATCTGCGCGCGTCTTGGTTGAATGGGTGCCCTGTCTGGCGTTGGCCTGCTGTGCAACGACCACCTGGTGCATAGCAGGCACATGCACGGGAGCGGCGAAAACGGAGTCGGAAAGCGCCTTCTCTCCGACCACTTCTCCCTGGAAATTAACAACTTTCACAGTCGGCATGATATCTCTGCCTCCTTACTTTGGTGCCCCGTTCTGCTTACGGATCATTATGAGTCCGTTTCTCGGGCCGGGTATGGCGCCCTTGATAAGCAGAAGGTTGTTTTCGGGATCAATGCCGGCTATAGAAAGGTTCTTGACGGTGACCCGTCCGCCGCCCATTCTGCCTGGCATTGTCTTTCCTTTGAAGATATGTCCGGGATAACTGCTTGACCCGGACGATCCTGGCTGCCTGTGGAACTTCGATGCTCCATGGCTTGCCGGGCCGCCCTGAAAGTGATAGCGCTTGATGACGCCGGCGAAACCCTTTCCCTTGCTCTTGCCAACTACATCCACCGTATCGCCCGTTTCAAAGAGCGCGACCGACACGACGCTTCCGATCTCGAATTCTTCGGTCTCCTCGATCCGGAATTCACGGATCCACCTCTTGGGCTCAAGCTCATTCTTTTCGAATACGCCCCTGTAAGGCTTTGTCAGCTTCCCGGGTTTTACGTCTCCAAACCCGAGACTGACAGAGGAATAGCCATTGCTGGCAATGGTCCGGACAGCAACCACACTGCACGGACCAGCCTCTACCACGGTTACCGGTATCGACTGCCCTTTTTCGTCGAATATCTGGGTCATGCCCAGCTTGCGACCAAGAATTCCCATGCTCATTTGTCGCATCTCTCTCCTTTCAGCCCATTGCTCCCCGGTTAAAGCTTGATCTGGATATCCACTCCGGAGGGGATATTCAGCTGCATAAGCGACTCCATAGTCTTCTGCGTCGGGTCGATTATGTCTATGAGTCTCTTATGAGTCCTCATTTCGAACTGTTCCCTGGCATCCTTGTCCTTGTGAGGGGACTTGA
>JAUSOU010000161.1 GCA_030656095.1 Thermovirgaceae bacterium | reverse complement strand
GTTATCGCGTCGAGAGCCCGCGAAACCGCCTTTACCATCGAAGGATGGAATATATCGCCCGGAACTCCCAGCGACTGCGAGAGGTCATAAGGACCCACGAAGATGAGGTCTATCCCGTCGACCGAAGCTATTTCATCAAGCCGTTCGAGCCCTTCGGCGTTCTCGCAGTGCACGATCAACAGCACTTCCCTGTTGGCTTCGGACAACACCTCCCCCAGCGGCTTCAGTCCGTAGGAGAGGGCCCTCGGAACAGCCACCCCGCGCATCCCCTCGGGGTGATACCTCGCGGCCTTGACGACATCCACCGCCGTTTCTCGGCTGTTGACCTGGGGGACATGGATCCCCTGCGCCCCAATGTCCAGTACCTTGAGAATGTCTACGGCTTCCGCACGCGGCGCCCGCACTATGGGTGTCATCCCGGAGAGCTCCGCCGCGCGGACAAGGTGCTGGATCGACTCCGGGTTCATCGGGCCGTGCTCGGTGTCGATAACGCAGAAATCGAACCCGGCGATCCCCATTATCTCTATCAGATCCGGGCAGTTGAGCCCCGCGAAGGGCCCTATTACAACTTCCCCGTTGGCTAGTTTTCGTTTAAGAACGTTCTTCATATCACCAACTCCTTCTCCCTGAAAATATAAAATGCTGCATCGACCGAGGCCAAGAGGGTGGTGTCGGAGGCAACGAGCATGTTCAACGCGCCGGAGTGCTCGAAAAAAACTCTCCCCGGGATGCCTTCCAGGACCGGGAACTCATCGTTCTGGTGTTTTGAGCGCTCCGTCATAATTCCACATCCTGACGTATGATGTCCTGCCTTTTAATCCTAAACAGAAAAGCCGAAACCGTCCAGACATTACACGTAACTCGTAACTCGGGACGCGGGTGAACCGGGACCGCCCCCACCGTTTACGCCTTTAGGGTTTTAGCGCCCCGATTCACGGATAAAAAAACCGCCCCTCTCGGGGCGGCAACGATCAAAAAAAGCCTATTCTTAGCTGACTTTGTCCTTAAGAGCCTTGCCGGCGCGGAACGCGGGGACTTTTCTCGCCGGAACCTTGACCTTCTTCGTGGGGTCCTGAGGGTTGCGGGCCTCTCTGGCAGCGCGCTGTCGCACCTCAAAGGTGCCGAAACCGGCTATCTGGACCTTGTCTCCCTTGGCCAGGGCGCCTCCGATCTCACCGATGATCGTTGAAACGACATGCGTCGCCTTGCTGTTGCTCAAACCCGCTGCTTTCGCTACGGCTTGGATCAGTTCGGTCTTGTTCACTCATTTTTCCTCCTCTCGGAAAAGGACCTGATTTATGGCGATTATCGCATCAACACGGGCTTTCTGGCAAGCCTCCAGAGAAAATCGGGGGGATTTGAATGAAAACTTCGTACCACTTAAGAAAAAAGCGGCGGCATCCGGATACGGAGCCGCCGCAAATCCCCCAAAATCTTTTGTCTTTGTCTCAGGGTAGGGTCAGGAAATCTTCTCTACGTTGGCCGCCTGGGGGCCCTTATCCCCCTGGACTACCTCGAACTCGATACGCTGCCCTTCTGCAAGCGTCTTGAACCCATCTCCCTGGATCGCGCTGAAGTGGACGAAGACGTCGTTGCCCTCGTCCGGGGTGACGAAACCGTAACCCTTAGCTTCGTTGAACCATTTGACTGTTCCCTGCATTTAAACAATGCCTCCCATACAACAGAATCCGCCGTTTGTTTAACCGGCTGGTAAAACAGTACGTATTTTTCGACTGTTTGTCAATGCATCAGCCTTTTACGGCGATAACCTCGATCTCGACAAGGGCGTCCTTGGGAAGCCGGGCAACCTCGACGAAGGCCCGGGCCGGGGGTTCTGCGGTAAAATATTTCGCGTAGACATCGTTGACGGCCTTGAAATCATTCATGTCCTTCGCGAATACCGTCGCCTTGACAACGTTCGCAAACGAAAGTCCCTGGGACTCAAGTATGGCACCGAGGTTCTTCAATACCTGCTCTGCCTGCTCCGCGGCGTTTTTTCCTGCCATCTCCCCGGTTTTGGGGTCGAGGCAGATCTGCCCCGATACAAAGAGGATATCATTGGCCCATACGGCCTGGCTGTAGGGACCAAGCGCGGCGGGCGCATTCGGGGTTGCTACGATCTTTTTCATCTTTACTCCACCTCCTGTGTCTATTTGTTCCATTCTGCGATCATACAACCTCCCCATCGGCCGGGGAACCCTTTTAATATTACTAATCTTCCTTTGCCGTAATATCCTCCGAAGTGATCTTGCCCTCCGGCGCGGTCTGTTGTTTTTTCCCGAACCGGATATCCTCCGGATCCATCGTCAGAGTCAGCTTCAGGCCGTCCCCCGATGGCCGCAACTCTGCCTTGTCAGGGCGAATATCCACAAGGGGGATCTTTTCAAGCACCTTCGTGGTTGCATCAAGTGTCTTCCTGTCGAGTTCCCCGACAAGCTCACGCGCCTGCTCAGCCGTCTTCTTGACAACCGGATGGATGGTTCCCAGGTCAAAAACGGCCGGTCCGGATTTTTCTGAAACTGTCCCGGACGATGCGGGCTTGATCCCCTCAAGATCACTCCGGCTGAATGGCTCTCCTTCTACGGAACGGAACTGCCAGGTTTCATCCGTTTCTGTCTGGCGGACTGATGGGGCACCCGCAGCCTGGTTCTTTTCTTCAGGACTGGCTTCGAAGATGCCCCTATCTGAAGCCGCTCCAGGGACAGGGCGTTTTTCCTGCGGCGATCTGATGAACGCCCAGAGCCCACCCGACATAAGAGCCAAAACAGCAATAAGCGCAATAATTTTTCTCTTCATCCGGACCTTCCAAAAACCGCCTTATTCAGGCTCAAGTCCTTGATCTTTGTTATTGCCAGGATTATTTCACCTGGTTCCAGAGCGGCGCAAGGCCTCCCTGCGGGTTTTTTGCGTACGGGAGCCACAAAAGACCCAGAAGCACGACAGTCATATCCGAAGCCCTGGGACGGATGAAGCTCTCCTGGATGCCGGTCTCGAGGGTCTCTCCGAAACCGGTGCCTTTGATCTCATCTTCGAGCTGGCGCTCAAGCTCCGCCATCTCCAGCCGGACAGACTCAGCCGTATCCTTCGCCCTGTCAACATCGCCCGTCTCCTTTTTCAGCCGTGCGGCCTTTGTCACGGCGGTTCCCACACGCGACGCGGAGTAGGTGTTGATCTTTCTCCCCAGAAAAGCCCCCGCTAGTGCCATTCCGAACGATATGGCTGTCTCCATTTTCTTGTTCTTTGCCTGCTCGGATTCCCTTTCGACTGCCTGCTCCGCCCTCATGAGCCGGTTCTGGAGCGTGGTTATCTTCGAGGCGTATTTTTTTCGGATATTTTCCACGGCAGCGTCCCTCTGTTCCCGGCGCGACATCGCAATACGGGCTGCGAAATCGGCCTTCGACTCCCCCGGCCTGGCGGACTCCTTCATGGCGGGGCAGGTCATTACCGTCATCGCGCTGTTGTTGGGGAGCCATTTAAGGAAATCCCTGCCCCATTTTGTGTAGGCTTTCGGGTCAAGCCCCGCCGTTGGTACGGAGGACATAACCGAGGAAGGCATCCCCTGCGACAGGGTGGAGGGATCGACGGCTATCTCGAATGAGTTCTCCCAATCGACCGGGACCGGTCCGTCGCTCATTTCGGCGGCATAAGCCACTGTTCTGGTCTGCTCTATACCCTGTTTTGCGTCGCTGAAGTGAACTCTCGCGAACGCTCCCAGAAACGGCGCATATTCGGCCTCACTTCCCGGAGAGACAGGGAGGAAGACAGACACCACTCCGGGGGGAAGAACCTCCTGTATGGGCCTTGCGGCGGGAGATATTGCCGGTTCTGAAATATGGGCTCTCTCACCTGGGGTGGCAGCCGTGGGAGGGCCGTTTATCGAGCGTATCTGCTCCCTGGTGACAGGTCCGGCGAGATAGGACATGGCCCACCTTGTCTGAAAGAGGACGGGCTCGTCCTCGTGGACATTGTGCAGCAGAAATACGCGCTTGCCGAGACTGGATATCATCCTGTCCAGTTCGGTTAACGGAAACCCCTTTTCAGATACGCCCTTAAGCCCCTCGAGGATCCGCATCTTGTCGCGCTCGGTCTGGAGACGGCCGATGAACCATGTTCCCGTGTTGGATATCCCCTTGTAGTCAAGGTCCACGGGGTTCTGCGTAGCAAGCAGCACTCCGAGGCCGTAGGCCCTGGCCTGCTTGAGAAGGGTCAGAAGAACGGTCTTGGACGGAGGGTTCTGGACGGGCGGGAAGAAGCCGAATATCTCGTCCATGTATAGGATGGCGCGAAGACTGGATGTCCCCGGCTGGGTTCTCACCCAACCCAGTATTTCGTTGAGCAGGAGCGAGACGAAGAACATCCTCTCGCGCTCCGACAGGTGGCTTATTGTGAAGATAGAAGCCCTGGGCCTTCCGTCAGAGGTGTAGAGGAACTTCGCCGCGTCGAGCGGCTCCCCTTCCATCCACGGCCCGAATGAAGGGGCCGCCACAAGGTTATTCAGTTTCAGAACGAGTTCCATCCTCGCGGAGGAGGGGTAGAAGGTCTCGAGGTCCAGCACTCCCACTACACGGAAGGGCGGAACCCGGATCAGTTCGATCAGGGAAGGGATATCGAGGGAGTGGCCGCTGGTCCACTTCTCTTCGAGGATCTTTGAGATCAGTATGTGTTCCCGGCTCGTGAGAGGGTCGGCATCGATACCCATCAGGGAAAGGAGGCTTGCAGCCGTCGTCTGTATTCTCTCACGGAAGAGATCACCATCTGATCTTATCGCATCCGGGGGAGCGTCGAACGAGTGAAGAATGCTGACCATCCTTCCGGCGGAGCTGCCCGGGGTGTAGACCGTCATGTCCACCGAGTTGCGCATCTTCTCGATCCGCGCTCCGTCGATCCCCCACTCGGCAAGGCCGTTCTTCCAGTCTGCCGCGGTCTTTTCAGCGAACTCGTCCGGAGACATCCCTTTGCGGGCCGCCTCCTGTTCGCTTATCCAGGGGCGAAAATCCGCGGGACGAAACTGGGGGAAGGTCAGCAGAAGGTTGGGGATGTCCCCTTTCGGATCGATGGCGATCACGGGGATGTTGTCGATCAGCGCCTCCTCGATGAGAGAGAGCGCGAGTCCCGTCTTGCCGCTTCCCGTCATTCCTATGATGATCCCGTGGGTCGTGAGGTCTTTGGCGTCGTAAAGGACTAGGTCTCCGGTCATCGACCCGGAAGCGTCATCCACCCGTTTTCCCAGGTAGAAAGAGCCCATTTTCTCGAAATCCTTCACTTGATCCACCTCCCTGTAAAAAGTATATACGCTTTTTCTGTCAGTTTTTACTTCAACCCTGAAACAGGCGTCTTCGCACCCAGACATGGAAGGCGTTTGAAAGGTACCCGGGAGCGTTGTCGAGGAAGAATCTGAACCACCCCGGTGCGTTCCGGGGGGAATTCCCGGCTTCACTGAGGGTCATTGCCCCCTTTTTGCAGGCCACGACGCAGAGGCCGCATCCGATGCACCTCGCGGAGTCGAACACAAGCGAACCTCCGGCGATCGACCATGCACCCATGGGGCAGGCTGTAACGCATGCGCCGCAGAGAACACACTTTCCCCTGTCAAGAACTGGCAGGAAACGGGGCGGGCTTATCATCGCGGGGAAGTTGAACTGGCTGATGCTCCGCATCGCGTGGCAGCAGCATCCGCAGCACGAACAGCTCGAGTTGCCGCGCGGTACCCCGCCTATGTCGCTCATCGTCCAGCTCACACAGCCGTGCTCCTCCGCGTCACGCTTTATTGCCAGGACCTCTGCGGCATTGGTGCGGCGCATCAGCCCGCGGTCGATGAACTTCTCCGCGCCCGGGCCCATCACGACACAGTTTTCGAGGGGACGTCCGCACCCCCTGTCCACCAGGTTCATGGCCATGCGACACTGGCACATCCCCACGGCAAATTCACTGTACGGCTTGATGATCTCCTCCATCCGTTCGGAGGGGCACGCGTTGAGAAGAGAACCGGATACTCCCTGGACGGGAAGATACCTTATTCCCGGCTTGATGGAGCGGGTATAGCGGACGATGTATCCCTCATCCCATATTTTTTCGAAAAGCCTGGCAAACTCCGCGTGCCAGCGGGTCCGCGTGGAGAGATCGGGGGTCATAAGGGCCATCTCGAACGTCCCGGGAACGATCGGAAGAATGGTGTATTTACGGGGATCACCGCTCGCCAGGATGACACGCTTTTTCAGAGCAAGGGAGTCAAGTATCCTGACGGTCTCATCGACAGGCCGACCCGCCTTCGCAGAAACCGCCCTTGCGGTCCGCGGCCTTAAGGGGGGGAGGTGCCGGACTATCTCCGCCTCCTCCTCCGTGAACATGTGCATCATCATTTCCAGAAGTTCCGGTGACGGGTCGGGACCGAGCATCAGCGGGGAGGCGTAATTCCGCATGATGCGACGATGGGCTTCCGTTGCAACCGCAGCGCATTCAAACCCCGCGGCTGCAGGGTTGACGCCGATCCTGAGGTCTATCCTCCTTCGAGCCACTTCATCCCCCCGGGCCTACCCTCCGGCTCGCAAAAACCGCGCACGGAAGGTGGAGAGCACTTCGTCGAACGCGCTCTTCCTGAGCCTGAAAACAAGTGTAACCGAAGGAAGCCTTATGGAACCAAGGGACACTTCTTCAAAGTCCCCGATCTCGACCCTGCCGCCGCCGAAGCTCCACATTCCCGGGGAGATATTCTCCCAGCCGGATTCAAGGAAGTAGGATTCTATATCCTCCCGTGAAACTCCTCGGATCTCGATGCTCCCTGTTTTCACGAAAACATTCACCACCTGCCATGCACTTCGAACACATGGGCTTAAAAAAGGCCCTCTCGCAACGCAAAAGGGCCCTCTGACGAAAGAAGTTGCTCTGAGGCTATCGTTGTTTTATTACCCTCCGCCCACGAGCGGGAAGACAGTCAGATGATCTTCGTTCTTCACGGGAGCCGACAATCCTCCGACATGTTCTATATGCCTGCCGTTCAGGAGAAGGATCAGATCCATATCCCGCTCCGGGGTTTTGAGAACTTTCTCTCCGAAACTGACACCGTACCTTTCCGAAAGGGCTTGAAGCAGGCTTTTGACCGAATCACCGCCGGCGATCTGCGTCTCCTTTTCGCCGATGATGTCACGGACCATGCCGAAGAAGGAGACCCGCGTCATTGACACCCGTACCTATTTCAGCCCGAGTTCCGCCAGTTTGGCGGGCGTGGGAACACCCTTGGCATCCCACCCTCGAAGCTTGTAGTACTCGGGGATGATATCCTTTACCTTGCTGAGTTTCCCTTTGGCTGGACCTGCCGGGATCGGTTCTGTGAGAAGCCTGGTGGGCAGCGTATCGTCCTTCGCAGGGTCGAGCCCCTCCCTGAGGTTGAAGAGCCGCTCGATGTTCCATATCCGGTCCCCGGTCACGAGAAGGCTTTCGGCGTTGAGATCGAGTCCCGCCCCGTGCTTGAGCATCTCTGCGTATTCGTCGGCCCCGAGCGCGAAGGAGGTGAAGAGGCACATGCCCGAGGAGTCTATTGCCGCCGTGAGGTCATGGAATATCTTTGCCCACTGGGCCTTGCCTTCGGTCGCCCAGGGATCGAGCTTCTCTGGTATTCCGAGAACTTCAGGGGAGATAAGGTAGCCGCGGACGTGGCACGCACCGCGATTGCTGACGGCGAAGGTGAGGCCGATCCCCTGGATCCCCCTCGGATCGTAGGCGGGAAGCTCCTGCTTCTTCACCGTAATGGAGAACTCAGGGTGCCCGTAGGATTCGCAGAGCCTGTGGCTTCCCTGGGCCATTTTGGCACCCAGACCCTCGAGTTTGCCCATCTTTTCCGTCCAGTAGACAAGGGCTTCTTCCGATCCGAAACGCAGTTCGGGGCCAGACCCGAGCTCCTCTTTCTTGATGTACCCCTTTTCATAGAGCTCCATGGCCGCGGAGATGGTCCCTCCGGCACTGATGGTATCCAGGCCGAGTTCGTTGCAGAGGTAATTGGCGCGAATGATGGGTTCCAGTTCCGCAACACCGCAGTTGCTTCCGAAGGCCCACAGCGTCTCGTACTCTGGCCCCTCTCCGTGCTTGTCCTTGAGCGCTGTCACCCTTCCGCAGCCGATCGGGCAGGCAAAGCAGTTGCTTTTGCCGGTAAGGAATGTCTCGGCAAGCCTTTCTCCTGAGTGCTTTTCGGCCTCGTCGTGCACTGATTCCTGGAAGTTTCTGTGAGGGTAGCTGCCCAGCTGGTTGAGGATGTTGACGAGGACGGCCGTTCCGTAGGTCGGAAGACCTTCGCCCGTGACGCCGTTCTCCTTGATCTTCTGCATTCCGGCGCGGAGCGTCTCCTTGAGCGCTTCGGGGTTTGCAGCCTTGAAGGTTCCGCTCCCCTTCACCGCTACGGCCTTTAGGTTCTTCGACCCCATTACTGCCCCCACTCCGCTTCTCCCGGCCGCTCGATGCTTGTCGTTGATTATGCAGGCGATGCGGGAGAGCTTTTCCCCTGCGGGTCCGATACAGGCGACTTTGACCTTGTCGTCGCCCAGTTCCTTGAGTATCGCATCGGTCGTCTGGTGGGTATCCTTGCCCCAGAGGGAAGCGGCATCGCGGAGTTCCGCCTTGCCGTCCTTGATCCAGAGGTAGACCGGCTTCTTTGCCTTGCCCTCGACGACGATGAGCATGTACCCGGCTCTCGCCAGTTCGGCTCCCCAGTAACCGCCCGAGTTGCTTGACGCGATCAGGCCGGTGAGGGGGCTCTTGGTGACAACCATGTACCTGCCGCCGGTTGGGACGCTGGAACCAGTCAGGGGACCGTTGGCGAAGATCAGAATGTTGTCCTCGGAGAGCGGGTCCGTACCTTTCTTCAACTCCTCGTAGAGAAGTTTTGTGGCATAGCCGCGCCCCCCGATGTACTGCTTCATCCACTCCTTGTTGATCGGCTCCTCTTTTACCGTCCCCTTCGTAAGGTTGACTCTCAATACCTTCTTCTCTTCCATGTTCCTTTTTCCCCCCCATTCTTTCGCATGTTTTTTTGCTTCTTCTCTGTTGCTATCGCTATTGGTTCCTATTCCGGAATTTCCTATCCGACATCAGGAGCCGTTCATCACCTTCCTTCCATTCGCGGAGACGACGGCCGTTCAGGGACAGCGGATCAGGTTTCTGTCCCATAGGCAGTCGCTGCACCCTGGTGAATCTCCCCAACAGTCACTTTCGGTCGTCTTTGCGTACTCGCATGACCTCAGGAGGTTGCAGTCCAGGCAAGAGGCATAGAGCGCCCTGCGTAGCCTCCACCTGAAGCTGACATATCCCGGGTCATCCCAGATCTCGGCCAGAGTCTGCCGTTTGATGTCCCCGAAAAACCAGGGGACAACTTCCTTTTCCCTGCCGAGAACTACCTCTCTGTAGCCGTGACTGAGACGAAGACATGGAGAAATGAGGCCGTCCCACCTGGTGAAACATGACTCCGACCTTACGAAGGCGCAGTGACGCTCGGTCGAAAGAGCGAACCGGGGCAGCTCCGGCCTGATGCCGGCATGCTGGATCTGCGTGTAGAGTTTAGACCGGATAGAGGCCTCCTCTTCAAGCGAGACCGGGTAGAGCCTGTTCGCGTCGGCCTTGATGTCCGTCGGGAGCAGGTTGCTGACCGACGCAGCGTTTATTCCCTTGCCGCGAAGGGCGTGAATTATATCAGGGATCCGGGAGAGATTGGAGCGCGTCACAACCAGGGCGATGCGCGTATCCGGCAACGTCGAACACTTCTTCTTTTTAGCCCGGAAGAGCTCATCGGCGGCACTGACAAGAGTTTCCATGCTGTTGGCCCTCCCCGGCCAGGGGACGTTCTCCGCCTCCACCGAGAGGTCGACGACATCGACTCCCGCAGCCACGAGGGCCTCGGCCGCGGCGGCGTCCAGCATGGTGGCGTTCGTGGTTATGCGGACGCGCAGCCTTGCCGATTTCAAAACGCGAACGGCCTCGAAAAGAAGGGGGTTGCAGAACGGTTCGCCGATGCCCAGGAAGTGTACTGTTTCAAGATCGGGGAATTCATGCAGGCAGGAGACAAGCTTCAACATCAGGGCCCAATCCATGTCGCCCTGGGGTTCGGTCCAGGATTCGCGGAAGCACATGGGACAGCTCAGGTTGCATCTCGAACTGAACTCAAGGTATACCTTCCGCAGCCTTCTGTCTTTTGGAATGACAATGCGGCTGTCATCCAGATCCAGAATTACGCTATCAGTTCTTGTCATGGGTCCCCCCCGGGAGCCGTCGAAGAACAAACCCCATCCCTGACAATACGTAATCCATTGTCAGTCTAACAGGGGAGAGAGTCAAGAAGATAGGATATAAAAACACAAGGTCCCGCCGTTCCTGCGGGAAGGAAACAGGAGGCAGGCTACAGAAGACAGGAATGGCGGGAACTGCAAAGCAGCAAGGCCAAACCATGGGGTAAAAAACACAACCAGGCTATACGGGCTTTGGGGCGGCACATGGTAAGAGTGATCTGGTCCATGATAAAAAACGATCATTTCTATGAAAGCAGAGAGACGAACAACATAATTGAGCCTGTCATAGAAGATATTCCTGCTTGAAAATTCAGGGCTTGATTTCAACCTTATGTATGCAATTAGCAGATGGGTGAGACAAGAACTCAAAATCCAAATCTGGTACAACAGGGATTTCCAGGTTAAAAAAAACCGAAAAACTAAAACCCGCGCCTTTCACCACAGACAAGGTGCCCCAATACGCGTTCCTGTGGATGCAGGGTAGGACACAGACGAAGTGCCGCTGCTTTATGCGGCAGGGCCACAGAGAAAACCAGAAGTTTTATGTTAAAAACCAAATCCAGGCCATTTTCCTTGCATCAGGGTAATTGCTTTGGCCTAGCTGGAGATCGGGATATTAGAACCTCTTTATTAAGAGTTTTATTGAACTTAACCATACAAAGGTTTCCCTCTGTGTTCTCTGCGTCCTACCCTGCATCCACAGGAACGCGGATTGGGGGTAGAGTAGAGAACAGGCTTTTTGACCTTAGCGCCAGCCTATCTGTATCCGCCTCTTTCGTTTGGCGGTGCCTCACTAGCCGATGCATAATCAAGTTAGCCTGTTCCCCCTCATCAAACCGTGCATACGGTTTTCCCGT